>JAAZEB010000288.1 GCA_012512505.1 Armatimonadota bacterium | reverse complement strand
CCTGGCGCACCGAGCCGATATCCTCGCCGATGAGGAACACGCGCTCGTCACGCTCCATCTCCTCGCGCAGCGCCTCGTTGATGGCGGCCGCGTACGTTAGCTCACGCATGGTCTCTCTCCGATGTCGCGCGGAACCGTCCAGGGGATCGCCGGTTGTCGGGCGCCGGTTTGGGCGCTCAGTCGACGAACGCCGCCAGCCGCCGGGGATCGGGCAGGGGGCTGGCGATGGCAAACGCCTCGGCGTCTTCCACCTCGGCCTGCGCTTGCGCGCGCAGCGCCTGCTGTTCGGCGGGCGCCAGGATTCCCTCGGCCGCCAGGCGCTGTTCCAGGAGGCGGATCGGGTCGCGCTGCCGCCACTGCGCGCACTCCTCCGGGTTCTGGTGCTCGCCGGCGAAGCCGCAGTGGCCCTCGAACCGGTAAGTCTTCATCTCCAGCAGCGTCGGCCCCTGCCCGTCGCGAGCGCGCGCCACCGCCCTTCCCGCCGCGTCGTAGACCGCCAGCACATCCTGCCCATCTACCACTTCTCCCGGGATGCCCAGGGCGCGGGCGCGGGGTGCCACGTCCGGCACCGGCAGCGCAAGTGACGCCGGCGTGGAGTTGGCGTAGAGGTTGTTCTCGCACACGAAGAGGACCGGCAGCTTCCAGAGCGCCGCCAGGTTCAGCGACTCCAGCAGCGTGCCCTGGTTGGCCGCGCCATCGCCGAAGAAGGCAACCGAAACGCCACGCGTGCCCTGGTACTTCGCGGCAAAGGCCGGTCCTAGCGCCAGCGGCAGTTGTCCGCCCACGATGCCGTTGCCCCCCAGGAAGCCATGATCCGGGTCGAATAGGTGCATCGAGCCGCCGCAGCCATAACAACAGCCGCCCTCGCGGCCCATCAGCTCCGCCATCACCTGGCGGAGAGGAATCCCCTTGGCCATGGCGTGCCCGTGACTGCGGTGGCTGCTGAAGGCGGCATCGGTCGGCTCCAGGTGCGCGCACACGCCCACGGAGACCGCCTCCTGCCCGATGGAGAGATGCACCGCCCCGCCGATCAGGCCCTTGCTGGCAAAGTCGTAGCCGTCCGAGACGATGAAGCCGTCGTCGCGTGACGATGGGCTCTCGGTCACGTAGGCCTGGTAGTCGTAGTGCCGCTTCAGCCGCTCCTCAAAGAGGCGGATGCGGTACATCTGCCGCAGCAGACTGGTGAGCACTGCCTTCTCCAGCACAGCAATCCCTCCCGCCGTTGCCGAAGCGCGCGGCCGGTTGGCGAAACGGGCCCGCCAGCGCCCCACGCTGTTGCTGCGTCTCTTCGCCGCCCGGGTGGCCGGCACCTGCACCCCTCCGGCCCAGGGTCGCCGCGGCGCAGGGCCTCATCAGGAGGCATCAGCGGGGCGTTCCCGCGCGGGCGACCGGGAAAGCACCTCACGCAGTTTCGCCGCCAGTGCCTGCAGCTCATACGGTTTCTGGAGAAAGCCGGCCAACCCTTTGCCGGCAAAGCGGCTCATCGCGTCGCGCTCGGTGTAGCCGCTGGAGAGGATCACGCACGCGTCGGGGCGGATCCGCTGGATCTCGTCGAAAGCCTGGTCGCCCGTCATGTGGGGCATCGCCAGATCCAGCAGCACCGCGGCGATCTCTGCGTGGTGACGGGCGAAGAGCGCGACGCCCTCCACGCCATCACTCGCCAGCAACACCGAGAAGCCGAGGAGCCGAAGCATCGTGCTGGTGACCTGGCGCACCACTTCCTCGTCATCCACCACCAGAATGGTGCCGCTACCACGCCACGTCCGGGCAGCAGGGTCTTCGGTCGCCGCGGCCCGGGCGGGAGGGGGCGCCGCCGCGGGCGACGGGCCGGCGCAGGGGAAGAGGGCACGCACCGTCGTGCCGCGCCCCGGCTCGCTTTCGACCAGCAACCCGCCCCGGTGCCGGCGCACGATGCCCAGGGTCGCGGCCAGGCCGAGGCCGCGGCCATTCCCTTTGGTGGAGAAGAACGGGTCGAAGAGGTGCGCCAGAGTGGCAGCATCCATCCCCTGCCCGTTATCGGCGACCTCCAGGTAGGCGTAGGTGCCCTCCGGGAGGTCGCCATCGCCGTAGGCCCGGGAGAGGTAGGCCGCGTCGGCACGCAAGAGGCCGGTGCTAATGCGGATCGTCCCCGCCTGGGAGCCGGCGGCCTCGGCGGCGTTGGTGACCAGATTGACGAGCACCTGCCGGAGCTGTGCGGGGTCGCCCGTGATCAAGGGGAGGTTGGCGGCGAGGCTGAGGCGAAGCGTCGTCTAGCGGGTGGCGGCAGCCTGCAGCAGGTCACCCATCCCCTCCACGAGCCGGGTGAGGCTCACAGCTTCCGAGGCGATCTGCCCCTCGCCGGCATAGGTCAGCAACTGCTGCGTCAACGTGGCGGCCCGCGTCGCCGCCTGCTCGATGGCCGCCAGGTGGTTGCGGGCTTCCCCTTCGGGGAGCTGCGCCAGCGCCAGGCCGGCGTGGCCGAGGATCCCGGTCAGCAGGTTGTTGAAGTCGTGGCCTATCGTGCTGGCCAAGCGGCCAAGGCTTTCTCGCTTCTGCACGAGCTGCGCCTGGGCTTCCCGGCGCTGCCGCGCTTGCTGCTCCTCCTGGTGCTCGGTCACGTCGCTGATCACGGTGAGCACGAGCCGTTCGAGACCGAGGCGGACCACGGCGGCGGAAAGCAGGCCGGCGCGCGTTCCCCCGGCAGGGGTGCGCAGGCGCACCGGCAGGCAATCAATCGCCCGCTGGTCACGCAGCATCTGGCGGATGCGAGCCCGCTCCCAGGCGTCGGCCAGGAGGTTCGTCTCCAGGAGGGTGCGCCCGACCGCCTCCTCGCGGCGGTAGCCGGTGAGCCGCAGGAAGGCATCGTTCACGTCCAGGCAGCGCCCCTCGCCCAACGTGCTCACCACCACCACGCCCGGAAAGGCCCGAAAGAGCGCCTCGAACCGCCCCTCGGCCAGTGCCCGCTCGGACGGGTGCGGCGGCAGCGCCGCGCTCGCCATCGCCGCGCCGGCCGACGCCTCCGGGGCACGCGCCGATGCTCCCCGTGGCCTGGCCGTGGCGCTCGTTTCACCGGCGCCGGCCGCGCGTGGCCGGCGGCTCACCTGCCGCGTTGCTTTCGGCCTGGCGCCCAACCGGTGGCCTTCGAGGAGGAGCATCGCCTGTCTGGCAACAGCGCGCAGGCCTTCCTGCTGCGCCTCGGAGAGGGAGCGCGGCACGCGGTCAAGCACCTCCAGCGCGCCGACCGACTGCCCTTGCGTTGTGAGCAGCGGCACCGCCGCGAAGAAGCGCACCCGTTCTGCCCCGGTGACCAGCGATTGCTCCGCGCACGCTGGCCCGGCATCGGCATCGGTGACCACCAGAAGGTCGCCCGCGGCGGCTGTCCGGGCACAGAGCGAGCCTTCCCGGGGCACCTGGTCGGCATCCACCCCCAGGCGCGCGATAAGCCGAATGTAGTGCTGATCGAGGAGGGCTAGCAGCGCCATCGGGGTGCCACACACCTGGGCGGCAAGGCGGACCAGATCGTCATAGGCGGGGTCAGGCCCCGCAGCAAGCAGGGCGAGCGCGCGCGGCGCCTCATGGCGTGCGTCGTCGGCGGCTTGGGTTGGCTGGCACATGACGGTGTTTCTGTTGCACGGGCCAGACAGGGTGCGCGGCTCAAGCGCGAGCGGACGCATCCGCTGTGCTGGCAGCAGCCACGCGGGTGGCCAACAACGCGCTCAGTATACCTGCGGGAAGCTCCCCCGGTCAATAGCCTCTGGCTGCCAGATAGCCTCTGGCTGCCAGCGACGCCAGGGGACGCGGCGCCGGCCCCTCACCCGCCTGCCGAGAGGATGAGGGGCCGGTGTTACGCGGAATTGCTGCCGGGGGCAGCCGAAGGGCGACCCCCAGCCGGTCGATCAGCGCCCACCGGGGCCGCGGCCCGGTCCGCCCCAGGGGCAGATGCCCATAGCGCGGCCCAGGCCTGGCCCGCCCCAGGGGCAGGCGCCCATAGCGCGCCCCCAGCCGCCCCGGCCCGCGCCCATCCGAGCGCCCAGTGGCGTGTTCGGGCCAACCATCTCCTGGCGCAGCGCGCGGTTCTTAATGTTCAGTTCGCAGAGTTGATCCCGCAGCCGCGAGATCTCCCGCTCCCGTGCCGCGATGGCGGCCGGCGACGGCTTCTCGGTCTCGCGCAGTTTCCACAGCTCGGCCTGTGCCTGCCAGATTTGATCCTGCAGCTTGCGCGCCTGCTCCACGTAGGCTTTCTGCTGCGGCGTGGTGGGCGTCACCCGGGTCCACCAGCCACCGCGACCCCATTGAGCGGCAGCCGGCATCGTCAGCAACAACAGCGGCACGATGGCCGCGAACAAGATCCTTCCAAGCATGGTACCCTCTCCCTTCCAGGCGGGATGGCGCGCATCCCGGCTTCTACCTTCCCAGACGAGCGGCGCCGCGACAGGTTCCCGTGGCTTGACGCGAGCCGGTGACGGTGGTAGAATCGGGCCGGAGGGCAGCTAAGCAAGCCTGTTGGCAGTGGTCACGGACGGACCAAGGGGATGGGGTGCCGGCACGCGAACGGCATGCCAGCCACTACGGACACCGTGTGCCGGGGCTACCATCGGCCTATGTCAAGCGACGATCACCCGGATACGCTCTCACTTTCTTTCCTGCTGCGCCGGCCGATACGGGGTCCCCAGGGCGAAGCGCTGGGGAAGCTGCAGGACCTGGTTGCCCGCATCGGCGCCGATACCTACCCGCCGGTGATCGGGTTGGTCTTGCGCACCGGGAGCCTGAACTACTTCGTGCCCTGGTCGCAGGTGGCGTCGGTTTCCGCCGAGGGGATCCGGCTCACCTCGGCGCGGGTGGATCTGCGTGGCTTCGCGCGCCGCGAGAACGAGCTGCTGCTCCACCGCGATCTGCTGGATCGCAAGGTGATCGACGTGGAGCACCGGCAGGTGGTGCGCGTCAACGACGTGCTGCTGCGCTGCCAGGAGGGCACCTGCCGCCTCGCCGGCATCGACGCCGGCCTGGAGCCGGTAGCCCGCCGCCTGGGCGTAGAGCGGCTGGTGGAGCGCCTGCGCCTGCCGTGGCGGAAACGGCCGCTGGAATGGCCGCAGGTGGAGTTTTTCGCCAGCGACTACCCGGTGCGCCTGGCGGCCTCGCACGCCAAGACGGCCGACATGCACCCGGCCGACATCGCCGAGATGATGGAATCGGTCTCCCTGCGGCAGGGACACGAGATCCTCGACTCGCTGGATGATGAGACGGCGGCCGATACCCTGGAGGAGATGTCGCCGGAGCGGCAGGCGGATCTGATGGAGGCGCTCGATGACGAGCGCGCCGCCGATCTGCTGGAGAAGATGGAGCCGGACGACGCCGCCGACCTGCTGGCGGATCTGCCGGAGGAGCGCGTCGACGACATCCTGGAGCGCATGGAGCCGGAAGAGTCGGAGGATGTTCGCGAGCTACTGCAGTATCCGGAGCGCAGTGCCGGCGGCCTGATGACCAATGACCTGGTGGCAGTGCCGCGCAGTTTCACCGCGGGAGAGGTGCTGGAGAACATGCGCGCCCGCGAGACGCTGCCGGAGATGCTCCATGACATCTACGTGGTGGCCAGTCGCGAGGACGCGCGCCTGGTGGGCGTCGTGCCATTGCGGAAGCTGCTGGTTTCGCCGCCGGAACGGCCGCTGGGCGAGATCATGGAGACCGACGTCATCCGCGTGAGCGTGGATGAGAACGACCGGGAGGTGGCGCGCATCATGGCGCGCTACGACCTGTTAGCACTGCCGGTGGTCGACAACGAGGGCATTCTGCTGGGGATCGTCACGGTGGATGACGCGATGGAGATCATCCTGCCGGACGAGTGGAAAAAGCGCCTCCCGCGCGTGTTCCGCTGAGCGGTGGCTGGCTTGCCAGGCCGCGGGGGCTCACCGACCGCAGGACGCCCTGAGACGGAGAGTATGAGTACCAGCGACAGTCAGGAGGCAGGCAAACGCGGCATCCGCCCCGAGGTACGGGCGGACCGCTGGCTTGCTTGCCGCACACTGATGCGGTAGCCGGCCCTGCCCGACGCGGGCTCCGGGGCACGGCTTGCCGTGCCCCTTTTTCGTGGGTGGCGCGCCCGCCCTTGGCGTGCCCAACCGGAGCCAGGCCGGCGGCGCTGCCCGCAGCCGTGCCAATCGTCGGGAAGGAGTCGGATGCGGAAGCCGAAGCTGCTCAGAGTGCTGGCGATCCTGGGCCCCGGCCTGATCGCGGCGAATGGGGGCAACGACGCCGGCGGCATCCTCACCTACTCGCAGGCCGGCGCCCTCTACGGCTTCGACCTCCTCTGGGCGATGCTCCTCGTCGCCTTCGGCGTCGCCATCGTGCAAGAGATGGCGGCACGCATGGGCGCCGTCACCGGCAAGGGCCTCACCGATCTGATCCGCGAGAGCTTTGGCGTGCGCTGGACGTTGGTGGCGGTGCTCGCCTTCCTGATCGCCAACGGCGGTACCATCGTGGCCAACTTTGCCGGCGTCGGCGCGGCGCTCGCGCTGTTCGGGGTGCCGCGCTTCCTCTCCATCCCGGTGGTGGCCCTGGCGGTGTGGTACCTGGTGGTGCGTGGCACCTATGCCGTGGTGGAGCGCGCCTTCCTGGTGATGTCGCTGGTCTTCTTCGGCTACGTGGGGGCGGCATTCCTGGCGAAGCCGGATTGGTCGGCCGTCGCCCAGGGTGCTTTTCACCCGCGCTTGGAGGGCGACAGTGGCTACCTGCTCATGCTCGTGGCGCTGATCGGCACCACGATCTCGCCCTTCATGCAGCTCTTCGTGCAGTCGGCGGTGGCGGAGAAGGGCGTCAATATGCGGGAGTATGGCCTGGAGCGGCTCGATGTCTACCTCGGCTCCGCCTTCGCCTGCGCCATCGCCTTCTTCATCATCATCGCCATGGGGGCCGCCGTGCCGCGGGGAACGGAGATCCACACCGCCGCTGAGGCCGCCCAGGCGCTGGCGCCGCTGGCGGGGCGCTATGCCTTTCTCCTGTTTGCCATCGGCCTCTTCGGCGCCTCGATGCTGGCAACCGGCGTGCTGCCGCTGGCCACCGCCTACGCCGTCACCGAGGCGCTCGGCTTCGAGCGCGGCGTCTCCCGCTCTTTCCAGGAGGCTCCCTTCTTCGTCGGCCTGTTCACCTTCCTCATCGCCACCGGCGCCGCCATCACCCTCATCCCCGGCATCAACCCGGTAGACCTGATGATCTACTCGCAGGTGGTGCAGGGCATCCTGCTGCCGGTCATCCTCTTCTTCATTCTACGCCTGGTGAACGACCGCGACCTGATGGGGCCCTACGTCAATAGCTGGCGCTTCAACCTCGCCGCCTGGAGTACTACCCTCGTGGTCAGCCTTCTCTCGGGCCTGCTGCTGCTGGTCACCCTCCTCCAGCTTTTCGGCGTGGACATCTGAGCGCCTCACCTTCCAGACGCCCCAACCACGCCGGGGCACGCCGCCGGTAGCCGCCCCGCGACCTCAAATTTCGGCGCAGTAGCGGACCAGATTCCGGAAGAGGGCGAGGCCGTCCTCGGAGCCGTGGGCCGGCAGGAGGGCACGCTCGGGGTGCGGCATCAGACCCAGCACCAGGCCGGAGGGATCCACCACGCCGGCGATCCCCCCGGGCGAACCGGCGGGGTTGTTGGGGTACGCCTCCGTAGCCGCGCCGTCGTCATCGACGTAGAGGAAAGCCGGGGTCACCACCGCGTTCGGCGAGCGCACCAGGCGCCCCTCGCCATGGGCGACCGGCACGCGCAGGAGGCTGCCTTCGAGACCGCGTGTCCAGAAGCTGCCGGTTGGCTGCACCCGCAGGCGCACCCAGCGGCTCTCAAAGCGGGCCGAGCGGTTCTGGGTGAGGGCGCCGGCGCGCTCGGCCACCGTGCCATTCGGCAGCAGACCGGTCTCCATCAGCACCTGGTCACCGTTGCAGATGCCCAGCACCGGCCGGCCGGCGGCAACGAAGGCGCGCAGCTCCTCGCTCAGGCGCGCAATCAGGTGGACCGCCAGCACGCGCCCGGCCGCCAGGTGGTCGCCGTAAGAGAAGCCGCCGGGGATGATCAGGCCGGCGTAGTCGCTCAGGTGGGCATTCCCCTCCAGCAGATCGTGCAGCGCCACGATCGCACTGCGCCCGCCGGCGTACTCCACCGCGAACGCCGTCTCCTGGTGGCAGTTGATCCCCGGGGCGTAAAGAACCCCGATGCATTTCGGATTGCGGATTTCGGATTGCAGATTTGCCATGCGCGCTACCCCAGCACCTCGCCGAACGGTCTGCTCCAGGCTTCCTCGAGCTCGGCCAGGGAGATGCCGGCCGTCTCGCCTCCAAGGCGTAGCTCCAGCCCCGGCTCGGCGGTCACCTCGCCAAGGACGCGGTACTCCAGGCCGGCGAAGAGCGCCTCCGGGTCCGCGCCGGCGTCCACCTCCAGGAGGAAGGCCCCCACCGCCTCAGCGAAGAGGAGTCCATCTAGCCGGCCCGGGCCCAGGGCGCCCAACTCGAGGCGTGCCCCCAAGCCACCGCCGTAGGCCATCTCGAAGAGGCGGGCGAAGAGGCCCCCTTCCCCAATCGCCGCGGCGGCCTGCACCGGGTTCACATCCTGGCGGCTGAGCGTGTGCAGCCGTACCCACGACGCCTTCAGGCCGGCGGCCCACTCCTGGCCGAAGTCGTGCAGCCGGCTCCCCCGCTCGCCTCGGCAATCGGCGTAGACAGAGCCACCCAGGCGCTCCGGATCCAGCCGGCCGAGCAGCACCAGCCGGTTCCCGGCGCGCTTGAGATCCTTGGTGACCACCCGCAGCACGTCCGGCACCCGGGCCATCGTCGCCACCACGAAGGTGAGCGGCACGTCGATGGAGCGTCCATCGCTGGCGCGGAACGTGCCGGAGCTGGAGTCTTTGCCGGAGATGAACGGCGTGCCCAGGCGTACCGACAGGTCGGCAATCGTCTCGACCATCCGCGTGAGCGCCCAGTTCCACTCCGGGGTAGCCTTCGGGGTGTAGAAGTTGTCGCACAGGGTGAGCACCGCGGGATCGGCGCCCACGGCGACTGCCCGGGAGATCGCCTCGACCATCATCAGCCGGGCTAGGCCGGCGGGGTCGAGGTCGCCATAGAACGGGTTGTAGGCAACGGTGCTCGCCACGCCGATGCGCTCGCCGCGCAGCGGTGCCGAGACGTAGGCGTGGGTGGGCATCCGCCCCGTCTTGCCGCCGTAGGGCCCCACCACCGTGCGCCCCTGCACCGTCGAGTCGAACTGGAAGCCGGCCGGCGACTGGTCGCAGCAGTGGTAATGCGCCAGGACCGCCTTGCCCGCCGCCAGCACCGACGGGAGGTCGTCCACTGGCGCTGGATCCGTGCCGGTTCGCTCCACGGGGGCGGGCGGGCGCACTGTCGCCGGCTCAATCGGGCAGCACTGCCAGAGGAACGACATCTCCAGGTCGACCACCGGCTCGCCGCGCCAGGTGGCCTCGTAGCGGCCAGTCTCGGTGAAGGTGCCGATGACGGTACACTCCACGTCGTGGCGGCGGAGGATCTCCCGCGCCTCGGCCAGCTTCTCCGGGGGGATGGCGGCCAGCATCCGCTCTTGCGATTCCGACAGCAGCACCTCCCAGGCGGTGAGGCTCTGGTCTTTCAGCGGCACCGTGTCCAGATCAAGGCGGACACCGGTGTGCTCGCCCATCTCGCCGGCGGCACAGGAGATGCCGCCAGCGCCCAGGTCGGTGACGGCGCGGATGCAGCCGGCATCGCGCAGGTGCGGGATCGCCTCCATGAACTTGCGCTCGATGATCGGGTGGCCGATCTGAACGGCGGCAGCTTCTTTCTCGGCCGTCTCCCCGGTCATCTGGGCGGAGCTGGCGGTGGCGCCGTGTAGGCCGTCGCGGCCGGTGCGGCCGCCGAAGAGGAGCACGGCATCGCCGGGCCGCGGGCGCTCCTTCTGGGCGTAGGCGCTCGGGATGAGGCCCAGCGAGTGCCCCAGCGCCAGGCACTTCGGATAGCCCGGGTGCGCCCGGTAGACCGGGTACATCATCGGGATGCCCATCGGGTTGCAGTAGTAAGCGGTGGCACGGATCGACTCGCGCACGATGTGCCCGGGGTGGAGGGCGCCGGGAGGAACGTCGTCGTCAGCCAGGCGCGGGTCCATGGTGCCCATGATCGTGCTGCCGCCGATGGGAAAGCCGCCTTTGCCAAAGCCGAGGGTGTCGCGGATGACGCCGCCGTGCTTGGTGGCCACCCCGCCGAAGGTGGCGATGGCACTGGGGAAGTTGTGCGTTTCCCCCTTGATGGTGACGACCCAGTCGTCAGTGAGGCGCATGCCGCCGGCGTTGTCCTTGAAGACGGAGACGACCGCCGGGTGATCGATCTGCCGGGTGGCGGCCATCAGCTTCTGGAAGAGGCCCAGGCTCTTCCAGGTGGTGTGGTAGCAGTGGTCGCTCCAGCTTTGCACCACAATCTCGATCTCGGCGTCGCTGAACGGCCGGCCGCGCTGCTGCTCGTAGTCGCGCAGCGCCTGCATCTGGCACAGCGGCGCGTACCAGGAGTTCTCCTCGGAGGCGCGCGCCAGCTCGGCATCCGAGAGGCCGGCCAGCGAGATGCGGCGCACCGGCTCCGGGGTGCCGGTTGGGCGCAGCGAATCCCACACCCGCTCCGGGGGCACGATCTCCTGCACCACCGGGTTGAAGAGCGTGGCCACGGCGATGCGCCGGGCCTCTTCGGCGGTGATGCCCTGGAACTGATAGCGCAGGCCAAGGCGCGCCCACTGCAGGCCGGTCACCCCCAGCGCCCGGGCGCCCTCCAGGATCGAAGGCGTCTCCGGATCGGTAACGGCCTTCTGGTAACCGATCTCCACGATGGGACCGGCAGCGGGGTCCAGGCGGCTGTCGCGGCTGCCGCTCTCAAACACCGGGTTGACCAGCAGCGGCAGCAGCGCCTCGGGGTCGATGTCGCCTTCCAGGCGGTAGACGCGTTCGATGGTGAGGCCGACGAGCCCGGCGTGGCCCTGGTGGCGCAGGCGAGCCAGCAGGGTGGCGGCTTCGGGGTCATCGGCACGGTTCACATAGACGGCATGGATCGGCACTCGCAGCTCCCTATCAACACATTGTCGCGCTCATTGTAACACAGATGGGGCCGAATGGGAACCAGCTGCCGCGGCAAGCGAAGCGAGGAGGCGCCGGACCCGGCAACGGCGAAACCAAGGGGGAGACGGCGGGCCGACAGCCGGCCCGGTATGAGGGGAAAGGGGTGCCGCAGATGGCGTTCTCGGACTCGCGGTATGCGCAGATGGAGTATCGACGTTGCGGGCGGAGCGGCTTGCTCCTCCCCGCCATCAGCCTGGGGTGCTGGCACAACTTCGGCGACCGGGCCGACCAGGACGTGGCCCGGCAGATGCTTCACCGGGCGTTCGACCTGGGGATCACTCACTTTGACCTGGCGAACAACTACGGCCCCCCGCCCGGCAGCGCCGAGCGCAACGTCGGCCGCATCCTGAAGGAGGACTTCGCCGCCCACCGCGACGAGCTGATCCTCTCCACCAAGGCCGGCTATCGGATGTGGCCCGGCCCCTACGGCGACTGGGGCTCGAAAAAGTACCTCATCGCCTCGCTGGACCAATCGCTGAAGCGGCTGGGCGTGGAGTACGTCGATATCTTCTACCACCACCGGCCCGACCCAGAGACGCCGCTGGAGGAGACGCTCAGCGCCCTGGATCAGATCGTACGGCAGGGGAAGGTGCTCTACGTCGGCGTCAGCTCCTACAACGGCGCCGCCACCTGCGAGTCGCAGAAGATCCTGGCGGCGCTTGGCACGCCGCTCACCATCCACCAGCCGGTCTACAACCTGATGAACCGTTGGGTGGAAGACGACCTGCTGCCGCACACCGGCCGGCTCGGGATCGGCGTTATCGCCTTCTGCCCCCTTGCCCAGGGGCTGCTGACCAGCCGCTACCTGGAGGGGATTCCGGAAGACTCGCGCGCCGCCAACCCGGACGGCTTCCTGCGCCGGGAGTCGATCACCCCCGCGCTGCAGGAGAAGCTGCGCGCCCTGAACGACCTCGCCCGCGAGCGTGGGCAAACGCTGGCGCAGATGGCGCTCACCTGGGTGCTACGCGACCAGCGGGTGACCAGCGCCCTGATCGGCGCCAGCCGCGTGTCGCAGATCGAGGAGAACGTCGCCGCCCTCGCTGCCGCGCCGCTCAGCGAGGAGGAACGGCAGCGCATCGACCAGATTCTCGGTCAGTGAGCGGCAGGGGCGGCGCCCGCGGCCGCCCCTGCTACACAGGATAAAGGGGGTCCTCCGTGCCATTCGCAGAGACTCGCTACGACCGGATGCTCTACCGGCGCTGTGGCCGCAGTGGCCTGCTGCTGCCGGCAGTGGCGCTGGGCTGCGGCCGCAACTTTGGCGATACCGGCGACCAAGACGAGATCCGCCGGATGCTTCACCGGGCGTTCGACCTGGGGATCACCTACTTCGACCTGGCAAACCACTACGGCCCCCCGCCCGGCGGCGCCGAGCGCAACGTCGGCCGCATCCTGAAAGAGGACTTCGCCGCCCATCGCGACGAGCTGATCCTCTCCACCAAGGCCGGCTCGCCGATGTGGCCCGGCCCCTACGGCGATTGGGGCTCGAAGAAGTACCTCATCGCCTCGCTGGACCAATCGCTGAAGCGGCTGGGCGTGGAGTACGTCGATATCTTCTACCACCATCGGCCCGACCCCGAGACGCCATTGGAGGAGACGCTCGGCGCCCTGGACCAGATTGTGCGGCAGGGGAAAGCGCTCTACGTCGGCATCAGCAACTACAGCGGCGCCGCCACCTGCGAGAGCGAGCGCATCCTGCGGTCGCTGGGCACCCCGCTGACCGTCCACCAGCCGGACTACTCAATGCTTCTGCGCGGAGTTGAGCAAGAGCTGCTGCCGCACACCGAGCGGCTTGGGATCGGCGTGGTGGCCTACTCGCCGCTGGCCCGGGGGCTGTTGAGCGACCGCTATCTGGCGCGCGTGCAGGTGGGCGACCGCGTTCTCGGGGCAGACGGTTCGCTGCGCGCCCGGCAGGTGACCCCGGAGATGCTGGCGGCGCTGCATTCCCTCCGCGACCTGGCGCGGGAGCGCGGGCAGACGCTGGCGCAGATGGCGCTGGCCTGGGTGCTGCGCCATCCCCGCGTGACCACGGCGTTGATTGGCGCCAGCCGGGTGGAGCACCTGGACGAGAACCTGGCCGCCCTCGACGCGGCGCCCTTCACCGACGCGGAGCTGCAGCACATCGACGCGATCCTGGCCCCCTACGACGAGACCGGGATCTGAACGCCTGGGAGGCGAGGCATCCCCGAGGACAACTGACCGATATGAGGAGCCGCTGATGATCATACGCACCCGCGCCAATGCGCGCATCGGCCTGATAGGCAACCCCTCTGACGGCTACTTTGGCAAGACGATCTCCGTCGCCATCGAGAACTTTGGGGCCGACGTCACCTTGTGGGAAAGCCCCACGCTGCAGATCGTGCCCAACCCGGTCCACGATCCGGTGGAGTTCGCCTCGCTGGATACCCTGCGCGAGACCGCCCAGCGCGATGGCTACTATGGCGGCCTGCGGCTCCTCTTTGCCACCTGCAAGAAGTTTCGCGACTATTGCGACGCCCACGGCATCGCGCTGGAACCGCGCAACTTCACCATTAGCTACGCCACCAACATCCCGCGCCAGGTAGGCCTTGCCGGCTCCAGCGCCATCATCACCGCCGCCCTCAAGGCACTGATGCGCTTCTACGAGGTCACCGAGGACCAACTGCCCCGGCCGCTGCAGCCGAACCTGGTGCTGAGCGTAGAAACCGAGGAGTTGGAGATCGCCGCCGGCCTGCAAGACCGCGTGATCCAGGTCTACGGCGGCATGGTCTTCATGGACTTCGCCCGCGAGCTGATGGAGCAGCACGGGCACGGGGCTTACACCCCGATGGACCCGCGCCTGCTGCCGCGCCTCTACCTGGCCTGGGTAGAGAACCCGAGCGACTCCGGAAAGATCCACAGCGACGTGCGCTTCCGCTTCAACCGCGGGGATGCCGAGGTGGTGGCCGCGATGCGCGCCTTTGCCCGCTACGCCGAGGAGGCCCGCGACGCCCTGGAGCGCGGCGACAGCGAGCAGCTCGCCTCGCTCATGAACGCCAACTTCGACCTGCGCCGCCGCATCTTTGGCGACCAGGTGATCGGCCCGCAGAACCTGGAGATGATCCAGATCGCCCGCGACCTCGGCTTTGCCAGCAAGTTCTCTGGCTCCGGTGGCGCCGTCATCGGCCCCTTCCACACCGATGCCGACCGCGACCGCCTGGAGCGCGCCTACACCGCGAAAGGCTACCGCTTCGTGGAGATCCAACCCCAGATAACCGCCTAGCGGGCCGGTCGGATCGCCGGCGTCTTGCCGGCCCCCCGACGTAGGAGTCCCTCATGCCCGGCGGGCACCCAAGCGAGGATGAAAATGGGGTTCCGTCGCTAGTCCAAGAGCTAGGCGGGTGGCAAGGGACCATTCCCCCCGGTAGGGCAGCGGGGGTGCCGTGGCGACGCGGCTGCCCGGCAGAAGCCCGATGGCTCGGGCACTCCGGCAATCACCCGGAGAAAGCAACGGAGCGCCGCAGCAATGCGGCTTCCTAACCGTGTGAAGCCCGATGG
>JAAZEB010000287.1 GCA_012512505.1 Armatimonadota bacterium | reverse complement strand
GCCCGTGAGAACCGGCTCCTGGGCAACTTCGACCTGACCGGCATCCCGCCGGCGCCGCGGGGCATCCCGAAGATTGAGGTGAGCTTCGACATCGATGCCAACGGCATCTTGAACGTGAGCGCCAAGGATCTGGGCACCGGTCGCCAGCAGTCGATCACCATCACCGGCTCGACCACGCTCGACAAGTCCGACGTGGAGCGGATGGTGCGCGAGGCAGAGCAGCACGCTGATGAGGACAAGCGGCGCCGGGAGGAGGCGGAGACGCGCAACCGTGTTGACAGCCTGGCTTACCAGGCCGAGGGCGTGCTGCGCGACATGGGCGACAAGATCCCGGCCCAGGAGAAGGGCGAGCTGCAGCGTGCCATCGACGAGGCCCGCGAAGCCCTGAAGGGCGACGACATGGCGCGCATCAACAGCGCCGGCCAGAACCTGGAGCAGACGATGTACCGCACCAGCCAGGCTGCCTACCAGGCCCAGGCCCAGCAAGGGGGCCCGGCAGGGGAGGGGCCGCAGGCGGCGGGTGCCGAGGCGCAGCCCGGTGAGGAAGTGATTGACGCCGAGTTCAAGGAGACCAGCTAGCACGTTGGTGGTCGGCGATCGACCCTGGCGATCGCCGCTTGCCGCCCGCCCCGCCGTCGGCAGGGCCGTGTGGGGCGGGGGGGCGCCTACTGTCAGTTGGAGGAGGGAGTAACGGACATGCTTCGCCCCACGTGGGATCCATTTGCAGACGTCATCACCTTGCGCGACCAGATCAACCGGCTCTTCGACGAGAGCGTGTCTCGCGCCCCCACGCGCGAGCGCCGCGAGGGAATGCCGCAACGCGCCTGGGCGCCTGCCGTGGACATCTTCGAGGACCAGGACAAGATCCTGCTGAAGGCGGACCTGCCCGGGATGAAGCAGTCGGAGATTCGGGTGGAGTTGGAGGGGGATGCCCTCACCATCCGCGGCGAGCGCGCGTTGGAGGAGCAGTCGCAGGCGAGTTGCCTGCGCGCGGAGCGCCTCGCCGGGCCGTTCGTGCGCACCTTCAACCTCACCACCCCCGTGCAGGCGGATAAGATCGCGGCGGCCTACCGGGAGGGCGTGCTGGAGGTGACGATCCCGAAGGCCGAAGAGACGAAACCGCGACGCATCGAAATCACCGCCGGGTAGCGCGGTGGTTGGGGGATGGGCGGGCGATGGCGCGCTCATCCCCCAGGCGCGAGGAGAGGGATTGGCAGCATGTCTGAGGAGAAGCAGCCGGCCGAAAGCGGCGCGCCGGCGGAAGCGGTGACGCCCCAGGGCACGGAGCCACCCGAACCGGGGGAGGCGCTGGCCCGGCTCGAAGCCCGGGTGAGCGAACTGAGCGCGGCTCTTGAGGAGAAGAGCCAGCAGGCAGAGGCCTGGGAGAAGGAGGCGCGGGAATACCTCGACGGCCTGCAGCGCGAGCGGGCGAGCTTCGAGAACTACCGACGGCGGGTGATACGCGAGATGAACGAGGCGGGCACCCTGGCCAAAGCGGATCTGATCGCCCGGCTCCTGCCGGCGATTGACAACCTGGAGCGTGCCCTGAGTGATGCCACGGAGGATGCCGACGTCGTGCGCAAGGGCGTGCGGATGATCTACGAGCAGTTGATGACGACGCTGCAGCAGCAGGGCCTCCAGGAAGTGCCGGCCGAGGGCCAGCCGTTCGACCCGAACCGGCACGAGGCGGTGGATGCGGTGGCGGGCACCGGAGCAGAGCCGGATACGGTGGTCGAGCAGTTGTTGAAGGGGTATACCTTCGGTGACCGCCTGGTGCGGGCGGCACGAGTGCGGGTGGCACGGTGAGTTGACGTGGGGTAGTGAAGTGAGGATGCCGCCGCCGGTGCCGGCGGGACGGCTTCCGGGCCAGGCGAAGGCGGGAGAAGATGCCGCGGTTTCGGGACTACTACGAGGTACTGGGGGTGAAGCGAGACGCCTCGGAGAAGGAGATCAAGCAGGCGTTTCGCCGACTGGCCCGCAAGTACCACCCGGATGTGAACCCGGGCGACCCTCAGGCGGCCGAGAAGTTCAAGGAGCTGAGCGAGGCGAACGAGGTCCTTAGCGACCCGGAGAAGCGCCGGGCCTACGACATGTTCGGCGCGCAGTGGCGGCAGGCCCAGCAGGCCGGCGCCCGCGGCTTCGACTTTCAGGGTCCACAAGGCGGCACCTTCCACTTCGACATGGGGGGCGACCAGGACATCAACGAGATCCTGCGCAACCTCTTCGGCCTGGGGGGCGGCTTCGGCGGCGGCTATGAGGAGCGCGCCCGCGGCTTCGGCGGCTTCGGCGATCTGTTTGGCGATACCTTCCGTGGGGGCGGCTTCGGCGGCCGGGCTGGCGCCCGGGCCTACCGCGGGGCCGACCTGAGCGCCGAGGTGGATGTCTCGCTGGAGGACGCCTACCACGGGGCCACCAAGCCGATTCAGATCAATGGCCGGCGGGTGGAGGTGCGCATCCCGCCCGGGGTGGAGACGGGGGCCCGCCTACGCCTGAGCGGCATGGGCGAGCGCGGCCCCCAGGGCGACAGCCCCGGCGATCTCTACCTGACCGTGCGCGTGCTCCCGCATCGCGTCTTCCAGCGCGAGGGGGACAACCTGCGCTACGAGGTGCCGGTGAGTTTCGCCACCGCGGCGCTGGGAGGAGAGGTGGCGGTGCCCACTCTGAAGGGCACCACCGTGCAGATGAGGATCCCGCCCGGCACCCAGGGCGGGCAGGTGTTCCGCCTGGGCGGGCTGGGAATGCCCCGCCGCGGTGGCGCCGGTTATGGCGACCTGTTGGTGCGCGTGAACATCACCGTGCCGAAGGACCTGACGGAGCACGAGCGCCGGCTCGTGGAGGAGCTGGCCAAGACGAGGGGGTGAGGGGAATGCGACGGGAAGGGCGGGAGGACGCGCCGGTCTACATGATCAGCGTGGCGGCGCGCATCTGCGAGATGCACCCGCAAAGCATCCGGCTCTACGAGCGGCTGGGGCTGATCCGACCGCGCTACATCAGCCGGCGGCGCTTCTTCTCCGAGCGAGACATCGAGCGGTTGCGCCAGATCCGCCGCCTCACCCAGGAGATGGGGGTCAACCTGGCCGGAGTCGAAGTCGTCTTCGGTCTGCTCGACAAGATTGAGCAGCTCCAGCAGGAACTGGAGCAGGTGAAGGAGGAGCACCGCCGGGCCACGGGGGCGTTCCTCCTTCCTGCCAGCAGCGAGGAGTAGCCGGGCGTTTCAGTCGCGCTTGCCGGCGATAAACCGGGGCTGCCAGATCCGCAGCGCGTCCGCCTGGGCGTGGCTCGGGTCCGGCAGCCCCGTTTCCTCCAGGCGCCGGGCCACCCAGGCCTCCATCTGCGCGCGCAGCGCCGCCACCACCTCCGGGCGCTGGGTGGCAAGGTTCCGCTGCTCGCCCGGGTCCTCCGGCAGGTAATACAGCTCCACCGGCGGCTTCTGGTAGATGTCGCCCTCCAACGCCACGATCAGCTTCCACTCCGGCGTTCGCCAGCCCACCTTGCGCATCCAGGTGCATTCGGTGAGGTAAACGCCCTCCGCCGCCGGCTCCCGGTTGCCCTCGATGAGCGGCAGCAGCGAGCGGCCCATCATCCCCTCCCGCTCGGCAATCGCCTCCAGACCCAGCAGCGTGAGGAGGGTGCGGGGGAGGTCCATCAGCGTCACCATCTCCGGCACGGTGCCGGTGCGGCGGCCGCCCGGGAAGCGGATCAGCAGCGGCACATGGACGTTGGTGTCGTAAAGCCCATGGTGATCGAACCAGCAGCCGTGGTCGTCCAGTTCCTCGCCGTGGTCGGCGGTGACCAGCAGCAGGGTGTCCTCCGCGTGACCCAGCTCCCAGAGGCGGTTGAGGAGGTGTGAGAGGCACACGTCCGAGTAAGCGATGCTGGCATCGTACTGCGCCTTGGGGAACTCGATGTCGGTGACGCCCTCCAGCCACTCGGAGAAGTAGTTGGCAAACCACTGCGATTGCCAGACGGGCGCCATGCTCCGGTGACCGGGGTCACGCTCGTGGCCGCCATAGAACATGCGGTGGAAGGGCGCCGGCGGCAGGTAGGGCGTGTGCGGATCCCAGAAGTGCAGGAAGAGAAAGAAGGGGCGCGGGTCCTGGTGGGCGGCTTCCAGCAGGGCCAGGCCGCGCTCGCTTACCTGCTCGCCGTTGCGCCAGGGCTGCGACCCATCGTGGTTCCAGCGGGGGTACTCCACGTACTGCTCGAACGCCGGCGCGAACCAGCGCCCCATGTTGTCCACGGCGCCGGTGAAGTAGCCGGCCTCGCGGAGCAGATCCGACAGCAGCCGAATCTGCGGGTCGAGCTCCTGGCGGCCCCCCTGGGCCACGATCTGGTGCGCCAGCACGTCCTTCCCGCTGAACATGGTGGTGTGCGCGGGCTGGGTGGGGATGTGCGGGCCGATGCACTGTTGGAAGCGGACGCTTTCCGCGGCAAGCCGGTCGAGGTGCGGGGAGGTGTTGCGGTGGTATCCGTAGCAGCCGAGCCGGTCAGCGCGTAGACAATCGATGACAAACCAGACGATGTTCATTTGCGGAGTGATTCCGTGCCGGGGCTTCGGGATCCTGCCGGAAAGCAGCACCAGACAGCGGCAGGAGCACGCCGCCGGAAGGAGGAACTGCCGCACCGTGGACCGCACGACAGGGAGTTACTGATGAGTGAGTATCGAGTAGCGATCATGGGGGCAGGGGCCGTCTCGCGCGAGCACGCGAAGGCCTACCTGGCAAATCCGCACACGCAGGTGGTTGGCGTCTGCAGCCGGCGCGTCGAGAGCGCGCGCCGCCTGGTCCACGAGGTGGGCCTGGGCTGTGCCGTCTATCCGGACTTCGCGGCGCTGTTGGCGGACGACCGGGTAGACATCGTCTCCATCTGCACGCCGAACTACCAGCACGCGACGCTGGCGATCCAGACGGCGCAGGCGGGCAAGCACCTGGTGCTGGAGAAGCCGGTGGGCATCACGCCCGAGGAAGTACGCGCCGTGCGCGAGGCCGTTCGCGCCGCCGGCGTGCGCAGCGTCGTCAGCTTCATCCTCCGCTGGAACCCGCTCGTCCAGACGATCCGCGCCTTGCTCGACCAGCAGGCGATCGGGGAGGTGTTCTACGCCGAGTGCGATTACTGGCACGGGATCCAGCCCACCTTCCCCAGCTACGAGTGGATCCGGCATCGGGAGTTCGCCGGCGGCGCCTTCATCACCGGCGGCTGCCATGCCGTGGACGCCATCCGAAACTTTGCCGGCGAGATCGTCGAGGTGAGTGCCCACAGCGTGCGTCGCCGCCCCGACTTCGACTACCCCACCACGCTGGTGGCCATGGTGAAGTTCGCCTCTGGCGCCATCGGCAAGATCGGCTGCCCGGTGGAGACGCGGGCGCCCTACCAGTTCAACATCGACCTCCTCGGCACCGAGGGCACGATCCGCGATAACCGCCTTTTCTCGCGGCGGCTGCTGCCCGGGCAGACCGGCTTCGCCGAGATCCCGACCGTGCTCCCCGCCAGCGGAGACGTGCGCCACCATCCCTTCCCGGCGGAGATCGACCACTTCGTCACTTGCCTCCTGGAGGACCGCGAGCCGATGCCGAACGTGGAGGACGCCTGTAAGACGCAGGAGGTTTGCCTGGCCGCCGAGATGTCTGCCGCCGCCGGAGGCAAGGCCATCCCCCTGCCGCTCTCCTGAGAGGGTTGTGCGGGGCAGCGTTGGGGGCCCCTCGGCGTCGCAGCCGCCCGGCGTAGGGGGTGTTGCCGACGCCGAGGCCCCTGGCGGCAAACCGCTGTTGCGCGTGCGCGTATGCGGAGTGGGCCAGCCACTCGCCACCCGGGTTCGTGGGCCTGGCCGGAGCGTGAAGGAGCTGCACGACGATGCTCGAACGCAGGCGGAAGCTGATCTACTGGGGCACCTACGGCGCGGTGATCGCCGTGTTCGTCGGCGGCATGACGGCGCTGACGGCTCTGGCAGGTGCGAGGAACCCTAACCCGGCGGTCTTCATCGGCGGGGCGACAGGCATCATCGGCGCAGCCGTCGCCGCTTGTGTCGTCCGCAGGCTGGGCCTCTCGCTCGAGGCGAAGACGGAGGACGTGGTGGCCGGCGCCGAGGTGCAGGCCGGCCCGGGGCTGCGCGAGGGTCAGGCGGTGGTGCACGGGGGGCGCACCAGGTGGGTCGTCGGAGTGGCCATCACCCTATCGGTAGCGGCCGGCGCTGGGATGATGAACCTGGCACACGGCGGCGGGGGCCTGCTTCTGCTCCCGCCTGCGGTGGTGTTCGCCGGCCTGTCGGTGCTCTGCTGGCATCGCTTCCGGAAGGACCCGGGCATCCTGGCACAGGCCGACGCGTCCGGTATCACCGGGCGCCACCGGCGCCGGATGCGCTCCATCCCCTGGACCGAGGTGGGCCGCTGCGAGATAAAGAGACAGTACGACGTCCTCGGCCGGCCGACGAGCATCGTTTGCGTGGTCCACGACAAGACGGGCGCCGAGGCGCTGAGCGTGGACCTGACCCAGGTCCCCGAGGCGGAGTGCCAGCAGTTTCTCGATATGGTGAAGGGGAGCGGGAAGACGGCTTACGAG
>JAAZEB010000286.1 GCA_012512505.1 Armatimonadota bacterium | reverse complement strand
ATCGGCGGCAGCTTCACCGAGACGACCCAGGCCAGGCCCCGATAAACGCCGTGCCACACGAACCCGGTGAGCCAGGCTGGGGCCCCCAGCCGGTCGAACAGACCGGCGGCGGCATCCTCCACCCCCAGCAGCGCCGAGGCCAGCAGCGCCGAGGGCACGTTGGCGCCCTTGATCGTCACCCAGAAGACGCCGGCCAGCAGCAGGCCCATCAACGGCAGGCCCCACACCCGCGAGGTCACCACGCGGTCCACACGCAAGTCCAGGTCGAAGCGGCGCTCATCCGCCCGGTGCACCACCCGGCTGGCAATCGCCTCGGCCTCGGCGTAGATCGCCTCCACGATTCGGTCGCGGAAGGAGGCCTCCAGGGTGGGGCGCAGCGCGTCGGCGCGCTCCAGAATCTGCTGCCCGGCGGTTACCTCTTGGCTTGCCACTCGGCTTTCTCCCTCGATGGGCGCGTGTCGTGGGTCGCGGGCGGCGGCGCCGGACTGCCGGCCAGGCGGGCGAACTCCCCACTGGCAAGGGCTTCGCGCACCCGGTAGTCGCCATCCAAGAGCCGCGTCGCCACCCAGCGCGCGTTGGGCAGCCCCGGATAGGCAGTCTCCAGCATCGTCACCAGCTCCGCCAGCGCCTGCCGCAGCGCGTCGCTGCCACGCACGCGCCGGGGCGTGGTTTTCACCCGTCCGGTGACCAGGTCGGCCACGGTGCGTATCAGCAGCGAGAGGCCCTCCCCCAGGCGCGCGGCCGCCGGCACCACCGGCACCCCCAACTCGCGCGCCAACGCCCGGTGGTCGACACGAATCCCCTTGCGGCGCGCCTCGTCCATCAGGTTGAGGCAGACCACCACCCGGTCGGTGATCTCCAGCACTTGCAGCACCAGGTTCAGGTTGCGCTCCAGGGCGGTGGCATCCACCACCACCAGGGTGCAGTCTGGCCGTCCGAAGAGGATGAAGTCGCGGGCCACCTCCTCGTCCACGGAAGCAGAGAGC
Organism: Armatimonadota bacterium; assembly: GCA_012512505.1. GTDB lineage: Bacteria > Armatimonadota > JAAZEB01 > JAAZEB01 > JAAZEB01 > JAAZEB01. The sequence continues at coordinate 10,461 of JAAZEB010000286.1, read as the reverse complement.
AGCGAGTAGGTGCCGGGGAGGTCCACCAGCTTGTAGCGCTTCCCCTCGAAGGCGAAGCCGCCCTCGGCGCGGGTGACAGTTTTGCCGGGCCAGTTGCCGGTGTGCTGCTTGAGGCCGGTGAGGCCGTTGAAGACGGTGCTCTTGCCGACGTTCGGGTTGCCGGCAAGCGCCACCACGTAGTCCCAGTTATCGAGCTGAACGCCCAGCTTCACCAGGTGCTCGCGCAGCGAGCAGGTACTGCAATCGTGTCCGGGCACGGCCACCCTCCCGGGGCAAGCCCGCGGGCTCACCCCTACCGCTCGATCAGAATGGTATCCGCCTGCTCGCGACGCAGGGCGATCAGGGTATCGCGCACGCGGTAGGCGGTCGGCTCCCCGAAAGCGCCGCGCATCACCGGCTCCACCCAAACGCCCGGGGTGATCCCCAGGTCGAGGAAGCGCCGGCGGGTGAGGCCCTGGCAGGCAGGGGTAATCGCCGCGACGCGGGCGCGCTCGCCGAGGGCAAGCTCGCTCAGGCGCCGCGACGGGGGCGTGGCCGCGCGGGGCTTGGCGGCCTGCACGGCGATCGTGGCCGCCACCACCGGCGCCAGGATGTGCTCCGCCGCGTCCGCCTCGATCACCAGCCGGGCCGGGGTAGCTTCCACCACCTCCACCAACGTGCCGGGGGCCAGCCCCGCGGCCGCCACCTGCGCGTACGCCTCCGGGGGCTCGTCCTCGATGTGGACGATCCGGGCCGGGGTGTGCAGCGGCCAATCGACCAGCGGCCGGCCCTCCTCCGGCGGCAGGTGGCCGGCAGGCGTCGGGATCGGGTCTCCGTGAGGGTCGGCGGCAGGGTGGCCGAGGTCGGCATCCAGCTTGTCCAGCTCGCGCGGGGTGAGGCCGTGCTCGCGGCGGTGCGCCCAGCGGTGGATCTCGGTCACCGGCACGCCGGTTTCGTCGGCCAAATAGCGCTCGTAGAGGCGATGGGCGCGCACCACCTGCAGCGCCCAGCGATGCCCCCGCGGCGAGAGGAGGATCCCGTCGCCCGACATGGCCAGCAGCCCCTGCGCTTCCATCCGCCGCACCAGCGCCAGCGCCCGCCCCACCGGGAGCCCGAGCGCGCCCGCCAGCGACTCCGTCGAAGCGGGGCGGCCGGAGTGCTGCCGCTGGTGCAGGTGCATCAGCGCGTCTTCCACCACCACCCGCGACGGCAGCCGACGCAGCGGCTGCCAGTGCCGCAATAGCGCCCACAGTGTGCCCATGCGGTCCCTCATTGCCCTCGGCAGCATCCCCCAGCCGGGAATGCCACCCTTCCCTTGGTACCCAGTTTTAGCTTCGGCTAAACCGGGGCCCAACGGTTGGTTGAGGGAACGCACGCCCGGGGCCGCCATAGACAGGCGCCAGCGCGCGGCCTGCTTCCAGGGCCCAGCCGACCGCCGTGTGCGCGGCCCGCGGCCCGGCGGCATCGTCCTGCACCTTCACGGCGAGGTAGAGATGCTCTCGCCCTCAGCGTCAGCGTAGCGTCAACGCAGCGTCAATTGACGTGCGCGGGAGGGTGTGCTATACTGGCGCTACCCCCACAGCATCACTCAAGGGACCGACGGCAGTTCCTCTCCACCTCAGAGATGGAGGATGCCGATGCCGGCGCTATGGCGGATCGGGCTTCTAGGTCGCTTGTGCCTCGCACGGCCAGGCTGCGAGGTGGTGCGCTTCCGCACCAAGAAGATCGGCGCGCTGCTGGGTCACCTCGCCTATCACCTCCCCGGCCCGCACCCCCGCGAAACGCTCTGTGATCTCCTCTGGCCGGAGGCGGAGCGGGAGGCCTCCCTCCACAACCTACGTGCCGCGCTCTCCTCGTTGCGCCGCCACCTGGAGCCACCGGATGTGCCTCCCCAGACCGTCCTCCTGGCCACCCGAGCCACGGTCGAGCTCAACGCCGAAGCAGTGGTCACCGATGTGAGCCAGCTTCGGCAGGCGTTGGCGGCGGCGAAGCGGGCCGAGGAGCCGGCCGCCCGTGCCGATTCCCTCACCCGGGCGGTAGCGCTTTATGAGGGGCCCCTGCTGGAGGGCTACTACGAGGAGTGGGTAATCCCAGAGCGGGAGCGACTGTCGGAGGTGATCCTGCAGGCGCTGGTCTGGTTGAGCCGCCACTACAGCGAGACGGGGGATCTGGACGCGGCCCTCGATTACGGGCGCCGTGCAGTAACCATCGATCCCCTTCGGGAGGAGGTGCAGCGCAACCTGATCTGGCTCTATGCGCGGGCGGGGTACACCGATACCGCCCTGCGCCACTACCGCCGGCTGCGGGAGGCGCTGCGCCAGGAGCTTAAGGTAGACCCGGACCCTCGCACGCAGGCGCTGGCGGCCCGAATCCGGGCGGGCCGAAGCCGAGCCGAGCCGCTGGTCGACGCTAAGGAACCGTCCGCCGCACCGCCAGTTCCTGGCAAGCTGCCCACCTGGCGTGTCGCCACCTTCCTCGTCGTGGACGCGAGCGATGGGGACGCGGGTGGCTGGCACGAAGCTCTCTGCCAGCAGATGCGCCACTATGAAGGCGTACTGCTGCGCCACGAGGGGGGCCGGTGCGAAGTGGCCCTCCCCAGCCCGGCTGCCGCCCTTGCCCTCGCCGCCGCCTGCCAAAAGTCAGCGGCAGGAGAGACAGCATCGTCCCGCCACGGGGGGATGACGAAGGCGTGGCAGACGGCCCACCCCGCCCCACCCAACGTGGCGGGGGTCAGGGAGGGCCACCCGCCTCTGCCTCGGATCGCCCTACATACCGGGGAGCTGCCCGGTGAGGCTGGGCAGTCGGCCGCACCGGTACTGCGACACGCCGCCCGGCTAGTGGCCGCCGCCCACCCGGGGCAGATCCTCGTCACCGAGGCCGCCGCGGGTGTCGCCCGCGATGTGCTCCCGTCCGGCGTGCGCCTGCAGGACCTAGGTCTCTACCGGCTGTCCGGCACTCCCGAGCCGGTGCGGATCTACCAGGCATCGTACCCCGGCATGCCCGAGGAGTTCCCGCCCCCGAAGGCAGAGTCCGCCTACGCCAGCAACCTGCCGCCGCAGCTCACCCGCACCTTCGGCCGCGCGGAGGAGACGGCCCACCTCGTCGCCCTCCTCCAGCCACCTCCCGCCCGTGCAACACGCGGCCCAACCGTCCAACCACCTTTCCGCCTGGTCACGCTGACGGGCGCCGGGGGCAGCGGCAAAACGCGCCTCTCCCTGCAGGCGGCCACGGCCCTCCTCGACGCTTATCAGGGGCGGGTGTGGTTCGTGCCGCTGGCCGACCTGACGGATGCCGCGCTGGTGCCCCGCGCGATTGGTGATGCCCTCGGCATCCCGCCGGTGCCTGGCGCCGACCCGCTCGAACTGGCGGCGGACCGGCTGGCCGGGGAGCCATCGCTGCTGCTGCTGGACAACTGCGAGCAGCTCTCACCGGCGCTCGGGCCGATGGTCGCCCGGCTCCTGGGAAAGGCGCCAGCGCTACAGGTGCTGGCCACATCTCGCCGGCGCCTGGGGGTGCCGGGAGAGCGCCTCGTCGCCGTGCCGCCCCTCGCCATTCCCGAGGGCGAGCTGGCTCCCGAGGCGCTCGTGGCCTGTCCGAGCGTGCAGCTCTTCGTGGACCGCGCGCAGGCGGTGCTGCCTGACTTCCAGGTAACGCCCCGCAACGCCCCGGCACTGGCAGAGCTGTGCGCCCGGCTGGAGGGAATTCCCCTCGCCCTGGAGTTGGTCGCCGCGCGGATTGCATCCCTCACCCCGGCGCAAATGCTGGAGCGCCTTGGGGAGCGTCTGGATTGGAGTGCCGGGCGGCAGCGCCCGGCTACCGAGCGACACCGCACGCTGCGCGCCGCCATCGAGTGGGGCACTCAGCTTCTTTCTCCGGAGCTGCAGCGCCTCTTCGCCCGGCTCTCGGTCTTCCGCGGCGGGTGGACACTCCAGGCCGCGGAGGCAGTCTGCTTGCCGGAGGCGCCGGGGTGCGCCCTCGACCTCCTCGCGCAGCTCCAGGCGTACTCGCTCGTTCTGGGCGAGGACGCGGGGGAGGGCCTGCGCTACCGCATGCTGGAAACGCTGCGCGAGTACGCGGCAGAGCGACTAGACGACTCGGGTGAGCGTGAGGAGCTGCAGCGGCGGCACGCGGAGCACTTCAGAGCGTTGGCGGAGCAGGCAAAGCCGCCGCTGCAGGGGGTAAACGTCGTGGTGAGCAGAGCTGGCGGTGCAGACGTGGCGGAGGGCGTTAGCTGGCTCGAACGGCTGCAAGAGGAGCAAGGCAACCTGGACGCAGCTCTTCACTACCTTGTCGGTCACGCTCCCGCGGATGCCCTTCACCTGGCGGTCACACTCTACCCCTTCTGGGAGCAGCGCGCGCATTTCGCCAGGGCTCAGCGGTGGCTTGGGAATGCGCTGCCGCACGCCCTGGATGCGCCGGCTCCCCTCCGCATCGAGGGGTTGATGTGGGCCAGCCGGGCGGCGGCAATCACGGGCGATTTCGTGGGTGCGCGCACCTGGGGCGAAGAGGCGCTCACGCTTAGCCAGGCCCTGGGTGACAAGCGCGCCACGGTGATGGCCACGCTCAGTACGGCGATGGCACTCTTGGTGCGAGGCGATTTCACCACGCTCGTTCCGCGCTGCCGAGAGGCGGTGGCTGCCTCCCGGGAACTGAACGACCCCTGGCTTCTAGCGAGGTCGCTGCAGGGTCTCGGCAAGACGCTGCTCGACATGGGCTGCTATGACGAGGCGCGGGAGGTGTGCGAAGAGGGGCTCCGCGTGGCGCGTGAGACGGGGGATCGGCCCCTACTTCCCTATCTCCTTTACACCCTGGCGCATGTCTGCTACTGCCAAAGGGACTATCTCGGGATGCCCGCCCTGCTCGACGAATGCTCCGCCAGAGCGCAGGACACCGGTGATGTGGTACCGACGCAGTACGCCGACTTCATGATGGGGCACTTGATGCGGACCTCGGGGGATCTCAGGGGCGCGCGCATGCACTACCACAGGAGTTTTGAAGCGGTGAGCCGTGCCGGTCTGCGCATGAACTGGCCCTATGCGCCGGAAGTGTTTGCCTACCTGGCCGCCGCGGAGGGGCAGATGGAGCGTGCGGCGCGCCTGCTCGGCGCCGCGGAGGCCGCCCGTGAGGAGCTCGGCTACCCACTTCCAATCTCAGCCCGCGTGGACCACGACCCCGCCATGGCCGCCCTGCGCGCTAGCCTGGACGAGGCGACTCTGGCACGCCTCTGGGCCGAGGGCCGGGCGATGAGCATGGAGCAGGCCATCGCCTACGCGCTGCGGAAGGAGTAGCCGACGATGCCGGGCCTGCGCAGGCGGTCGGGCTTCACCCGGCACGGAGGGCGCCCACCTCGCTTGACCATGCACCCGCATCGAGTAGGAAGCGCTCAACCGCTCTGCCACCGCCGCCAGGGCGCGAGCCTGGTGCACACCAACGCCTGGATGGGTAGGGAGAACTGATGCTAGATTCCGACCACATCGAACTGGTTCCCTCGCACGGTGAGGTCTACCTCTGGCGCTTCGCGCTTGCTGATCTGGAAGAGTGGGGTGCGACCAACGGATGCCGCTACACCCAGGTGGTGGTGCAGGCGTTGGGCAAGGCGCTGGCGGAGTTCGCCGTTTCGCCCGACCCCGCACTCCGCCAAGCGGACCTGACCGTATGGCTCGGCGAGCGGGGCCAGCACCTGCTGCTCGCCGTGTCGGCGCCCGTGCCACCCCTGCTGCAGACACTGCTCGAACGCGACCTCCGAGAAGCACCAGGGTACGAGGGAGGGGCACCGGGGCGGATCGAGGGGTTGTTTCTTAGCCCCCGGTTCCGCTACGACCGGGGTCGTGTCGTCGAGTATGTGCTGGAGGATCACCTCGCCGGTGGCATAGGTCCTGACTCCCTCTATGGCGTCATCCCGGAAGTCCATTACCGGGTTGCCTTCTGACGCTGAGCGAACCGCGTGCCACGCAGGAAGCGTTGGCGGGCGACGTCACCAGTATGCTAGGCGTGCGAAGGGGTTGCACAGGACGGCCTGTGCAACCCCTTCGGGGTTCGGGGCTCTATCGCCCGGGTGCGGACCCAGGGTTCGGAACCCTGGGCTGTGTTGTGCGACCCCTTTGGGGTCGAAGGCGGAACGCCCTGTCGCGCAACCGATGCTGCCCCTACGTCGGGTAACAACAAGGTTCGCCCCTACGGCCGGCACCTGGCTGTAGGGGCGAACCCCAGGCACGTCCGACGTGGCCTCCGGTAGGTGTTCGCCCTGGCCCGGACCGCCATGGCCATGCGCGTGACAGGTGGCCTGGCTACTGCCGCAGCTCGATCAGGCGCCAGCCGCGGGCCGGCATCGGGATGCTCAGCTTGCCCGACTGAAGCGGCACCGCCTCGCCGGTGATGGCGTCACGGGCGGTGACACCGGCCGGCAGCGACTTCAGCAGCCGGCTCAAGTCCGCCGTGCAGGCCACTTTCTTCTCCGTCTGGCTGCCCAGCACCAGCAGCGCCCGGTCCGGCTTCACGTAGAGGCTGCCCAGAACCTGCTTCGGAGCCACGACGGCGAGGGGCGAACGCTCCCAGTAGGGCACGAAGCGCGTGCGCGCGTCCTCGTAAGGCGCCAGGGCCTGGTCCACGGCCGGCGGCTGGCCACGCACGACGGTGTCGTGCACCAGGGCGATGGCGAGCGCCTGGTCCATCGAGTGGCGGTTGGGCAGGAACTCGCCCCGCAAGCCGAACTGCTTGCCCATGTAGCCGGTGAGGTAGGCGTCTGGCGAGAGGCGGAAGCCGGGCTTGAAGCGCGCGAGCTGCTCGCCGTCGTAGTAGCCGTCGCAGAAGGAGAGCGTGCCGATGTGGATCGATCCGCCGGTGTGCGCGTCCAGGAAGAGGGGCTTCCCGCGTTGGGCGAAGAGGGCGCGCAGGCGCTTCATGAAGCGGCGCACCTGCCGGATCGGCTGGTGGCCCAGGATCGTGCCGTCCGGCCGGCGCTCGCCGCAGCCCGGGTGCGTCGGGTTCTCGCACTCCCACGGCACTGTCGTGCCGTCCATGTACACCCCGTCGATGTCCACCTCGTCCACCAGCCGGGCGATGCCGTCGAGGAGCAGATCGCCGTAAGGCCCGTTGACGCAGGCGACGTGGCAATCCTGCTTCACGTCGTCACGGTGATACCACACGCGGTCCGGCAGGGCAAGGAGGTCGTCACGCAGGCCGGGCCACTCCGGGGCGGCGTCCGACATGAGCTGACAGAAGTAGACCAGGAAGAGCATCCCCCGCGCGTGGCAGGCATCGGCAATCGCGCGCAGGCGTGGGATCTGTTCCAGGTCCGGGTAGCCCTGGTAGCGCGACCAGTTCTCGTGGAAGATGACGATGCGCTTGCCATCGGCGGCAAGCTGGTCCATCCGCGTGCCGCCGGTGCTCCCCAGAGCCATCCCGAACCGCCCGGGCACCGGCGCTACGGCGCGTGCCGTCAGGCCCTCGCCGGTCGGTTCCTCGCAGTGGTGCAAGAAAAGCGTCCGGTCGTCGCGCGTGAACGCGGCGGTAGGCACGCCCTGCGGCGGCTCGCCTCCCCGCGAGAGGCGCAGCTCGTCCACGGCGAAGTGGGCCAGGTCGATCTCGAGGGAGCTCGCCTCGATGCTGCCCCGCAGCAGGCCCCGGTAGTCGCGCTCGGCGGCGGTGCCGTTGATGCTGAGGCGCATCCGCTCGCCCCAGGAGAGGGCCACGTGGCTCCACTCGCCCGGCGGCATCCTGGCCCCGCCCAGGACCAGCGGGTAGCCTCCGGCGCCATCCGCCACGAGGGCGCGCAGGCTCCGGTCGTCGGCGTTGTAGTAGAGGATGAAGATCTGCCCCGAGTCGGCCGTGAGGGTCAGGAACATCCGGTTGTAGCGCGAGCGGTCCTCGCCCTCGGCGTAGGTTTCGTTCGTGTCGAAGGTCGGCTTCACCCACATCTCGAGGGAGCCCCGGGCGGGGTCCAGCCGGCCCTTCGCGGGGATCCGCAGGGTGCCGCCCGCCTTCTCTTCCGCCATCCCGTAGTAGGCGCCGTGGAAGATGCGCGACTTCCGCAGCGAGACCGGCTTCGTCGGCGTCGCCTGGAGGGCAAAGCGCGCCGTGTAGGGCGCCCTCAGCCGCGTCGGCGTGTCGAGGAAGGTGGTGCGCCACACGGTGGCCTTGGCGCCCGGCACCACCTCCACCTGCCGGGCACGGTCACGGCTCTGCACCCACTCCAGGCTCTCCGCCATCCAGGCCAGGCCGCGGGCCTCGTCGCCAATCCAGAGGTTGGTGCCAACCGGCCGCCGCAGCCCTACGGGCGAGAGCGCATACGACGCCTGCGCGTGCCCTTCGTAGACATAGCGGGCCACCTCGCGGCGGAGGGGGATCTCCAGGGCGAGGCGGTCCAGTGACGGGCCGAGGCGGCGGGGAGTGAGGGTGGCCTCGATCCAGCAGAAGCCGTCGTATTCGAGAGTGGTGCGGACGCGCAGCTCCAGGGAGGCGGAGCGCCAGACGCTTTCCAGCACCGCCTCTTCGGGCGAGTGCCGAACGACGCGGCACTGGCGGGAGGTCCAGGCGACCGGCTTGCCGCCCGCCGTGGCGACCAGGCGCATGGGGGCCGCCAGCAGCTCCGCGCCAGCGCTGGAGAGGCGGGCCGGTAGTGCCAGGTCGGTGAAGGCCAGCGTCCTGCCAAGAATGCGCACGTTCTTGCCCTGGACCGACACCGGCTTCCAGGGCGGCAGCACGCCGAGGGGCAGGCCAGCACGCGTGCCCAACCACCGGGGGCGCTCGGGCACGGTAATCTCGCGCGTGGCCTCGGCCAGCACCTTGCCCGCCGCGTCCACCACACGCACGCTTGTCTGGTAGTGATCCCCCGGGCTTCCCTTCACGGGGAGCCGGAGGACGCCGTTGCGGCCGGCCGCCAGCTTCGTCTCCCGGGTCAGCGGCTCGCCCGTCGGCGGCTGCAGCGTGAGCCGGGCGCGGACGGGTCCATCCTTCGGGCCGGCATAGAGGCTGGCCTCGACGCGCCCGGGCACCGCGAAGTAGTGGAGGGCGACACTCGTCGGGCCGGGGGCCCGGAGGGGTACGGTCCCGGCAAGGAGCGGCACGTCCTCACCCCGCGCCCGCACGGCGTAGGCCACGCGAAGGTCGCCCCGCCCGTCCAGCTCGTACGGCACGGTGAGGGTGCGCGCCGCCCCCGCGGGCAGGGTTGTCGCGCGCGTCACGGCCTCTCCGCCGGCGGGTGTCGCGGTCGCCTCCACCACCACGCTCTGCGCGGTGGGGTTGCTCACCGCGAAGGTGAGGCGGTTGGCGCCAAGGCGAACGGATGGAGATACCGGGACGCGGGCCACGGGGCGCGCCCCGGCCAGGTAAAGCGCCCCCAGCGGCAGCGGCGCGTAGCCGCCGAAGCCGGGGCAGACCCAGCCACTCATCTCGGGCGGGCGGACGCGGAAGACGTTGACCCCCCACAGCGTCGCCTGGGGTGGTGCGGTGATGCCCAGGGAGGTGAAGGGGATCGCCATCTCCACCGTCCACGCTCCCCGCTCGCGGCCGACCTTCGCCGACCAGGGCGCGCTCCAGTCGCGCACGTCGTTGCGCGCCTCGGTGCGGCTGCCGCGGCAGCTCACGGTGAACTCGTAGTAGGCCCGGATGTCGGCGAACCACTCCTGGTAGGCGCCCTCGTAGCCGCCGAAGCGAATCGAGCCGGCCTTCGCCTCCCGGAGGTCTTCCGGGGCGACGAAGAGCTGCACCGAGTCGTCGTCAAACACACGGTCATCGTGGGCACGGACGAACCCGTGCGGGCGGCGGGCATCCGGCTCCAGGCAGCGCACGCCGATGTAGAGAGCACGATCGTCGTACTGCACCAGGGCCACCGTGTCGGGCTGGGCCAACTGCGCGCCGCCCATCCGGACAAACCCGGCGAGGGCGGCCGCGCTTCGCCACTCGGCGGCGTTCAGCCTACCATCCACCACGGGAGGGTGAGGCGCGCGGCCGGCCGTGACGCAGGCGCGCTGCTCAGCGGCGGCAAGCACCCCCTGGGCAAGCAGAAGCAGGATACCAACGGCAACGATGGGCGGCATGATCCCCTCCAGGCCGGCACGTTCCGAACTGCCGAACTCAGGTGTCACTCATTTGGATGGAGGTCGGCGGAACTCCCCTGCCCCCCTTCCTGACGCTCACGCCCCGCGGCCGCCCCCGGGAAGGCCGCGATCCGCGATAGCCGGTGGATAGCGCCCCTACCCCAGGGGCTGGCGCCAGGGCCGGAGGTCGCGAAGATTGGGGTCCGACGGGCCGAAGGCAGCCCAGCCCCTCAACGTGAACACCCGGTCCAGCAGTAGTGAATTCTCGGCCTTAGGCCCCGATCCCTGAAGAGTTTTGCCGACCCGGTTCGGTGGGCATCCGGACCTCAGGGCCAAGGCCAACCGGCCCTCGCCCAGCAGGCCCACGTAGCAAGGAGCGCTTCTTTGAGGACCGCTCGGGCACTCCGGCCAGTTGCCTGGGAGAGTAGCGGAGCGCCGCAGCGAT
>JAAZEB010000034.1 GCA_012512505.1 Armatimonadota bacterium | reverse complement strand
GTGGCGGTGCCGATCAATACCCGCCTGCGCGCCGAGGAGGCCCGGCACGTTGCCACCAGTGTCGAGGCAGACATCCTCTTCATTCACGCCGACCTGCGCGCGCAGGCGGAGGAGGCGCTGCCGCCCGGCACCGGCCCTCGCCACCGGATCACCATCGGCTACGAGGATGGCGGCGCCCTCGCTTACGAGGTGCTGATCGCGACGGGCAAGCCGGCCAACACCCGCCCGGAGATCCCCCCGGAGGCGCCGGCGATCATCATGCACACCTCCGGCACGACCGGCCTCCCCAAGGGCGCCTATATGCGCCACACCGACCTCTTCTTCAACATTCGGCACGCCATCTGCGCCCACTCCTTCCGGCACGAGGACATCCACCTGCTGGTCACCCCGATGTTCCATGCCACGGCGCTCTATAGCCTGCTCCCCAGCGCCGCCTACCAGGGGAGCACCCTGGTCATCGCCCCGCGCGCCGAGGTGAAGGAGTTGGTGGCGCTGGTGCAGCGGCACCGCGTCACCACCTTCCTCGGCGTGCCGACGATGTTCCACTTCCTCAGCACGCTGCGTGACCTCGACTCTTACGATCTCTCTTCGCTCCGGGTGATCGGCTACGCCGGCTCGCCGATGCCGCCGCAGACGATCCGCCGCCTGCGCGAGCGCCTCCCCGGCGTGGCGCTGCACAACTTCTTCGGCCTCACCGAGACGATCTCGATGACCCATGTCCTCCCTGACCAGGACGCCGACACCCGGCCGGAGTCGATTGGCAAGCTGCTGCCGGAGGTGTTCCAGAAGATCATCGACGACGACGGCAACGAGCTGCCGCCCGGCGAGGTGGGCGAGCTGTGCTTCCACCGCAGCAACGTGGTGCAGGGCTACTGGGGCCAACCCGGCCGCTTGGAGGAGTCGATCGTCGACAGCTGGTTCCGGACCGGCGACCTGGCCGTGGTGGATGAGGAGGGGTTCGTTACCCTCAAGGGGCGCAAGAAGGAGATGATCATCGTCGCCGGCGAGAACGTCTACGCCCTGGAGGTCGAAAACGTGCTCTATGCCCACGAGGGCGTGCTGGAGGCGGCCGTCGTCGGCGTGCCGGCCACCGGCGCCCGCGCCTACCTGGGCGAGTTGGTGAAGGCGGTGGTCGTGCCTCACCAGGGCGTCACGCTGACCGAGGGGGAGATCAAGCGCCACTGCACCGAGCGCTTGCCCAGTTACAAAGTGCCCCACATCGTGGAGTTCCGAGACCGGCTCCCCCGCAACACCCTCGGCAAGGTGATCAAGCGCCAGCTCGTGTAGCGCCGATCCCCGCGCTGAGCGCGCCGCGCGCCCCTCGGCCCGCAGGGGGCGCGCGGTCGGGCCCGGCTGGCCTCAGCCATTGCCGAGGGCGCCTCTGCCGAAGACCACCGGGTAGCGCCGCTCGCCGGGGCCGACGTGGCGCGTGGCGGCGTCCATGTAACAGACGCTGAACGCCCGCCGCGGGGTGCCGGTGGTGTTGATGCCGGAGCGGTGCAGCAGCAGGTTATGGAGGGCGTAGACCTCGCCCGGTCGGGCCTCCAGGTAGACGCTTTTCTCCTCCGGGCAGTAGCGCCGTTCCTGCTCGGGGGTGATCGTGTGCCCTCGCTCAGACAGCAGCCCCAGCTTGTGGCTGCCCGGGATCACCTGCACGCACCCGTTGGCGCGGGTGGCGGGATCCAGCGCCGTCCAGATCGTCAGGATCGGGTCCTGGCTGAGCTGCCACTGGCTGCCGGCATCCTGGTGGTAGGGCAGGTGGGTGCCACGCTCAGCCGGCTTGTTCATGAACATGGCGCGGAAGACGGCAACGTCCGGCCCGATCAGTTGCCGGGTGATGCCCCGGAAGCGGGGGTGCTGCAGGTAGGCCAGGAAGAGGTCGTCCTGCTCCAGGTCCTGGATCTTGCGGTAGGCGAGGGTTGGGCCTTGCCAGGCGTTGCTGCCGGGCGGCACATCTTCATACTCGCCGGTTTCGCTATCCAACTGGAAGAACATCCCCGGGTAGCGGACCTTGCCGAGCATAATGTCATCGATGCGGCGCTGCAGCGCCTCCAGTTCCGCATCGGTGGCAACCTGACCGAGGGCGACGTAGCCCTGTTCGTCCCACTGGCGCAACTGTGCAGCCGTGAACATCCTTCCCCTCCCGCGCCGGCCGGTGCCTCTAGTAGCGGTAACAGCAGACGGGGGCGCGGAGTTCGGGCGGCAGTGGCAAGCCCTCGCCCCCGCGCGCGTTTCCGGAAGGTGAGCGGGGCGTGCGCCGCGAACCTGGGACGGGGTCTGATGGCGTACCCCCGATGGCATATTGAGGGAAATGGCACATGTCGCTCGATCAACTCTGTATCAACACCATACGTCTCCTCTCTGTTGACGGTGTTCAGCAGGCCAACTCGGGCCATCCCGGGCTCCCGATGGGGGCGGCGCCGATGGCCTACACGCTGTGGACGCGGCACCTGAAGCACAACCCCCGCGACCCGCGTTGGCCCGACCGCGACCGCTTCATCTTTTCCGGCGGCCACGGCTCGATGCTCGTCTACAGCCTGCTGTACCTGACTGGCTACGACCTGTCGCTGGACGACCTGAAGCAGTTTCGCCAGTGGGGCAGCAAGACTGCCGGCCACCCCGAGTATGGGCTGACGCCCGGGGTGGAGATGACGACCGGCCCGCTGGGCCAGGGCTTCGCCACGGCGGTCGGCATGGCGATCGCCGAGGCCCACCTGGCCGCGCGCTACAACCGCCCCGGCCAGGAGGTGATGAACCACTTCACCTACGTGCTCGCCACCGACGGCGACATGATGGAAGGCGTCGCCTGCGAGGCCGCGTCGCTGGCCGGGCACCTGCGCCTCGGCAAGTTGATCTGCCTTTACGACAGCAACGAGATCTCCCTCGACGGCGCCACCTCCCTTTGCTTCACCGAGGATGTCGGTAAGCGCTTCGAGGCCTACGGCTGGCAGGTGCTCACCGTGGCGGACGGCAACGACGTGGCGGCGATTGACGCCGCGATCACGGCCGCCAAAGCGGAGGGCGAGCGGCCGTCGCTGATCGTGGTGCGCACCCAGATCGGCTATGGGTCGCCGGCCAAGCAAGGCTCCGCATCCTCTCACGGCTCGCCGCTGGGCCCCGAGGAGGTGGTGGCCACCAAGCGCAACCTTGGCTGGCCAGAAGACAAGACGTTCTACGTGCCGGAGGAGGCGCTGGCCCACTTCCGGCGCGCGGTGGACGACGGTGCGCGCGCGCAGGCGGAGTGGCAGGCCCGGCACGCGGCCTGGGCCGCCGCGTTCCCGGAGCTGGCCCGCGAGTGGGCTGATGGATTCGCCGGCCGGCTGCCCGAGGGCTGGGACCGCGAGATTCCTAGCTTCGGGCCGGCGGATGCCGCCGCCACCCGCGCCACCGGCGGCAAGGTGATCAACGCCATCGCCCGGAACTACCCGGCGCTCGTCGGCGGCTCGGCTGACCTGAACGCCTCCACCAACACCGCCCTCAAGGGGATGGGCGACCTGGAGAGCCCCGCGCTGGCGGCCGAAGGGGTCGAAGGCGCCGTCGGCGGCGGCTGGAGCTACGCCGGCCGCAACCTCCACTTCGGCGTGCGCGAGCACGCGATGGCCGCCGCGGCCAACGGCATCGCCCTTCACGGCGGCCTGCGCCCCTACACGGCCACTTTCTTCAACTTCGTCGACTACCTGAAGCCGGCGCTGCGCCTCTCCGCGCTGATGGAACTGCCGGTCATCTACGTGCTTACCCACGACAGCATCGCCCTGGGCGAGGATGGCCCGACGCACCAGCCGATTGAGCAGTTGGCCAGCCTGCGCGCCACCCCGAACACGGTCACCCTGCGCCCCGCCGATGCCGCCGAGACGGCTGAGGCGTGGAAGGTGGCGGTGGAGCGCCTCGATGGCCCGACGGCACTGGTGCTGACCCGCCAGAAGGTGCCTTGCTTCGACCGCGGCGTCTACGCGAGCGCCGAGGGGGTTCGGAAGGGCGCCTACATCCTGAAGGAGGCGGAGGGCGGCCGGCCGGACATCATCCTGGTGGCCACCGGCTCGGAGGTGGCCCTGGCGGTGGAGGCGCAAGAGCGGCTGCAGGCGCAGGGAGTGCCGACGCGCGTGGTGAGCATGCCCTCCTGGGAGCTGTTCGACGCGCAGCCGGCCGCCTACCGGGCGGCGGTGCTGCCGACCGAGGTGAAGAAGGTGGCGGTGGAAGCGGCCGCCTCGCTGGGCTGGCACAAGTACGTCGGCACCGACGGCGACGTGATCGCGCTGGATCGCTTCGGCGCTTCCGCCCCGGCCTCGCGCCTGCTCCAGGAGTTCGGCTTCACCGCGGAGAACATCGTGCGCCGCGTCCTGCTCCTCCTCGGCCGCGGGTAGAGGAGCGGCTGCCCCGATGAACCGGGGGCAGCCCAATCCGTTCGTAAGGTAGCGAAGGGTCGCCGCTTCGACCAAGTGGCGACCCTTCGCCGTACTCTCCACTGACCGACCGCTGCCTACTGGCGGCGCAGCACGAAGATGCGCCCCGACTGGATGGCATCCACCCGCAGCGTCGCCTGGCCCGCCTGGACGGTGCAGGGGAAGGGCCGCAGCCCCTCCTCGGTGACCTCGAACGCCGTCACCCGCGGCAGGAAGGCCGGCAGCCGCACCGTGAGGGTAACGTCGCGCGCGGGCTCGATGACCGGTTCGGGCTTGCTCGCCGGGATGTGGTTGGCGGCCGCCACGACGAGCGCGTCGGGGCCGCACAGGAGACTGCCCACCCACACGCGCTCTTTTGGCCAGTGCTCTGCTCCCACGCTGCCGGTGGGCACGGTGCCGGCGTTGCTGCGGGCCAGATCGACCGGAGTGCCGATCAGCAGTTCCGCCTCGATGTGGCCGATCAGGGCGTTCAGGGCTGCCACCTCCCGGGCGAAGTCCGGACGCTTCTCCCACCCGGCCGCGGACGCGACGTACACCCAACTGGTCAGCCCCTTGGCCCCAACCCCGAGTGCCTGCACCACGTTCTGGCGATACTCGTCCGGCAGCGGGCCCCGGCCCATGGCGCCAAGCCCCTCCGGCTGATCCCAGCCGTAGGTCTCCAGGCAGGCGTAGAGGCGCCGCGGCGCGCCGGCCTGCCGTGCGACCGATAAGCTCTCGCGCACGTAGGCGTGGTCGCCCCCGTAGCAGTTGATGGGGTAGGGGTCAAAGCAGGCGATGTCGGCGAGCTGCCCGTAGACCCACCAGTTCAGCGGCCGGATCGTGCCGTTCATGATGATCCAGCTCGCGGGGGCGTGCGGGTTGCGCTCGATCAGCTCCTGCCAGCCGCTCTGGCAGAGCTCGCGGGCGTTGGCGCCCAACCCGCGGTCGTAGCCGTTTCCGCGGTTGTCGTGGGCGTCTGGCTCATCCGGCCCGAGGATGTAGGCCACCTTTTCGTGCAGGTCAAACACGTCCGTGGTGGTCGAGGAGACCCCGTGCTGCCGGCAGGTGTCGAGGCTCTGCGGATACCACATCGCCAGGTTCATGTTCAGCTCGCGGCACTTTTCCGGTGGGATGTGGATCGAGCTGCGCGGGAAGACGAACGGCAACACGCGGAACTGGGCCGCTACCTGCCGGCCCGAGCTGCCGGCCACGCTGACGACGTGGTAGCTGCCGACGCGCAGCGGCCGGGTCAGCCGGGCCACCGCCAGGGTCAGATCGTCCGGGCCGACAACGTGATAGAGGCGCGCCTGGGAGAGCGTGACCCCATCAAGAGCGACTTTGGCCGGGCGGCCGGCGCCCGCGCGATGGCGCACGTACACATAGAGGGTGTCGGGCGAGGCGCCGGTGGTCACGTAGTCGATGGTGAAGGGGGGCACCTGGTAGGGGATGGTGACGGTCAGCGCCGGCCCGTTCTCGAGGGGGATTTCGAGCCGGGCGCTAGCGCCGACGGAACGCCGTCGGAAGCGGACATAGACCTCGGCGCACCCGCCCGGCGGCAGCAACCGAGGCCGCACGCGGTACCAGACCACGCCGGGGGCGTCCCACTCGCTGCGCGTGAAGTCGACGTAGCTTGCCTCGATCGGTTTGCCGTTGAGCCGGAGCGGGTGCCCGATCCGCACGGGCGTCTGGCCAGGGTTGCGTACGCACACGCGGAGAGCGCCGAAGGAGGCGTGTTCCTGGTAGAGCCGCTGCAGCCCCTCGTGGATAAGCACGCCCTCGTCGACCTTCTGGCGGCCCTCGACCGCCTGCGAGGCGGGCGGGGGGGCCGCATCCGGCAGGTAGGTGGCGCTCAGCACTTGCAGCGCGCCGGCGGGCGGCAGCGCGGGCTTCGGCGCCCACGCCAGGTCGGCTGGCCCGGCTACGGAGATCTGGCGCACCAGGAGGGCGCCCGAGTCCAGCGGGGTGATGCGCAGTTCGTGGACGCCTGCCTTGACGGTTCCCGGGATGCGCACCGCGAAGGCCCGGTCGGCGCCGAAGTAGTGACCGGCATCAAGCATTGCAACCGACTTGCCGTTCCAGGCAACGCGCACCTTACGGGCGGAGTCGCGCGTGCAGCGCAGCACCAGGCGCGCCAGGCAGCGTCCACCGGTGCGCGTGCGGACGAAGACCGACAGCGACAGCGGCGACCGACGCCCATGCCGCAGCGCGCGCTGAACCGGGAAGCCCTTGGCCTCGTCGGCTACGGGGCTCCCGGGGCGCCGGGCCGGATACAGCCAGCCGTCGACATCCTCGTAGTAGTGCGGGGGGCGGGTGGCCACGGGATCGGCCCAGTCCAGCGCGATGCTCCGCCAGCCAGCCTGCCGGCGCATCCTGCCCCACTCTTGCAGCAGGCTCGCCTGGGGGTCGGCCGCGGCGGTGGCCTTCTCGCCCAGGCGCAGGTCAACCCGCAGACCGGTGACCCAGTTGGAGGTGTTGGTCTTCAGGCCAGAGTAGTTGTCGAGCGTGAGGCGCACCCACACCTCGGTTCGGCCAATGAAGCGCTTCGCCTCTTCCGCGGGGAGGGTGAGTGGCTGCCCCTGGAGTCCGTTGGCATCCGGCTGCTGGCGGGCACTGGTAGCCACCAGCGTCCAGTCCAGGCCATTGGGGGAGACATAGAGGGCGTTGGTGCCCCCCAGGTTCGGGCCGTTGGCCTGCTGATCGACTTGCACGGCGATGTCGGTGAGGCGGTGCTCCCCGTAGAACCGGTAGGTCAGCGAGCGGTTGCGGTCGGGGCCGCTGTGGGTGAGCGCTCCTTTCTGCCACGCGTCCGGTTTCAGACCATCGAGGAAGGCGTCATCCAGGAACCGAGGCGTTTGGAAGTCATCGGCGTAGTGGAAGGCGCCCGAGGCGTCGGGGATCACCCGAATGCCGCCCTCCGCCGCCGCGGCCGTCGCCCGCGAAAGAGAGAGCGCGCCGAAAAGGATGGCCGCGAAGTAGGATGCCAGAAGCCTCTTGGCAAATGCCGGGGGCCAAACCGCGGCCATACGCGCTCGGGCCGCTAGTCCTACACGAGAGACCATGCTGAGACCTCCTTCAAGGGTTGCGGTGCCAGACGGCGATTGGCCATTGGGCACCGCGGCTCTCTGGTGATTACTCAGGCAGGTAGGGGAATCCAAGCGCCCTGCGAACGCGCGGGCCTGCCGTCAGTTACCCCGTGTGGGTGCCAGTTCGGCCGCGGGAGGATGATTCCTGCCTCTCCGGCCGTGGTCTACCCGCGTGTAGGCGCCGTGGGTGCTGCGCGCTTTCCCCGATGAGGCGGTACGGCACGGATGATGCCGGGCCTTCCGGGGGAGGATGCCGTCTTGTACCAGGAAGAGAGGTCGCCGCTTCCAAGCCGGCAAGAGCGAAACTGGGCGATGGCGTGCCACCTCAGCGCGCTGGCCGGCTACGTCTTTCCGCTGGGGCACCTCATCGGCCCCCTGCTGGTCTGGCTGATGAAGCGCGAGCAGTTCCCCCTCGTGGAAGATCAGGGCCGGGAGTCGCTCAACTTCCAGATCAGCGTCACCCTCTACGCGATTGCCGCCGGCCTGCTCAGCCTGGTGGTGATCGGCATCCCGCTGTTGATCGCCGTGCTGGTGTTCCAGTGCGTGCTGGTGATCATCGCCGCCGTGCGTGCCAACGAGGGCGAACGCTATCGCTATCCGCTCACCTTGCGCTTTGTGGTGTAGCCAGGTCAGCTCACAGTAGCCCAGACGAGGCTGTGGTAGCGGCGCTCCAGCTCCTCGCGCAGCGGGCGGTGCTCGGGCAGCGCCAGCTCCGGGTCGGCCTTCACCAGGGCAAACGCCTCGCGCCGCGCCAGTTCGAGGGTGTGGGCATCGCCCACTACGTCGGCAAGGCGCAGGTTCAACAGGCCGGACTGCCGCGTGCCGTAAAACTCGCCCGGGCCGCGCAGGCGCAGATCCTCATCCGCCAGGCGGAAGCCGTCGTCGCACTGCTCCAGCGTTCTCAGCCGGTGCTTTGCGTCCGCGGTGGAGGGGTCGGCCATCAAGACGCAGTAGGCGGTGCGGTCGCTGCGGCGGATGCGCCCGCGGAGCTGGTGCAGCGTGGCCAGGCCGAAGCGGTCGGCGTTTTCCACCATCATCACCGTGGCGTTGGGCACGTCCACGCCCACCTCAATCACCGTGGTCGCCACCAGGAGGTCGATCTCGCCGGCGCGGAAGCGCTCCATCACCTCCTGCTTTTCCCAGGCGCCCATCTGGCCGTGGATGAGGCCAACGCGCCGGGTCGGGAACACCTCGCCCTGCAGGCGCTCGTACAGTTCGGTGGCCGCTTGCGCCGTGAGGCGCTCGTTCTCCTCCACCAACGGGCAGACTACGTAGGCTTGCCGCCCCTCGGCGAGGAAGCGCTCGATTCCCCGGTAGACGTTCGCCCGGTCCTTCTCTTGTTTCCAGAAGGTGCGCACCGGCTTGCGCCCCGGCGGCAGCTCGTCGATGACCGAGACATCCAGGTCGCCATAGACGGTGAGCGCCAAGGTGCGCGGGATCGGGGTGGCGCTCATCACCAGCACGTCCGGGTTGAGGCCCTTCTGCACCAGCTCCAGGCGCTGCAGCACGCCGAAGCGGTGTTGCTCATCAATGATCACCAGGCCCAGCTTCTTGAAGCCGACGCTCTCCTGGATCAGGGCGTGCGTGCCGATCACGAGCTGGCAGCGCCCATCCGCGAGGCGCTCGCGCACGATCTGCTTCCCCTTCGGCTTCACGCTCCCGATCAGCAGGTGGAGTTCCACGCCGAACGGCTGCAGCATCCGCGACAGCGTCAGGTAGTGCTGCTCCGCCAGGATCTCGGTAGGCGCCATCAGCGCCGCCTGGTAGCCCGCGTCGAGGGCCGTCAGAATAGCCGCCGTTGCCACCACCGTCTTCCCGGAGCCAACGTCGCCCTGCAGGAGGCGGTTCATCGCGCGGGTGGATCCCATGTCCGCCCGGATCTCGGCGATGACGCGCTGTTGGGCGGTGGTGAGCGCGAAGGGGAGCGCCGCCTGGAAGCGCCGGTCGAAGTCGTCTGCCAGGGGGAAGGCGATGCCCGGCTTGTCCTCCTGAAGGTTGCGCTTGCGCATTGCCAACGCAAGCTGTAGGAAGAAGAACTCCTCGAACACCAGGCGCCGCCGGGCCAGGTCCAGCTTGCCGGCATCCTCGGGGTGGTGGATGTTCAGAAGCGCCTCGCGGATGCCGACCAGCCGATGGCGCGCCCGCATCGCCTCGGGGAGAAGCTCCGCCACGTGGTCCAGGCACAGCGCCAGGGCGTTCTGCACTACCCTGCGCACCGTTTTCTGATACAACCCCTCGGTGAGCGGGTAGACCGGCGTAATGCGCGCTGAGTGAAGCGGGTCCTCCTCGTCCAGCTCCTCCCACTCCGGGTTGGCCATGCGCACGCCCCAGGGCGAGACCTCCACCGCGCCATAGGCCGAGAGCCACTTGCCGTGCAGCCTGGTGAAGGTGTTCTTCAAAAACCATTGGTTGAAGAAGACCAGCTCCAGCGTGCCGGTGTCGTCGCTCAAGTAGGCCTTGATGAGGAAGCGCCCCTTCTTGGTGCGCGTGCCCTCGCAGCCGGCCAACCGGCCGATGACGGTCACCTTCTCCCCATCGCGGAGCTGGGCGATGCGGCGGAGCTGGGTGCGGTCGTCGTAGCGGTGGGGGAAGTGGAGGAGTAGGTCGCCGGCGGTCTGGATGCCACGCTTGGCCAACAGCAGGGCGGTGCTCGGCCCCACGCCCTTCACGAAGCAGGCAGGCGTGTTCAGGGGGTTGTCACGGTGCCGGGCCGGAGCGGCTTGTTGGTCGGAGGCGGTCATCACCTCAAATTCTACCGCGCGCGCCGCCGCCGAGTCAAGGCGAACGCGCCGCGAGCGCGGGGCTTGCCCGTGCGCCTGGCGTGTGGCTGGCAGGAGTTGCCCCTGGCGCCTCGGAATACCTCTGCCGGGGCCCTGATTGGGTCTTTGGAGGGGGCGGTTGCCGATGTTGCCAGGTCGCTGTGCTTTCGTGGCTGGCGCGTTCCTCCTCGCCGCGCTCTGGACGCCGGGCGGGGGCCGGGCCGGGGGGCGCGGCTGGTCCACGGCGAGCACGATGCGTTCGGGGCGGTGGACGTGACGGACCGCCCCAAGTGGGACCTGGTAACCCGCATACGCCAGGCGAACCTGACGGCGGCGCGGCAGCGCCGGGAGGCGGCGAGCCGGGCGCAATGACGCCGAGGGAGTATCCGCATGCAGTTGGATGGCAAGATTGCCCTCGTGACGGGGGCAGGACGGGGAATCGGCCGGGCGGTGGCGGAGCTTCTGGCCCGGGAGGGCGCGACGGTGATCCTGGTGGCGCGCACGGAGGCCGAACTGGCGGCCACCGTGGCGGCGATCCGGGATGCCGGGGGGCAGGCGCGCGCGATACCGGGCGACCTCACCCAGGACGCGTTCGTGGAGCACCTCTTCGCCGCCATCCGGCAGGAGTTCGGGCGGCTGGATATCCTGGTGAACAGCGCCGGCATGGCGCCGTTTGGCCCGGTGGAAGAGCTGCCGGTCCAGAAGTTTCGCGAGTGCCTGGAGCTGAACGTGGTGGCGGTGTTTGCCTGCATGCAGCAAGCAATTCGCCTGATGAAGGAGACCGGGGGCCGCGGCAAGATCCTCAACATCGGTTCGGTGCGCTCGCACTGGAGTGAGGGGGGCGACGGGGGCGCCTATAACGCCAGCAAGTACGGCCTGCGCGGCCTGACGGAGTCGGTGGCGCGGCAGCTCCACGGCTCCGGGCTGGAGATCGCCGTGGGGATGGTTTGCCCCGGCGTGGTCGACACCCCGCTGACGAACCCCGGGCGCGAGCCGCGGCCGGAGTGGCTGCGTCCGGAGATGGTGGCGGAGGCGGTGCTCCACGCGCTGACGGCCCCCCCAGGGGTGAACGTCTACGACACCACCCTGTTCGCGATGTTCCAGAAGCCCTGGTAGCGAAAGAGAAGCGGATGAACGTTGTGGTGACGGGTGCCGCCGGGCACCTCGGTTCGCATCTGGTGCCCAAGCTGCAGTGCGCCGGCTTCACGGTGACCGGCATCGACCTGGCGCCGGCGCCGCCCGCGCTGGCCGGCCGCTGCCGCTTCCTTCAGCTCGATCTGGCGGCGGGGGATGGGCTCGCGGCGGCGCTGGAGGGCGCCGCGATGGTCCTCCACTGTGCCTCGATCCACCCCTGGAAGCCTTACTCGGACGCGCAGTACCTGGATGCCAACGTCAAGGGTACCTGGATGCTCTACGCGGCGGCGGCGCAAGTGGGCATCGACCGGGTGGTGCTTACCAGCAGCATCGCCGCCTGCGGCTACATGGCCGTTCCCACCGACGCCTGGCCGCTCACCGAGGAGTACGAGTCGCCGCTGGGGGATCTCTACAGCTACACTAAGCACTGCCAGGAGCAGTGCGCCCGCCTCTATGCCGACCGTGGCCAGATCCGCACCCTGGCGCTGCGCCCGCCTGCCTTCATGCCGGTGTCGGAGCTGGAGACCGGCTTCCGCCTCACCGGCTGCTTCGCCGTGGTGGAGGATGTTGTCGCGGCCCACCTGGCGGCGGCGCAGGTGCTGGCCGGAGTTCGAGAGCCGGGCGCGCCGCTGCGCCCCTTCGAGGCGTTCTTCGTCACCAACCGGCTCCCCTACACCCGGGAGGATGCCGCTTCGCTTGGCTCGCCGCCCGACGTGCGTCCACTGGTGCGGAAGTACTGGCCGGAGGCCTACGAGTGGCTGTGCGAGCGCGGCTTCAGCGGGGGATGGCTGCCGGCCGTCTACGATTGCACGAAGGCGGAGCGCATGCTCGGCTGGCGGCCGGCGCTCAGCTTTCCCGAGTGGTTTGCCCAACACCGCGACCGACTGTGAGCGAAGGCTGTCGGCAGGCGCGGTTCCATGGGAGGAGAAACGTGACACCAGAACTGATCGCGGACTACGAGTGCGTGTGTGGCGAGGGGCCGCTGTGGCACCCAGGCGAGGGACGCCTCTACTGGACCGACATCGACACCGGGCGCCTGTTCCGCTACGAGCCGGCTACCGGCCGGCACGAGCAGTGCTACCAGGGAGAGATGGTCGGCGGCTTCACCATCCAGGCCGACGGCGCGCTGCTCCTCTTCATGGCCCGTGGCGCCATCAAACGCTGGCAAGAGGGCGAGCTCACCACCGTGATCCCGGAGATCCCGGAGGAGCGCGACTCGCGCTTCAACGACGTGATTGCCGACCCGGCCGGCCGCGTCTTCTGCGGCACGATGCCCAAGGGGAAGCGCCTCGGCTGCCTGCATCGCCTCGATACCAACGGCTCGCTCACCCGGTTGCTCACCGGGATCGGCTGCTCCAACGGCATGGGCTTCACACCTGACCGCAAAGGGATGTACTACACCGACTCGCCGAAGCGGGAGATCTACCTCTTTGACTATGACGAGACGACCGGCGCCCTCAGCAACCAGCGCGTCTTCCTCCGCACCCCGGAGGACGACGGCGTGCCGGACGGGATGACGGTAGACGCGGAGGGCTGTATCTGGACCGCCAAGTGGGGCGGGAGTTGCGTGGTGCGCTACACCCCGGAGGGTGTCGAGGAGCGGCGCATCCACTTCCCGGCGCAGCGGGTTTCCAGCCTCACCTTCGGCGGTGAGGATTACACCGACATCTACGTCACCACCGCCGGCGGCCACCAGAAGGAGACGGCCGGCCCGGGAGCTGGCGTCCTGTTCCGGGTGAACGTCGGCATCCGCGGCGTGCCGGAGTTTCCCTCGCGGGTGGCGGTGTAACGGCCTCCGCGAACCGTACGTGAACGTAGGGCGAAGCATTGGCGGGCCAAGCGTACTGCGCCGCAATCGGTTTGACCCGCCAATGCTTCGCCCCTACCACCACCCGGAGACCCACCGGCGGGTACGGGGTGTTACTCCTCCAGGAGAGATGGTCGGAGTGCCCGAGCAATCGGGCTTCACACGGTCGGAAGCCGCATTGCTGCGGCACTCCGGTACTCTCCCAGCGTCAGGAGACGCCTCCTATGGCGGCCGGCGGGACGCCGGCGATCCGACCCCAATCGGCGGGGCGCTGCGGCCGTTCGTTCTTACTGCGCTGCCGGGTCCCACCAGTGCGCCGGGATGTCGCCGACGTGCTGGATCACGTGGCCGTCGCAGAAGCCGAGGACCACCCGCCCGTGGTGGCCCGGGTGGCGCGCCAGGTCTCCCGCGCAGCCGCAGGGACTGGGGTTCGGCAGCGTCGTCTCATAGAAGAGGATCGTCTCCGCTGGACGGGCGATCTGGACCAGCGGTAGCTGCGCCACCGCCTTGTTGAGCGCGTAGCTGTGCAGGTGCGGCTGCGGGTCTACCGGGCAGCGGAGGATCGCCGCGTTCTTGAAGTAGGGCTGGAGCTTCTCCACCCACCCCTCAGCGGGCGGAAGCTGCTCGTTCCAGTCCTGGGCGTACATGTGTGCCGCCAGGCAAAGCTGCTTCAGGTTCGACGTGCACACGCTGGAACGGGCCGCGGTGCGCGCGCGTGCCAGCGCCGGAACCCCGAGCGCCAGGCCGGCAGCGGTGGGGATCGCGGCGCCGAGGCTAGCCATCTTCGGGGGATCGATGCCTACTCGCAGCACGGCGCGAATGCCGTTCGCGTCTGGGCTTGCCTGCAAGGTTCCGGTGCGCACGCCCACCAGCAGCGCCTCGGCGAGCTGTGCCACCTGCGGCTGCGACAGCCGGGCCCGCTGGCTGATGAAGGAGGCGACCCAGCGTGCCAGCGCGCGCGCGTCGGCACACGCCAGCCACTCCGCCGCCTCCGCCGGCGGTTCGGCTTTGGGATACCACTCGGCGGCAGTCACCGGTTTCGCCTGCCCACCGAGCGTGGCCACACCCGCCTCTAGCGCCGGCCGGTCCGATGCCAGCAGCAGCCGGGCATCCGCCACCGCGAAGTGGACGGTGGAGGGCGGCGCCACCGCCGCCCCTTGCCCCGCGCCCGGCCACGCCCAACTGACGCTCCATGCCGGCACGTCACCCACTGGAGCCGCCGTCCAGGTTAGCCCTTGATGACCCTGGCCGGCCTGCACGAGCTGCTGAACGCGCGGCAGCAAGGTATCCGGCCGGGCCGCCGTCATCGTGATCAACCAGGAGGTGTGGTCAGGGGAGGGGAGCAGGGCGAAGGCCACTTCCTGGTTGAGCAGATCAGAGAAGACCATCGCCAGGACTGCTCCCAAGGGTTGAAGTACCTGGTCCCCGAGGACCCGTTGGCCGATCGCCTCGGCGATCGGCAGGCCCAGCGTGTGGAAGAAAGGCCCGGGTCGGGCTGCCACCAGCACGGCGGCGGCGGAATCTGGAATACCGGCCACCGACTCGCCGAAAGTGGGCTTCAAGGCGGCAAGGGCGGCGCGTTGCTCCTCGGCCAGGAAGAAGGTGCCTTCGGCGACGAGCGCCTCCGCCTCCAGCCGTGCGGACAGCGCCAGGGCGGTCAGCCCTTTTGGCCCGGCCGCACCCTGCTGGGCCGGCGCAGGCAGAACGGTGGCCAGCCGGAATACTCCCTCGGGCGTGTGGCCGAGCGCCGTGGCGACCGGGGCGAGGGCCGGCGCCGGCTCTGCCCGCAGGTGAGTTAGCACCGCCGTGACCGCGGGCTCCGGGGCACCTGCCACCAGCAGCGAGCCGTGGTGCGCCAGCACGAATCCCTGCGGCGGTCGCACGGACTGCCAGGCTGGCACGCCGGCAATCGGGTCTCGCGGCACGAGCCGACCGGCCTGAACCGCCGTCTGCATCAGGCGCTCGAAGCCTGCGCCGGCCGCCGTGCCCCCCACCGTCTCGATCAAGAGCACCTGGCCGCCGACGGCGGGTCCGGCCGGCGCCAGGCAGAGCGCGGCGCGGCGGCTCAGCCAGGGGAGCACGTCCTGTTCCAGTTGCGCTCCCGGCGCCAGCAGCGCCGTGGCCAACTGCTGCAGCGCCAGATGGAGCCCCGCCCGGATCACTGCCGCCTGCTCCGGCGTCTGCATGCCTTGCAGCGCCTTGGCGGAGGGGCTGTCTGGGCGCAGATCTACCAGCGCGACGAGCAACGCGTTGCCGGGGATGGCCGCCAGGAGCGGATCCGGGGCCGCGGGCGCGGCCTGCACCTGCCTGCCAGCCGCGAACAGCAGCAGCAGGCAGGCCAATCGGTAGTGGCAGCGGATGCGATCCATGGTTGCCTCCAGGGGCGCCTGCGGCAGGCGCCCTCACGCAGCGGAACACGGGAAGATGCCGCGGGCACGGCGGCTCCCGCGCCCGGCCGCCCGCGTGGTGCCCCGGAGGTGGCCGCGGGTCGGCGGATCAGTCTCTCCGGATGTCAACAACGTGCTCGGGGCGGAAGCAGACCAGATCGCCCGCCTCGAGGGTTCCCGGGATCACCGGATCATCATCGAGAATGCCGAGGTAGCCGGTGGCGCCCGCCTCGGTCACCCGCACCCAGCGGTACTGCCGGCGGGTAGTGTGCTCCGCGGTGCGCCAGTGGAAGAGCAGCCGGGCGATGTCGCCGGGCATCAGGCTGCGGCGGGCGGCCTCGTCGGGGATGGTGAGCGGGAGCGAGCCGTAGTGCTGGTGCCAGGAGACGCGCTCCAGGCACCAGCCATCGTCCTCCAGGGTGGGCTCTGGGTCGGGCGCCCCGGGCAGGTGACGGATCCCGCAGTTGGGGCACACTTCCTCTGGGGCGTCCACGATCCGCGCGGGGGCGCGCTGCCACGGCTCTCGCGGGCCATCCCGCCAGGCGGCCCAGCCGAGGGGCAGATCGGCGACGGCGCCCAGGGATGGGTCTGTAGAGGCGATCTCGGCCAGCGCCACGGCAATCGCCTCCTCCGGGCAGATCGGCTCCCCATCGTGGAACTGCCAGGCGCCGTCCTCCAGGTCGTGCGTGACCAGCAGCACGGGGCGTTCGCCGCTGAAGACGCGCTGGGTGGTAAAGGCGGCGGCGTACCCGGGATCGGCAAACGGCCACTCGGCTTCCATTCCCACTCCCATCCTTCCGAGGCATCGGCGAGTGCCCAGGGCACTGCCGCGCTAGGTGGGTCCGCGGTGGCATTCTACCAAGGGGCCCGGGGGCTGTCAAGGGCCTCTTTGGCGCGGGTTCATTCAGCGGGAAGGGGGAAGGGCAGACGCCTCCGATAGCGAGCGGGCGCTATCAGAGGCGTCGCCGCAGCCGCTCAGCGGCGGCTCAGAAG
>JAAZEB010000285.1 GCA_012512505.1 Armatimonadota bacterium | reverse complement strand
GGAAGGGACCATAGCCGCCGACATACAGGTCGATGTCGAACACCTCGCCGATGGCGCCGCTCTCGACGATCTGCTTGATGCGGCGGAAGTTGCCGTCGTGCCGGCGGTTGTGGTGCACCGCGAGCATCCGCCCTGCCCGCCGGCTCGCCTCCACCATCGCGGTAGCCTCGGCGACGTTCAGGCACATCGCCTTCTCCACCACCACGTGCTTCCCCGCCGCGAACGCCTGCACCACCAGCGGGCAGTGGGTGAAGTGTGGCGTGACGATGGAGACGAGCTGAATCTCGTCGTCGGCCCACACCGCCGCCACGTCGTTGTAAGTGCGGATGTGCGGGAACGCCTCCTTGGCGGCCTCCGTGCGCGCCGGGTCCACGTCGCAGACCGCCACCAGGCGCAGCTCCGGGGTGGCGTCGATCCAGGCCGAGTGGGCCCAGCCGAAGTTGTGCATCGGCCCATAGCCGATAACCGCGCAACCGATAGATGCTGGCATGGATGTTATACTCCCAGGTGTTTAGGTGTCAGGTGTCAGGTGTCAGGCCTGTCGTGCTCGTCCTCATCCTCGGTGGTTACGGCAACTGGCGCTGCGGGCGTCATTGGAACGCCAGCACGGTGATGCTGATCGGTGGGCAGTGGAGGCCCTCCAGCCGGTAGGTGGAGCCCTCCCGCCGGGCGGTCACCTGGTCGAGCCGCCGCAGGCAGCGGGCGCTGGCCGAGTCGTCCGGGGCCCCCGCGAAGGCGCCCTCCGTCCGCGTGCCCGGCTTGCGGCCGATGAAGCGCGCCACCCGCTCCTCGCTGAAGCGGTAGCGCTCCGCCCGCCAGGTGGTCCGGCGCGCGGGCGTACCCGAGAGCCGCAGGCGCACCGTTTGCGGGGTAAAGGAGCGGTTGATCAGCACCAGGCGAGGGCGTGCTGCCGGGCCCACAGCGAACGCCTCCACCCAGGGAGTATCCTGGCCGTCGACGTGCGCGGCGGCGTTATCGCGCGGCCCATCCACCGTGGTGGCTAGCAGGGGCGCCCCGGGCTTCAGGCCGGCCCGCTCCTGCAGAAGGCGCCAGGCAAACCAAACCGGCTGCCGAAAGTAGCGCTGCCCCGGGCCGTTGTCGATCAGCCCGTAGTACTGCCGGGCGTTGAACTTCAGGGCGATGTCGAGGCAGCCACTGGCCGCCAGGTGGCACAGCACGGAGGCGCACCAGACGCCCCCGAAGACGTTGGTGTTCAGGTAGCAGTCGGCATCCGCCCGGTAGCGCGGCCAATCGGGGTTCTCCGGATTGCTGCCATACGGCGAGCGCGCCACGGCGTCGAACTCGGTGAAGGCGATGCCGATCCGCTTGCGCGTCGGGTTCAGGGCCGGGTCGTCCAGCAGAGCGCGCAAGCGGCGGCACCACGCGCCAAACTTGGGGGTGGTCTCCATCAGATAGGCAAGGAGGTCCGGCTGCCCCATCGTCAGGATCGTCTCGCCGACCTGATATCCTGGCGCCCGCCACAGGCCGTGCTCATTATCGGCGTACCAGTGCATCGTCACGTAGTCGAGCAGATCCGCCCCGTAGGTGGCGAGAAACGGCTTCACGAAGCGCTCTTCGACGGTCCAGCCGGGCCAGGTGGCCGGCCCGAGCAGCTTTGCCCGGGGGTCGGCCGCGCGGATGCCACGGGCGACGTGGTAGTGGATGTCCGCCAGGGGCATGTCGTGGCCCATCTCGTAGATGGACTCCCAGTGCAGCCCGGTCAGGCCCTCGGCCGCCAGCTTCGCGGCCAGATCCCGCGCGATGCGCGAGAGCGCCTGGTACTGGTCGCTCTTCCCATCCGGGGCGAGCGTGCCATCACCATGGTAGCGGAACCAGGCGTTGCCGCGAGCATCATTGTGCTCGCCATGGAACCAGCGCGGCAGCATGCCGGCGGCCCCATGCAGGGAGAAGGCAAGGATCGGCGTCCAGCCCTGGCGGCGGATCCGCCGCACCCGGGAGAGGAACCCCTCGCCCAGGTCGCACGGCTGCGCGTACTCCCAGCGGTAGTCGCCCGGGCGGTCGCCGCACAGTTCGTCCAGGCAGACGACCATCCGCACGTAGCGAACCCCAACCGCGCGCAGATGCGCCACCGCCTGGGGGTAGACGGTGTCTCCCCAGCCGTTGTAGCCGACGCCATAGAGGCCCGCCGGCACCCGGGCGATCGAGCGGGCGCAGTCGACAGTCACGGCCGTCACCGGCTCCGCCGCGCCCACCGCCCGAGGCGGGCAGCGCCCTGCCAGCACGCCCGCGGCCAGCAGGCAGCAAGCCGCCCTCGCAACCCGAGCCGTGGACGTTCGGCGAGAGGCCGGCCGCACGCCTCACCTCATCTCTCGCGCGGCGCGGATGATGTCGCGCACCTGGGGAATGCAGGCATCCTCCAACGGGGGGCTGTAGGGCATCGGCAGGTTGCGGCTTCCCAGCACGCGCGGCGGCGCCTTCAAGGCCTCCAGGCCCGCCGCCACCACCTGCCGCACGATCTCCGCCCCGGCCCCGGCGCGCTCCGGCGCCTCATGCACCACCAACAGCCGGCCGGTCTTGCGCACCGACGCCAGCAGCGTCTCCACGTCCAGTGGCACCAGGGTGCGCGGGTCCACCACCTCGACCTCGATCTCCCCCTTTAGCGCCTCGGCGGCGGCCAGCGCCTTGGTGAGCGCGTAGGAGTAGGCCACCAGGGTGAGATCCTTGCCCGGGCGTTTGACCTCGGCCTTGCCGAGGGGAACGAGGCACTCCCCTTCGGGCACCGGGCCGGCCTGGGGGTAGAGGAGGCGGTGTTGGATGAAGAGAACCGGGCCGTCGTCGCGAATGCTGGCCTTCATCAGCCCCTTGGCATCCGCAGGCGTGCCTGGCATGACGACCTTCAGTCCGGGCGTGTGCATGAACCAGGCTTCCAAGCTCTGGCTGTGGTGACCGCCCTCGCGGGTGCCACAGCCAGCCGGCGTCTTGATCACCAGCGGTACCTTCACCCGCCCGCCGGACATCAGCGCCAGCTTCGCGGCCTGGTTGCAGATCTGGTCCATGGCCACCGTGACGAAGTCACAGTACATGATATCGACCACCGGGCGCAGGCCAACGGCGGCGGCGCCGGCCGCCAGGCCGGTGAAGCCGGCCTCCGAGATCGGCGTCTGGAAGACGCGCCGGCTGCGGAACTCGGCGAAGAGATCCTC
>JAAZEB010000284.1 GCA_012512505.1 Armatimonadota bacterium | reverse complement strand
GCGGCCAGGCTTTCCCCCAGGGCCTCGGCGGCGGGAGCGTCACTGCCGGCCGGGGCGCTGATTCGCAGGGGAGTTGCCAGTGAGCCAGCGTCGAGCCTATCCCCCTCGTGGTCGGGCTGCGGGCCAAATGCCAGCTCGAAGTGGGTGGGCACCAGGCCGGTGCGGGCGAAGTATTGGCGCTCCTGCTCCACGAAGCGGGCCAGGTACTCCCGGGCGGCATGGCGGATCATCTGCACCCGCGAGGGCCGGGGATCGCTGATGTAGTCGCTCAGCAGCTCGTCCAGGATCGCCGCCAGTTGGTCGGCCGCGTCTTCCGGGAGGGGAGCCGTGCTGCCGTTGGCCTCCGCCCGCCGGTTGGCAAAGAACGTCCGCAAGACGGCGTGCAGCAGACTGCCGATGTCGGCGGCGCCAGCCTCCTCGGTGATCTCCTGCAGGCGGAGCTGGTAGCCGAGGAAGTGCCGGTGCGGGCAGGCGAGGTAGGCTTCCAGTTCGCTGGCGCTGAAGGCGCGGCTGCTCACCTGCTGGCGGGCCCAGGCGCGCAGGCGCGGTGAGGCCAGGTCGTGGCCCGGGCGCACCCGCAAGAAGTCGCGCAGGTCGGTAAACAGCACCGGCTTCTCTGCTGCCAGGGTCGCCAGGAGCACCGCCAGCTTCTCGTCCGGCAGCGGGCGGTGCCCGGCCAGGGCGGCGCTGGCGCATAGTGCTCGCTCGCGCACGCCGACCGCCTCGTCTGGATCCGGCACCACGTCGGCCAGGGTGCGGGTCACGGTGACCGGGGCGCCTTCTCCCGTGGCGAAGACGCCGCGCACCTTCTCCAGGTAGTAGGAGGAAAGGGCTTGGCGACCATCAGCACCGGTGCGCGTGTAGGTGCAGACCAGCTTCCGCTGGGGCGCGGTAATCACCCGGTAGAACAGCACGCGCTCTTCGTCTGCCCGCTCCACCTGGCGGTCGAGGCGGAGGCCCCCGCCGGCCGCCGCCAGTGCCTGGCGCTCGTCGTCGCGCAGAAACGGGTTGTCGGCCA
Source organism: Armatimonadota bacterium (assembly GCA_012512505.1). Taxonomy (GTDB): domain Bacteria; phylum Armatimonadota; class JAAZEB01; order JAAZEB01; family JAAZEB01; genus JAAZEB01. The sequence goes on along the minus strand of JAAZEB010000284.1, from coordinate 9,562 downwards.
CGACGCGGGGGAAGACGCGCTCGTTGAGGCCCATCAGGAAGACGGCCTCGAACTCCTGCTGCCGGGCATCGAACGCCTCCAGGATCTCCACGTGCGCCCCCGCCGGCGGCGGCACGGTGAACAGGCCGGACTGCCAGCCGGCCAGCACCGCCCCAGCGAAGGTGGCGAACGTGGTCTCGCCGGCGCTGGCCAGGTTCTCTACGTGGGCAATCTCCCGGAGCAGGCTGCAGGCGCTGTCCCAGGCGCGCTCGTCTTGCCCGGCCAACAGGGGATCGCCCTCCTTGGCGGCGCGGGTGAGGCCGAAATGGCCGGCCGTCTGCGCGATCAGCTTGGCGTGCACCATCGGGGTGGCCTGGCGGTCGAGGCGCTGCTGCCAATGCCGCAGCCGCCCCAGCCACTGGGAGAGGCGTCCTCCACTCAGTTCCGGTCTGTCGGCGAGCTGGAACCAGGTTTCCCGGTCGCCGCGCACTCCCCTGGCGATCGCCAGGCGCTCCAGGTGATCCGCTTCCTCCGGTGGCAGCCCAAAGTAGCTGGAGCGGGCACAGCGCACCAGTTCGGCGCGCGGCCAGTCCTCCAGGAAAAGGCGCAGCAAGGAGGCGACCAGCGAGACGAGCGGGTTCTCGGCCAGCGGCACCCCGGCATGGAAGGCCACCGGGATCTCGTAGCGGGCGAAGGTGCTCAGCAGCAGCGTCGCCGCCCCATCGAGCCGCCGCTGCACGATGGCGATCCGCTCCAACGGCACGCCTTCCTGGTGGTGCAGGCGGTGGATGGCGCGCGCCACCATCTCCGCCTCCATCACGGGATCGGGCGCCTCGAAGAGGGTGATGCTCTCGTCGCACGCCACCGGATCCGCGGGGGCGAACAGGTGCCGCTCCAGGTGGCGCAGCGAGGGGCTCTTCAGGTGGTATGCCCGCTCAGGGAGGACGCACTCCTCCAGGGGAGCCAGGTGGGCGCGCAGGTCCTCCAGGGTGCGCGTGCTGCGGGCAAACAGCACCGGGCGCTCCGGGTCGTGCGTCAGGTAGATCTCCAGCGCCGCGCCGGCCGCCCGCAGGGCCGCCAGCAGGCCGATCTGCTGCGGGGTGAAGGCGGTGAACCCATCCACGAGGAAGGTGTGCAGGGAGCTTCGCCACGCGCCCGCTTGCTCAATTGCCTCCGCCAGGAGGTCATCAGTGTCGCGCAGGTGGTGGCGGCTCAGCAGCTCATCGTAAGTGGTCCAGATGTCTGCCAGCGACTCGCACTTCTCGGCGAAGCGGGGGTCTTCCACCACCGCGGCAGCGCGGCTGGCGGCGGCACGGAACGCGACGGGAGTGGCGCCCGCTTGCTTGAACTCACGGATGAGGTCACCGACGGCGGGCGCGAAGCCGGGCCGGGGGGCGGCGGCGGCGAAGTAGCTGCCGGGGGCCACACTCTGCCGCACCGCCTCGCGCAGGAAGAAGGCGCGCAGGGCCGGCGAGGCGATCTGACGCGCGCCCGGACCGGTGATTGCCTCCGCCAGGCTACGGAAGGTGTGAGCGCAGCCGCCCTCCGCCAGTTGCGGCCGCGACAGAGCGGCGGCACTCTCCGAGGGCACCACCAGGCAGCATCCGGAGCCACAGCGCCGCAGCGCGCCGCGCGTCTTGCCGGAGCCCGCGGGACCGAGCCGGACCTGAACCGGCGCCAGGGGCACGGTGCGTTGCCTCCCCTCAGGGTACTCGCCTCACCCGTGCCATCCGTAGTGACCGGCAGCCGGCAGGGTTGCCGGGGATCAGGGCGAGGAACTCCCTTCAGGTTCGCTGGCGGGTGGGCAACTCCTGCCTGTGCGCGTGCGGCACGGGCCAGGGGCGCCTGGGGGAGCATCGGGGTGGCGGCACCCGGGGGTTACCCGTGCATCCTCACACCGGCGGTGTGGCCGGCGAGACGCCGGCGATCCGACCGCACACCGGCGGTGTGGCCGGCGAGACGCCGGCGATCCGATCGCCGCGCGCAGACCACCCACCCGTGGAGGCTTCGCCCCGACCGCCGGCCGGCACAGGCGTTGCCGCTCCGAGGCCGGCCGGGCGGTGGCGCGACAGGTTCTACCCTCGCCGGAAGTAGGTGCGTACCAGCTCCGGCGCCTCGTGGGTGCTGTAGGCCTCAAACCCCTGCTTCGCGGCCAGGTCCACCAGCGGCGCGGGCACAAAGGGGGTGATCAGCGCGTAGACCTGCCCGGCTGGCAGCGCCGCCAGGTCCTTCATCACCTGTTCCATCGGGTGGCCGCCGCTCTCAATCGTCGGCCGGGCATCCCAGGTGCGCCAGGCGGTGGCGGCATCGGCCCAGGCTGGCGGGGGCGCGCTCTCCTCTCCCTCGGAGGCAAGCCCCTCCTCCGGCTGACCAGCGGCAGCGCGCAGGCGCCCGACCAGGGTGCCCAGCGGCACGCCCCCCACCTTGGCCACCTGGCGCAGTGTCGCCACCTTCGCCACCGTGCGGCGCAGAACCGGGTTCTTCAGCGCCTGGTAGCTGGGTGAGATCTCGAGCAGCACCGCCTCCAGCACGGGGTAGTGCTGCAGCAGCTCGCCCACCTTCGTCTCCGGGGTGATCGGCGGTCGCGCGTCATCCATCAGTCGCCTCCCGGTCGCCGTAGTTCAGCAGCCGCTGCTCGCCGGTGAGGGCGCGCTTGGCGGTGAGGTCCTGGCTCACCTCCAGGCAGCCAAGGTACTCTCCCTCGGGGCTGCGGAGGGCAAAGTATTCGATGTGAATGAAGCGCCCCTTCATCTCGATCCAGAACGCCGCGTGATCGTGCCGGCCGGAGCGGAAGTCGTCGAGGATCTGATTGACCACCTTCACGCTGGAGGGAGGATGGCAGAACTGCACTTTGCGGCCCAGGATGGCGCGGCTGCGGGCAAAGATCCGTTCGCGGCCCTGGGTGAAGTAGCGCACCGTGTCGTCCTTATCCACAAAGGTGAGGTCAAACGGGATCGAGTTCAGGATGGCGGTGAGCTCCTTCACGGTGAAGCTGCCAGACGGCAGGCGGACGCGATCCGCGTCGCCGGCTGGAGCCTCCTCCTCCGGGGTGCCTTCCGGCCGCCAGGTCTCCACCGGGTCGTACAGGCAGTAGCCGTACTCGTCGCTTTGCCGGGCGATGGCGTACCACTCAGCGGCGGTAAGGGTATCAAGGCACATCGGCAGGAGGATCTGCTCCTCCTTGTCGATCATCTCCGCCACCGCGGTGGAGGCCGGCTCCAGCACCAGTTCGATGGTGCTCTTCGCCTCGCCGGCGGTCAGGTTCTCGGCGGCAGCTAGCACTTCCATCGCCCCTTTCAGGAGGGCGCGCGTCTCGTCGTGCTTGCCCCACATCACCGTGGGCGGGCCGGTGATGCCGTGCTGCTCCAGGAAGGGGAAGAGGAGGTACTCCTTGCGCAGGTAGTGCTTCTCCACGTCCATCAAGGCGTTGAAGTAGCCGCGGATCGTGGTCATCGGCGCGCCGGCGTCGGCGTCGTCCGGGAGGGCGGCCACCTCGGCGTAGGCCTTCGCCAGCATGCGGAGCTGCCAGCCCAGCGCCCGGTTCTCCTCGCGGAAGGTGTGCGCCGGGTGGCCGGGAGGGGCGGTCGGCGCTTTGCTCACGTCGATGGCGCCGCGCATCGCGGCGGTGTGGATGTCGCACAGGCGCAGGATCTCCTCGACCGGCAGCCCCTCCTGGATCAACTCCTGCTCCACCGCCACCACGTCGTCGTACGGGATCTGCCCGAGGAGCCGCAGCAACTGCGCCCGCACCTGTTCCGGTGCCTGCCCCTCGTGGAGCTGCCGGATCATGTGCTTCAGCAGGTCCTTGCGGCGTCTCGCGTTCTGGATCAGTTCACTCATCGGTTTCCCCTCCCAGTAGTCCAAGGTGGGCCGGCACCAAAACCGGCCCCTATCGGCGATGGGCGTGGTCCGTATCAGGGTCGGAGGCGCCTCTTACGGTGGCCGGCGGGACGCCGGCGATCCGACCTATCGGCGTCTCCGACCCCAATACCCTCATCCGTTGGCGGTGGCCGCGGCGCTCTACCACGGCGTCCCTAGTGCGCCTCGTGGCCGCCGTGCGCGTGCTCATGCTCGTCCGGCGCCGCCTGGGCCGCGCCAGATACCAGGCGGTGCAGCCCCTCCACGTAGTGCAGCAGGTCGACGTAAGCGGCCACCCACTGGCGGCCTGCAGCCACATTCTCCCTCGGTGGGGCTAATGCCTTGAGGCGGCGGAAGCGTTGGTGCAGGCCCTCCTTCACCGCGTCGGCCAACCGCTGGGCGATCGGGTCGACCGTGCCGTCCGCTAGCGCCTGGTCGGTGGCGGCGATCACCGGGTCGATCTGCCCGGCCGGCTTCAAGCCGGTGTAGGGTGCCCCTTCCCCGGCACGATGCACGCGGACCACCGTCTCGAAGAACCAGTGGTCGGCCATCTCCCTCGCCTCCGGGCCCAGCTTGCGAACGGACAGGCTCTTGTCGAAGGCGGTTTTCACCTGCGCCTCGGCCTGGGGTGGCACCCAGGCCAGCACCGGCGCCAGGTTGCCGCTGTCCAGCGCCTGCCGCGCCGCCGTCACCAGCGGCCCGTCCAGCGTGTCGCAGTGGGCCTGGGCCGCCTCCGGCGCGGCAGCCAGCGTGGCCGCGCCGATCATCGCCAACAGTGCCAGGTAGCGTCGCATCTCACTCCTCCGGGATGGATGGCTGGGTGCGGGGTGCCATCCGATCCCCTATGTCAGGTGAAGGATACCATGGCGGCCGGCTGCCTGGATATGACGTAGGTCACACTGACGGGCGGTGTGGGGCAAGCCCTCGTTTAGCAAGGGAGTGTCGCTATTGACAGGGTGGGCGGCAGATCGTATAGTAGACTCGCGTTGGCGGGTCCCAACCGTGTGGCCCACCCCCTGGAGAGGAGCATCGCTGATGGAGAATCCGGTGGCGGCTGTGAAAGAGCAGACCCGCATGGCGAAAGAGCGCCTGCTGAAGACGTTTTCCTTTGTGCCGGAGGAGAAACTGACGTGGTCGCCCTCGCCGACGGCGAAGAGCGCCCTGCAGATCCTGGCGCACACCGGCACTTCGAACCAGTCGCTGGCCGCGCTGTTGCGCGGTGAGCCAGGCGGCGCCGAGGAGCACGAGCGGCTGCACGCGGCGGAAGCGGCGATCACCACGCGCGCGCAGGCGGTGCAGTTGATTGAGGAGTCGACGGAGGAAGTGCTGGCCGCGCTCGACACGCTCACCCCGGAGCGGATTGCCAGCATGGTGGAAACGCCCTGGCTGACCGCGCCAATGCCCTTCTTTATGGGCCTGCCGGCGCTGCACATGCAGGGCCACGCGGCGCAGATAGACTACTTGCAGACGATCTGGGGCGACGAGCAGTTCCACATGTAGAAAAGCGGCGCGGCGATGAACTGCCGCGCCGCTTGATACCCAAGCCTCCCGATTAGCTCTGGCGCACCTGCCCGGCCAGGACCTCCGGTGCCTTGGCGAGGGCATCGCCGACTTTGGCGGGCTCCTTGCCGCCGGCCTGGGCGAAATCGGGGCGGCCGCCGCCACCACCGCCGGCCAGCTTCGCCACCTCGCGCACCAGGTTGCCGGCGTGCGCGCCCTGCTTCACTACGTCCTGGGTGGCCTTGGCCACAAACAGAACGCTGCCGTCCGAGACGCCGGCCAGGAGGATCACGCCGGAGCGCAGTTTCGCGGCGACGGCGTCCACCATGCGGGTGAGGGCGTCGCGGTCGGCCGGGCCGGCCTGGGCGGCGATGAGCGGCACGCCGTTCACTTCCCGCGCCTGGGCGAGCAACGCCTCCGCCTGCGCGCCGGCCTGCTTCTGCTGCAGTTCGTTCAGGCGGCGCTCCAGCTCCTGAAGCTGCGTGGCCAGGGCGGCGGCGCGCGCCGGTACGTCGGCGGGGGTCGACTTCAGTGCCTCAGCGGCCTGGGCGAGCAGGGCCTCGCGCTCATCGAGCTGCTCGATCACGCCGTGGCCGGTGGTCGCCTCCACCCGGCGCAGGCCAGAGCCCACGCTGCTTTCGGAGAGCAGGCGCAGCAGGCCGATCTGGCCGGTGCGCTCCACGTGGGTGCCGCCACACAGCTCCAGGGAGAAGTCGCCCATCTGCACCACGCGCACGCGCTCGCCGTACTTCTCGCCGAACAGCGCCATGGCGCCCATCTGCTGCGCCTCGGCAATGTCAGTCACCGTGGTGGTCACCGGCATGTCGGCCAGGATGCGCTCGTTGACCATGCGCTCTACCTGGCGCAGCTCGTCGGGGCTGACCGCCTGGTAGTGCGAGAAGTCGAAGCGCAGCCGGTCGGGCGCCACCAGCGAGCCCTTCTGCTCTACGTGCGGGCCCAGCACCCGGCGCAGCGCCCCGTGCAGCAGGTGGGTGGCGCTGTGGTTGCGCCGGATCGCCTGCCGCCGGCTGCCCTCCACCACGGCGGTCACCGACTCGCCCTTGCGGAGGGTGCCGGTGACGACGATCCCCTGATGCACCACCAGGTCGCCCTTGCGCACCGTGTCGCGCACTTCCACGCGACCGCCAGCGGCGCGGATTTCACCGGTGTCGCCGATCTGGCCGCCGGACTCGGCGTAGAACGGCGTGCGGTCGAGGATCACCTGAACCTCCTGGCCCGCGGTCGCCTCCTCCACTTCCTGCTCGCCGAAGACCACTCCGAGGACCTGGGCGCCGGCTTCGGTCACGGCGTAGCCGAGGAACTCGGTGGCGGGCAGCACCCGAATCAACTCGCCGAGAGCGCCCTTCTCGGTGACAAAGATATCGCCCTGCATGCGGGCGCCTTCGCGGGCGCGGCGCTTCTCTTCCTCCAGCGAGCGAGCGAAGCCTTCCTGGTCGATGCTGAAGCCGCGCTCGGCGGCGATCTCCTGCGTCAACTCCAGCGGGAAGCCGAAGGTGCCATAGAGGAGGAACACCACGTCGCCGGGGATGACCTTCCCCTCGGCGGTGGCGAGGAACTCTTCCAGGCGCTGCATTCCCTGGGCCAGGGTACGGCGGAAGCTCTCTTCCTCGGTGCGCAGCACCCGGGCGACGTAGTTCTCCTTGCCCGGCAGCTCCGGGTAGGCATCCTGATAGAGCGCCACCACGACCGGCACCAACTCGTGGACGAACGGCTCCTTCAGGCCGAGGAGGTCGCCGCGCAGCACGGCCCGGCGCATCAGGCGGCGCAGCACGTAGCCGCGTCCGGTGTTGGCGGGGTTGACGCCGTCGCTCACCAGGAAGACGCCGGCGCGCACGTGGTCGGCGATCACGCGCAGGAAAACGTCACCGCGCTCGTCGGCGCCGTAGCGGGCGCCAGACATCTCCTCAACGCGGGTGATGATCGGGCGGAGGGCATCGGTTTCGAAGTTAGTGGCGGTGCCTTGCTGGATGGAGGCGAGGCGCTCCAACCCCAGGCCGGTATCGATGTTGCGCTGTGGCAGCGGGTCGAGCACGCCACCGTCTTTGCGGTCGAACACCTGGAAGACGAGGTTCCAGTATTCCAGCCAGCGGTTGCAGTCGCACCCGGGCCGGCAGTCCGGCTTGCCGCAGCCGTGTTCGGGGCCGAGGTCGTAGAACAGCTCGGAGCAGGGGCCGCAGGGGCCGTTGGGCCCGAGGCTGGGGGCATCGGCCGGCCAGAAGTTATCATGCTCGCCCAGGCGGCCGATGCGCTCCGGGGGCAGGCCGACGTCCTTCGTCCAGGCGTCGTAGGCCTCCTCGTCGTCGAGGTAGATGGTCACCCAGATGCGATTCGGGTCGAGCTTCACCCACTCGGTGCTGAACTCCCAGGCCCAGAGGCAGCTTTCGCGCTTGAAGTAGTCGCCAAAGCTGAAGTTGCCGAGCATCTCGAAGAAGGTGTGGTGCCGGGGGGTGCGGCCGACGTTGTCGACATCGCCGACGCGCACGCACTTTTGGCAGGTGACCACGCGCCGCGACGGGGGCGTCTCCGTGCCCATGAAGTAGGCCTTGAACGGGTTCATCCCCGCCCCGGTGAGCAGCAGCGTCGGGTCGTCTGGGATTAGCGACGCGCTGGGCAGGCGCAGGTGGCCCTTGGTCTCAAAGAAGCGGAAGTAGAGCTCGCGTATCTCGTTTGTGGTCATGGGTGACATCAATCCTTGGCCTCGCATCCGGAATCATGCTCCAGGGATCTTACACTATGCCGGCGCCAACCGTCAAGGCAAAGCGCGACGCCGCGACGCGCCCCAGGCGGGCGGGTGCCAGGCAGCCTCGCCGGTAGAGCCGCAGAACGCGGCAGACAGCGGTCGCTGGTAGGGGTGCTCCGGCCGGCCGGGCAATGCCAGGCGGAACAAAACGCTGGACGGGGCATCCTAACTCTTAGGTGGCTCCAGGCATCGCGCGGCGACGGGCGGTAGGGGCGATGCCCTCGTAGACCGAACAAACCGCGTTCACCAGCCGTCTGTCACACAAACGCTTTGCCCCCACGGGGTCGTTCACCCCCCACGCGATCGCTTCACCCCCTACGGGAACCGCTGTTGCCAGGAAGGAGAGGAGCGTCAAGATGAACAGGTCTCATCGCATGGTATCCGCTATCTTCCTCAGCCTAACAGTGACCGCGGGCACGGCCGGGCGGGCCCTTGCCGAGCCGGTGCAACTGACGAAGCAGCACGTTCAGACCCTCCTGCCTCAAGACGCGGAGCTGCCCGGGTTCACCCCGGTTCTGTTTCCCATGTTCAGCCCCCACTTGCCGGTCCACCCCCTTCCCGGGGCCGAGGTAGAGGGCCTCGAAGCGCGGACCCTTGACGCAAGCCTCCACGGCGTGGTCACTCGCATCGACCGCGGCTGGGAAAATGGTCCCTTCGAACTTCGCCTGTCTGCCAGGATCTGGGATAGCGAGGCGACGGCGCGCGCCGAGGTGGACTACTGCCGTCGTACCTCGTCCGTCGTCATGGATCCGGGCGGTCCGATGGGCCCGGTGGGCGACTGGTCCTGGTCCCTTGAGGGTTCCATCTTCGTCCAGGCCGGGCGGTTCTCGGGGGTGGTCATCGGCGGGCTAACCAGGGAAGCCCGCCGGGCAGGCGAGCGCGCGGTTTTCCCGCCGGCGCTGCGGCAGGCACTCGCCCACGCGTTTGTCGTCCGGGCCAGCCGCATCCCGGAGGTCAGCGAGGTGAAGAGCCAGGCCGCCACGGTGGAGGCGAATAGCAAGCGCCTGCCGCAGGGCGCGGCCACCCTGGTGTGCGGGCAGGTCTACGTGCGCCCCCTGGCACTCGCCGCGGCGTTGGGCTGGCAGAGCGAGTGGGATGCCGAGAGGGGCGTGCTCACGCTGCGGCACCCGCAGTGGCCTGCCACCAAGAAGCTGGTGCTGCCAGCGGTGCCGGGGCAGGTGGAGGAGTCGGTCACCGTGCCGCTGTGGATTGACCAGGGCCAGCCGCTGATGACCTTGGCCGACCTGGCGCAGGCCATTGGCGGCCGCCTCACCGCGGGTGCTGATGGCATCTACCGCGTCACCCGGTAAAGACACCAGGCGGGACCAAACACACCCCGGTAGGGGCGAAGCAATTGCGCAATCGACGGTGAGCGAACGCGTTACGCGTACTGATGCACCATGTTAGCATACAGCCGGGAGTCTGTTATCCTGAGCAGGTGACCCCGGGGCAGACCCGGGGTAG
>JAAZEB010000283.1 GCA_012512505.1 Armatimonadota bacterium | reverse complement strand
GCCGGGCGGCAGGATGGCGCTGACGGAGAACGCCTCCGGAGGAAGCAAGCCCTCCACGACCGCCTGCATCAGCGTGTCTGAGGTGACTACCGCCGCGCGCTGGGGCGCCGCAAAGGCAACCATCGGCTGGAGGACCAGCACCCACAACACCACTGCCAGCCGCCTGACAACCACTGGCAGAATCCGCATAACCCCTCCCTCTCACCGCGGGGCCAACGCTTTAGTGCCGGGCGCGCACCCCGAAAACGAGGCTGCGCCCCGGCATCGGCATCCGTTCGGGCAGCGCTGGGTCGAGCCGGTAGTGCTGATCGAAGAGGTTGTCTATCCCCAACGAGGCCTCGTAGTCCCGACCCAACGCGTAGCTCAACCTGGTGTTCGCCACCACCACCCCGGGAACCTGGGTGAGGCGGCCGGCGGCATCAACGCCCCAGATCTGGTAGAAGAGCTGTACATCGGCCGACCAGCGCAGCCGCCCGCGCCGCAGGTCGGCACCCAAGGCGCCCTGGTGCGCGGTGTTGTAGGCCTTGGCGGCGCCTGGATCGAGGTACGAGTAGTTGAGGTAACCGGAGAACGTGGGCGAGAATGCCTTGCGCAAGCCCAGTTCAAACCCGTAGAGACGCACCGTCGGCACGTTGACGTTGGCGGTGGGCGCGATGCCGGGCAACCCCGCCGGGCGCGGGCCGGTCTGGATCAGGTCTTGCGCCGCCAGGTGATAGGCCGCCAGGTCCACCTCCCCGCCGCCGGCCAGCGGGTAGCGATAGCCCAGCTCGATCTGCTGGGTGCGCTCGGGGCGCAGGAACGGATTGGCGCCCTCGAAGAGGTACAGCTCGCGGAAGGAGGGGGTGCGGTACCCAGAGCGCAGCGAGGCGCGGAAGGTGCCCCCGCCGGCTGCCGGCCACTCGGCACCCACGCTGGGCAGCAGGCGCGGGGAGAAGCCCTCGGTCAACTGCACCCGCAGCGCGGCCGACAGCCGCTCGCCACCCTCCAGGGTGTAGCTCGTGCCGGCGTAGGCCGCCCCCTCACTGCGGGCGAAGTTGCGCCGCGGGAAGGGCCAGCCGGCGTGCTTCACCTTGCCGCCGGAGCGCTGCCACTCCAGACCCCAGGAGAAGTCTCGCTCTGCCCCCACCCGGAACTGGTGCCGCCAGGTAATCCCGGAGACGAAGTCCTCGGCGTTGAAGCCATCGGGAAGATCGAAGCGGTGCTCGCTCGGGTTGTGGTAGAGCCCCAGGGTGGCCGTGCCCCCGTCGCCGCGCCACTCGTTGGTGAAGCCGAAGTCGCGCCGGTAGAAGCGCTGGTGCAGGCGGGGCACCGCCGCGTCGGCCGTGCCGGCGCGCAGCGCGGCCGCGATCCGGTTCTGGTCGAGCGTGTCGACGTGAGCCACCCGGCCGCGGAAGCGGGTGACGAACCCCGGCGACCAGCGCAGGTCGGCGTTGAACCCGAAGTCGTCGATGGTGGCCTCAGCCCAGTTGTTATCGAGGTGGCCGTCCGTGCCGTAGTGGCCGCCGGAGACGGCGAAGGAGAGACGGCCAAGGGTGGTGCCGGCCCGGAGTTGGCCGGTGGTAGTGCCGAAGGAGCCGCCCTCGGCCCACGCCTGCGCCGTCGGCTGCTCCGGCGCCTCGCGGGTGATGATATGGATCAGGCCCCCCAGCGCCATCGAGCCGTAGAGGGTGGCGGCTGGACCACGGATGATCTCCACGCGCTCGACATTGTCCAGCACCTGGGCGCGCGGCATCCCATGGCCCATGATCCCCATGAAGTCCGGGTGCCCATCAATGAGGATCAAGTTCTGGGCCGGCGTCTTGCCGCCCAGCCCCCGGATCTGCACCCAGGCGTTCTGGCCGGCGCCGCCCTGCTGCCCCACGAACACCCCCGGCTGGCGGCCAATCAGTTCCAGCACGCTCGGCGAGTTCGCGCGCGCGATCTCCTCGCGGGTGATCACGCTCACGCTCGCCGGCACTTCGGTGCGCGTCTGCGGCAACTTGCGGGCGGAGACAACAACCTCCTCTTCCTCCGCCTCAGGCAGCTCCTGCGCGGCCACCGGCCCCCCGATCACCGCCAGCGCCGCCAGTACCGCCAGCACCGCATTCCTCCGGGTGTGCATCATAAGCCCTCCAGCGTGTTACCACTCGGGAAATCCGTGTCACGCTGGCGTCATTGTAGCACCCCCTTGCTGGTCTGTCAAGCCGCGCGACGGGTATGTCACTGCTCAGTGAAAAGTTCCATGGTTGTTGCTCAGTGACTTTTTCCATACCCTATGGGTATGGAGAGCATCACCT
>JAAZEB010000282.1 GCA_012512505.1 Armatimonadota bacterium | reverse complement strand
GGTCTGGAGCGGCTGGCCCGCTGCCGGGCAGCGCAAGGAGCCGCGGCCGGTGCCCGGGCGGCCGTCGAGGAAGCGCTGGCGCTGGCGCCGGCCGATGCCCCGCCGGCCTCGCTGCTGCGGCTCCTCGACCACCTGCTGTGCTCCGCCGGGGCCGGCGACCCCCAGTTGCGCGCTCGCCTGCAGCAGACCTACGCCACCGACCTCCGCCGCCTCCGGCGCGATCTGTTTGGCGAGGGGTTCGCCATGCCGGTGCGCTCCACGCCGCGCGAGTGCCCCCCGGTGCCCCCCTCGCCGGAGGCCGCCGGGGTGGGGGAGCCTGCCGCCGTCCGACCGGCGGCCGCGTTGGGCGTCGGCGAGGTCCGGGGCGACCGCGAGGCCGGCAGAAGGTCAGGCCCCAGCGCCTCCCCACGCGCTGTTCCCCGGGCGACCCCGCTGCCCCGGGAGCCTGCCACGGTGCTGCGCGAGCTGTTTGGCCACTCCGGGTTCCGGCCGGGGCAGCAAGAGGTGATCGAGGCGGTGCTGGCGGGGGAGAGCATCCTCTCAGTGATGCCGACCGGGGCCGGGAAGTCGCTTTGCTATCAGCTTCCGGCGGCGCTGCTGCCGCGCGCCACGGTGGTCATCTCCCCGCTGATTGCCCTGATGAAGGACCAGGTGGACGGCCTGCCGCCAGCACTGGCGGAGCGCACCGCGCTGGTCAACAGCACCCTGCCGCCCGGGGAGGTGGACGCCTGCCTGCGGCGGATTGCCGCCGGGCAGTGCCGGCTGATCTACGCCGCGCCGGAGCGCCTGCGCCAGTGGCCGTTCCTCGATGCGCTGCGCCGGGCGGGCGTTTCCCTGTTCGTTGTGGATGAGGCGCACTGCCTCTCCCTCTGGGGCCACGACTTCCGCCCCGACTATCTCTTCCTCGGGCCGACGCTGCGCCGCCTGGGCGACCCGCCGGTGCTGGCGATGACGGCCACGGCGACGCCAGCCGTTCAGCGCGACGTGACCCGCCGCCTGGGTCGTGAGCTGCGGCGCATCAGCCTAGGCGTGTTTCGGCCCAACCTGCGCCTGGAGGTGATCCCCGCCCGGATCAATGAGGAGAAGCTCGGCTTGCTGGTAGCGCTGTGCCGCGGCGAGGCCGGCGCGGTGGTGGTCTACGCCTCCTCGCGCGAGCGCTGTGAGGATCTGGCGCGCATGTTGCGCGGCAAAGGGGTGCAGGCGCTGCACTATCACGCCGGCATGGAGCGCGAGGAGCGCGCGGCCGTGCAGGACGCCTTCATGGACGGCCGGGTGCGGGTGATCGTGGCGACCGTGGCCTTCGGCATGGGGGTCGATAAGCGCGACGTGCGCCTGGTGGTCCACTACAACCTCCCCCGCTCGGTGGAGAGCTACTACCAGGAAGCCGGTCGCGCCGGCCGCGACGGCCTTCCCTCGCGCTGCGTGCTGCTGGCCACGCCCGGCGATCGGGCCAACCTCAGCCGCTGGGCGGCCCGCGACCGAATCCGCATGGAAGACCTCAGCGGCACCTACCATGCCGTGCGGCGGATGGCCGGGTCGGCACGCGTCGGCCGGGTGACCATCGAGGAGCTGACCCACGCCACCGGCCTGGAGGAAACGCCGGTGCGCGTGGCGCTCTCCCTGTTGGAGCAAGTGGGGCTGGTGACCCGCTACCTCGACTTGCCCCGCGTGCTCTCGCTGCGCCTGCTGCAGCAGGCGGAGGATCCCGCGCTGTGCGCCGTGGCCGCTGCCGCTGACCTGCGCCCCGGCCAAAGCACCACCGTGGATCCGCTGCCACTGGCCGCCGCAGCGGGCATCCACCCCGGCGAGCTGGAGGGCCTGGTGCTGGCGTGGCAGGCGCAAGGTTGGGTGGATTATCGCCCCGCCGGCCGCGACCTGCTGCTGGCGGTGCCGCCACCGCCGCCGGGGGCCCGGGCCGCCCTGGATCGCCTCCTCGCGGATCAGGAGCAGGCACAGCGGCGCCGCCTCGACCGCATCGCGGCCTACGTGCAGACGCGCGGGTGCCGCCATGCCTTCATCGCCGCCGAGTTTGGTGAGGCTCCTCCCACCGACTGCCGCGCCTGCGACAACTGCCGCCCCGGTGCCAGCGCTGCCATGCCGGCGGCCCGCGCCACCGCGCGTTCGAGCCGGCGTGCCGCCGCCGTTCCCGACTCGCCGGCGCGGGTGGCGCTGCAGTGCCTCGGGGCGCTGCCGTTCGCCGTCGGAAAGAAGGGGCTCGTCAACATCCTGCGGGGGTCGCTCGCCGCCCCGATCAGCCCGGAGCGCTGCCCGCAGCACGGGGCGCTCGCCGGCCTCTCCCGCGCCGAGGTGGAGCGCCTGGTGGACAGCCTGGTGGAATCCGGCCAGCTCCAGCGCGACGCCCACTCGAACCGTCCCTTGCTGCATCTCAGTGCCCAGGGGCGCTCCGCCCTCGGCCAGAGCGAAAGCGGAAGTTGAACCCGCGGGCGCTCTGGCGCGTCCAAGGGGTACATCTCACCGGACGCCCGATGGGAGCGGTCGGCCGCAGGGAAGCGTGGGATCCTGCAATCGATTGACGGCAGGGGGCTTTCCTGCTAAGATAGAGGTGGAGGGACAGGACAATGATCGCTGCACGCGTTCGCCGGATGCCGCCGCGCTCGGTTGCCCTCGTGGGGTCACTCACCGCGCTGGCGCTCCTTGGATCCGCCTCCTTGCGCCCCGTGGCCGCTGCAGGTCTCAGCGACTTCCTGAAAAAGGGAGACAAGAAGACCGAGGAGCGTGGCAACTCCAGTGGTTCCAGCAGCCCGACCGTCCGTCGGGAGGCGCCCAGCGGCCAGGGCTCATCCCTCGGCAGCATTCTGAAGAAGCCGGAGCGCCGTGAGCCGGATTCCCGACCCGCGCCGTCGGTCACGACGAAGCCTGCTCCGTCTACTGACACCACCTCGCCGCGCCGCGCGGGAAGCCTCTTCGACATCCTGCGGAAGCGTGCCCAGGACACGGCTGGCACGACCACTCCCGATCGGCCGGGCACTACCCAGCAGCCGCGCAATCCGCCCTCGGCTGGCGGCGGCCTGATCGACATCTTCCAGAAGCCGGGCCGCACCCAGGTGAAACGGCCGGCCGCGCAGCCGGTTACCCGGCCCCCTGCCGTGGTGGTTCAACACTACTACGACCCGTGGTACCACCCTTACGACCGCGTCTTCTACGACTACTACGGGCCGTGGGTTCTTCAGTGGCGCGACCTCGACGCGGTGCCCTACGGCTACGACCGCAGCGATCTTTATGAGCGGCGCGCCGAGGAGGCGCTTCGGGAGATTGAGCGCGGCTGGCAGGAGCGAAACTACCGCCTCATCGCCAACCACGTGGATGGCGACGGCACCGTAGCCATCTACCACGACGGGCGCTACAGCCATGCCATGAGCGCCCGCGAGTTCCGAGCGCTCACCGTGCAGGCGTTCGATGACGTGCGGACCATCCGCTTCCGCTTCTACGACGTGCGGATGCGCGGCGACACGGAGGTGGTTGCCGCTGGCGAGCACCACTTCATCGGCCCCGATGGCGAGGAACGGCGGGTGGATGCGGTCTACGTGCTGCGCCGCACCGGCCGTCACTGGCTCATTCGCAGCATCGACCTGTGCCGCGAGCGCCGCTCGCCCTTGCTTACGCCTGTCGCGCCGTAAGCGCCAGCCGGCATTCCCCCGATGGGGGATCCTGTTTGAGAGCAAGCGGCCGGGCACCCACCCGGCCGCTTGCTTTTTGACGGGGGGGTGCCCGCTGCCCCCGGCGTGCTGCTCGCGACCGCCCGCGTGCTGAGCTCTCCGACAGTCACCCAGGCGTTACTCCCCTCTTGCTGCCCGCTGCCGCCCGCGTCGGGGTTTGGCCGCTGCCACCGCGGTCTATAATGATCCTGAGATGGGTACCACCACGCATCGATCCATCCGGCAGTCGGGCCGCTCTCGCGCGGTGCCCCCGCGTGAGGCGCTGCTGGTGACCCACGCGACGTTCATCATGGGCACCACCCTGACGCTGCTGCTGGGGCTGTGTTTGGGGCTGCTGCTGGGCACGCGCCTGGGGCAGGCCCGCCACCGGCCCGCCTTGCGCGCGCGCGTGGGACAGGCGCTCTTGACGGTGCCGGGTGCCGACAGTATAATCACTCTATGCTCGCACGCAACGCCACGCGCGGCACGGTGCTGGCCCGGCGGGTGCGGGTGGCGCGCACCGGGTGGACACGCTTTCGGGGCCTGATGGGGGTACCGGCGCTGTCGCCGGGCGAGGCGCTGCTGATCGAGCGCTGCCGCGCGATCCATACCTGCTTCCTGCGGTTCGCGATTGACGCGCTCTTCCTGGACCGCCGGGGGTGCGTCGTGGCGGCGGTGCGTGACCTGCGCCCCTGGCGCTGCCGCAGCGGCCAGCGGGCCACGCGCGTGCTGGAGCTGCCCGCGGGCACACTGGCAGCCACCGGCACGGTCACTGGTGACCGCGTCTCCTTCGAGGGAGTGGAAAGAGCGCGGCTGGTTTGAGCGCACGCCTGATCGGGTATACACAAAGCGAGTCACGTGCCCGACAACGAGCACAGAGGAGGGTTCCGATGAGCCAGGTGGACCTGCAGATCAACGTGAACCGCGAGGCGGGCGGCGTTCCGGTGATCAAGCTCGAGGGCGAGGTGGACATCTACACCTGCCCGCAGTTGAAGGATACTATCATCCACTTGATCGATGAGGGCGAGTACCACATCATTATCGACATGGAAAAGGTGCCCTACATCGACAGCGCCGGGCTGGGAGTGCTCGTGGGCGCGCGGCGGCGCGTTGGTGAACACGATGGCTCGATCAGCATCGTGAACCCAAACCCCTCGGTCTACAAGGTCCTGGAGATCACCCGCCTGACGAAGATCTTTGACGTCTACCAGGATCGCGACGCGGCGTTGGCGGCGACGGGCCACTGATCCGGGGCGTGCTTTCCGCGTAGCCGGCCCTCCCAGGCTGACGCCGGGCCGGTGTACGGCCGTCCGTAACAATGCAGCTTCACGCACTGATTGCCATCTGTAACCAAATCGCCCCGGAGGCGCTGGCCGAGGAGTGGGACAACGTGGGCCTGCACGCCGGCCATCCAGACGATGAGGTCGACGGCGTGCTCCTCTGCCTCGACCTGACGCCCGCGGTGCTGGCGGAGGCCCGTCAGGCCGGGTTCCGCTGCCTCATCGGCCACCATCCGGCGATCTTTCGCCCGCTGCGCTCGCTGCGGGCCGACCGCGCGGAGGGGCACCTGCTGACCGAGCTCATCCGCACCGGCACCGCCTACTACGCGATGCACACCAACCTCGACCTAGCCTCTCCGGGCACCAGCGATGCCCTGGGCGATCTCCTCGGGGTGGGTGACCGCGAGCCGCTGGTGCGCCTTGAGCGGCCGGTTGGCGAGCGGTTCTTCAAGCTGGTGGTCTTCGTGCCGCTGGCAGACGTGGAGCGGGTGCGCGCGGCCATCGGCGACGCCGGCGCCGGGGCGCTGGGCAACTACTCGCACTGCAGCTTCGCGACGCCGGGCACCGGCGCGTTCCGGCCGCTGGAGGGCGCCCGCCCGGCCATCGGCACGGTTGGCACGCTGGAACGCGTGGCCGAGGAGCGCCTGGAAGCACTGGTGCCGGCGCGACTTCTTCCTCAGGTGGTGAGCGCCATGCTGGCTGCGCACCCGTATGAGGAAGTGGCCTACGACATCCTCCCCCTGGCGCCGCCGCCTACCGGTGCCGGCCTCGGCCGCGTGGGCCGCCTGGCGGAGCCCTGCACGCTAGGAGAGCTGGCGCGCCGCTGCGAAACGAGCCTGCCCACCTCCCACGTCGCGGTGGTGGGCGACCGCGACCGGCACGTCGCCCGGGTGGCCCTCTGCGGTGGCTCCGGGGGCGACCTGATCGACGCTGCCGCCGCCGCTGGCGCCGAAGTGCTCATTACCGGCGACGTGAAACACCATCAAGCCTTGCATGCCCGCGACCGTGGTCTGGCCCTGATCGACGCCGGCCACTATGCCACCGAGCGCCCGGTCCTCGACCTCCTCTGCCGCCTTCTCTCGGAGCGCCTCCCGGCCGATGTGCCCGTGCGCGTCTCCAGCGTGGTGACGGACCCGTTCGCCGAAAGCTGATCGAGCGCGACGGCCCCCTGACCCCCCCGAAATCGGGGGGAACCGATTCTGCAGCGAGCGGACACCCCCCAGCATTGGGGGGAAGGGGGGGCGCTGGCCCCCGACCCCCCGAATCCGGGGGGAACCAGTGAGGGAGTGGCCTCCCCCGCATTGGGTTCCCGATTCGCAATTCGCAATTCCCGATTCGCAATTCGCGATTCGCGATAGTCTCATTGCGCCTCAGCATTGGAGGGCAGGGAGGGCCACCACCCGCCTGAGGAGCGACCGGTTTGGTTTGACGAGGGGGTCCCCGCTGTGGTATCATCTTCGGGTGAGGTGGATGGATGAGCCCAATCGCTGATTTTGTTAAATCACTCATTGATGGTAATGAGCGCGAGGTGCGCAAACTGCAGGCGGTGGTAGCGCAGATCAACGCCCTGGAGCCGGAGTTGCTGGCGCTGTCGGACGAGGAGTTGCGCGCGCGTGGTCCACGCTTCCGCCAGCAGATCCAGGAGGAACTGGCCAAGCGGCTCACCCCGGAGGAGCTCGCCGCGCGTGGCACCGAGTACCAGCGCACTCTGCAGGAGATCCTGGATCAGATCCTGCCGGAGGTGTTTGCTACCGTGCGGGAGGCCTCGCGGCGTACCCTGGGCGAAGGGAATCCCCCCGATCACCCGCGCGCGATGCGTCACTTCGACGTCCAGTTGATGGGCGGAATTGTGCTGCATCAGGGGCGCATCGCTGAGATGCGGACGGGTGAGGGAAAAACCCTGGTCGCGACCCTGCCGATCTCCCTGAACGCGCTCAGCGGTGATGGCGTCCACCTCGCCACAGTGAACGACTACCTCGCCAAGCGTGACGCGCGCTGGAACGGCCCGATCTATCACATGCTGGGTCTCAGCGTGGCGATCATCCAGCACGGCACCCGGCCTGGCGAGGAACCCGCCTACCTGTACGACCCGGAGTACGAAAGCGACGATCCGGCATTCCAACACCTGCGGCCGATCTCGCGCCGCGAGGCGTACCTGGCGGACATCACCTACGGCACTCATGCCGAGTTCGGTTTCGATTACCTGCGCGACAACCTGGAGTTCGATGTCAACGCGCTGCGCCAGCGCCCGCTCAACTTTGCGATCGTCGATGAGGTCGACTCGATCCTGGTGGACGAGGCGCGCACGCCGCTGATCATCTCCGGCTTCGCGGAAGAGTCTACCGAGATCTACAACCGCGTCGATCGCGTGGTGCGTGGGCTGGTTGCCGAGCGCGACTACACCGTGGACGAGAAGCAGAAGACGGCGACGCTCACCGATGAGGGCGTCCAACGCGTGGAGCGCGGCCTTGGCATCCAGAACATCGCCGACGACATGCGCGTGTTGGGCGTGGTCAACGCCTCGCTGAAGGCGCACTACGTCTTCAAGAAGGACTTTGACTACGTCGTCTACACCCACAAGGGCGAAAACGGCGCGCGCGGCGAGCAAGAGATCGTGATCATCGACGAGTTCACCGGCCGCTTGATGTTCGGCCGGCGCTACAGCGAGGGTCTCCACCAGGCGATTGAGGCCAAGGAGAACGTGCGCGTCCAGCACGAGAGCCAGACGATTGCCACGGTCACCTACCAGAACTACTTCCGTATGTACCGGAAGCTGGCCGGCATGACCGGTACGGCGAAGACGGAAGAGAACGAATTCCGCAAGATCTACAACCTGGACGTGGTGCAGATCCCCACTAACCGCCCGATGATCCGCCAGGACCATCCGGATGTGGTCTACAAGACCGAAGAGGCGAAGCTGCGGGGCTGCACCTTCGAGATCCTGCAGCTCTTCTGCCGCAAGCAGCCGGTGTTGGTCGGCACCCGCTCCATCGAGGTCTCCGAGCGCCTGGGCGACCGCCTGAGCGCCGACAACCTGCAGATCTTGGCGATGGTGTGGCTGCTGCGCGACCAGGTGTACCACGCCAAGGGGCTCTCGAAAGAGGAGCAGCGCCAGAAGCACGACTTCCTGAACCGCAAGCTCCTTTACGGCCCGGACCGGGGCAAGCTGACGGCCGAAGAGCGCCGCGAGCGCTTCGAGTCGGTGCGCGACCTGTGGCCGATGGCCCGGGAGTTTGGGATCAACCCCGACGTTTTGGCCGATGAGAACATCGAGCGTCTCGCCGGCATCCTCGGAGTGGAGAACCGGGGGCGCCTGCGGCTGGCGCTCACCCAGGGCGTTCCCCACTCCGTGCTCAACGCCAAGTACCACGAGAAGGAAGCCCAGATCATCGCCGAGGCCGGCCGCGCCGGCGCGGTGACCATCGCCACCAACATGGCCGGCCGCGGCGTGGACATCATCCTGGGCGGCACGCCGGATCCGCACGCCGATGGCACCGGCCGGCTGCGCCTGGAGGAGATCCGCGAGCCGTTCGCCCTGGCGCGCAAGCTGCACGCCGGCCGCGACGCCGTGTCGCGCTACCTGCACGGGCGCCTGAGCCCTGAGACACGGCAGACGATGGAGGTGGACCTGTTTGAGGGGGCTACCACCATCTCAGAGAAGCTGGCCGAGGCGCTGGTGGCGGACCTGAACCAGGTGATAGCGGGCCCCTCCATCTACGACGCGCAGCGTTTCGCCTCGGTGGTGCTTTCCGACGAGGCGCGCGAAATGCTGGCCAACGGCGAGTCTGCCGGCGCCAGCACCTCGATGCTCAACCGTCGGCTGCTGGAAAGCGCCTACCCGCGTGAGTTGGCCCGCGGCTACTCGCCCGCTGAGGCGCAACTGGTGCGCGAACTCGGTGGTCTGCATATCCTGGGCACCGAGCGCCACGAGGCACGGCGCATCGACAATCAGCTCCGCGGCCGTGCCGGCCGTCAGGGCGACCCGGGCTCCAGCCGCTTCTACCTCTCTCTGGAAGACGAGGTGTGGCGCCTCTTTGGCGACCGCGGCCACTTCCTCCTTGGCTCCTGGCCGGAGGAGGAGCCGGTGGAAGCCAAGCTGCTGACGAAGGCGATTGCCCGCGCCCAGAAGAAGGTGGAAGAGCGCAACTTCGGCATCCGCGAGCACACGCTGAAGTACGACGACGTGATGAACGAGCAGCGCCGCGTGATCTACGAGCAGCGCAAGCAGATCTTGCTCAGCGGCCAGGAGTGGAACGGCGTCCGCTACCCGCCGATTGACCTGCGCTCGAACATCTTCGAGTACCTCGACGAGCTGGTGCGCAACGCCATCGCCACCCACTGCCCGCCGGACGCGGACGGCTCCGAGTGGAATATCCCGGCGCTCTATCGGGCGCTACACGAGTACTTCGAGGTGTCGCGCTTCCTCGACGAGCGGGATCTCTACGAGAAGACGCCGGAAGAGATGCACGAGCTGCTGATGGAGACGGCGGAGCGCGTCTATCAGGAGCGCGAGCAGCTCTTCACGCCCGAAGTGGTGCGCGAGCTGGAGCGGGCAGTGGCGCTGCACGTGGTGAACGAGAAGTGGGTGGCGCACCTCGACGCGATGGAGTATCTGCGCGAGGGGATCCACCTGCGCGCCTACGCCCAGGTCGATCCGCTGGTGGCCTACACCAAGGAATCGTACGAGATGTGGCTGGCGCTGCAAGCCGACATCCGGCAGGAGATCGTCCGTTGGGCGTTCTACGTGCGCCCCACCGTGCAGCCGGTGGAAACGCCGAAGTACCACGTGGTGGAAAGCGGCGGCGATGAGGGCGCGGAGCAGTCCCGCACCATTCGCAAGAAGAATGGCAAGGTCGGCCGCAACGCGCCTTGCCCCTGCGGCAGCGGCAAGAAGTACAAGCACTGCTGCCTCAACAAGGAGTAGGCTGAGGGCCGGACGGGTGGCCTAAACGACCACCCTGTCCAAGGGGCAAGCCGACTAAAGCCGGCTGAACGTGGCCAAACTCAGCTCCGGAGCGTCCTTCAGGGCGCTTGTCCCTATCGCCAGGGGCGTCGTTTACGGCGCCCCATACCGGCGCCCCATAGGTAACACGGGCACCCGGCACCGGCGCCTGCGCCCTCCGCGGATGGTCGGCGTCGCCCGATGCGCCGCGGAGCCGGGGCACCAGGAGACCGCACGTTGGACCTACGCCTGCTCGCTGGATTGGGAATCACGCTGATGGCTGCCACCCCGGATGCCGGCGCCGCGCCGGCCAAGCGCACCTGCCTCGTGCTGGCCGATGGCTACGTCTCCGAGTACGCCTGGGGCCGGTACCAGGAGATGACTTTCCCCTGGGATCACCCTGGTCACGACTACTGCGTCCGCGGCCTCCTGGAGAACGACACTCGCTTCCAACGCTGGCTGAAGGGTTGGAACGTCCGCCGCGTCGACCTGGAGCAGCTCAACGGTCCGCTGCGCCTGGATGGGGTGGACCTGGTCATCCTTGATGACGTGCGCCAGTGCGTGTGTGACCCGCACGAGGCCACCCTGGTCGAGTTCGTGCGCGCCGGCGGCGGGCTGCTGGTCTACGCTGGCTTCTGGGGCCTCGGCGGTTGCCCCAAGAGCGACTACTGCAGGCTGCCGACGAGCAGCAGCTACCAGCACACGCCGCTCGGCGCCCTCTTGCCGGTCGCCATCACTCGCTCCCCCGATCTGGAATCGCTGCGCGAGAAGCCCGCGGCGGTGCGCCGACCGCTCTTCACCGACGCGGCTCTCGGCCGGGGCCTCGACGCGCCCAACTGGGAAGTGTTCGGCCTGCACGACTGCCAGCCGCGCGGCGAGGTGCTCGCCACGGTGGACGGCCGGCCGCTGATCGCGCGCGGCGCGGCGGGGCAGGGGAGGGTGGTCGTCTACACCGGCGACGACCTGGCCTGGCTGCGCGCTGGCGTCGCCAGCAACCGAAACCCCTACGCGGGCACCCTCTGGCGCCGGCTAGCCGCGTTGGCCGTGGGAGACCCGGCCGCTATCGCCGCGGCGCCCGACCCGGTGCCGACCATCACCCGCCGGCCGGCGCTGGCACACCCCGACCAGCCGCTGAACTTCCTCTGGGGCGGTGCCTTCTACTATCGCACCCCGGAGATGGAGCACCTCTGGGCGCGCGATCTGGCGGCGCACTCGGTCACCCTCTATGGCCATGGCGACCTGCCGGAGTCGGTGGCGAAGGCGAGCGGCGCCGCCGGGTGGGGCTCGTTTGGGTGCCCGCTGAACTCCAAGACGGCGGTGGCCGATGCCGAGTGCTGGATGGTAGACGCCGCTGGTAAGCCAGTGGAAGGCCGGCCGTGCTACACCAACCCACAGTCGCTGCGCTACCTGGAAGAGGCGGTGCGCGCCCAGGCGGCCGCGTTGGCAGCCTCGCCGTGGGTGACCTACGGGCATATGGGCGACGAGAGCGAGTTTGGCAATTGCTACTGCGAGCACTGCCGCGCCGCCTTCCGCGCCGAGTTCGGTTACGAGCTGCCGCCCCTGCGCGACGACTTCTCGCCGCAGTATCTTGACCAGTGGATCGATTACCACCGCTTCAAGAACGGCGCCATCGGCCGGATGTACGCTCGTGCCACGCGGGTTGCTCACCAGGCCAACCCTCGCCTGCGCATGTTCGCCTCCCTGCCGCTGGTGGGTGGCACGTGCCACGGCGATGACCTCTACCACACTCAGGCCGGCTTCGATCTGCTGTGGGATCACACCTACCCGGGCACGATGGCGATCCGTGTCGGCCTCCACGCCGCGCTGCTGGAGGAGACGGCGATGCTCCAGGGCCGCCCCGAGGTGCCGATCCTTGATCTATTGCAAGGCTTTGACTCTTACGACCGCGTCTCCCACATGCCCCCACCGGAGTATGTGCGGGAGATGGCCTGGCAGGCGATTGCCCACGGCATCGACTCCATCGGCTGGTTTGTCTACAACTACTGCTTCTGGAACATGCCCGGCTCGGAGGCGTGGGCGGAGGCCGGCCGCCTTGCCGAGGAGGTGCTGGAGCCGCTGACGCCCACTCTCTACCAGATGCGCAATGCCCAACAGCCGGTGGGCCTCCTCTACTGCTACTCGCAGGAGGCGGTGGATGGCCTGAAGGAGGCCACCTGGGACGAGGCACGCCCCTGGAAGGGCCTCATCCGCTGGTGGACGACGCACGCCACCCAGGAGGCCTACGCGGTGCTGAAGTACGCCGGGGTGCCCCTGAACGTGGTGAGCGAGCACCGCCTCCTGGAAGGCCAGCCGCTGCCGTGGAAGGTGCTCGTGATTCCCTACGTGGAGCACCTGCACGCCAGGAGCCGCCGGGCGCTGGAGGCGTTCCTCGCCGCTGGTGGCAAGGTCTACGTGGGCGCCAACTCCACCCTGGAGCTGCCGGGGGTCCAGAAGCTGCCGGTGAGCTTCGATACCAAGTTCACTACCTGGTGGCCGGTGGAACGCAAGGAAGAGTGGAACCAGCGCCGCGCGCGCCAGTACGTGATTGGCCCGCTCCTGGAGAAGGCACGCCAGCTTCGCCCCCTCTTCGCCGCCTACCGCGACGAGGCCCTGGTGACGGCCGATGACCCCGAGGTGGTCACCAGCGTGCGGGAAGCGGGGGTGGCCCGCTACCTTTTCGCCATCAACGACCACCAGGTGAACCCCACCTCGCCGGAGATGCGGGCCCGGCGCCAGCAGTACAACCACTTCATGCTGCTGCCAATGACCTTCCCCCGCGCCCGGGCGACACTGACGGTGCGCGGCGAGGGTATCCTCTACCCGCTGCTGCCGTCGGGCGGCCGGCCCAGGATACTCACCGCCGACAAGCCAACCTCCCTGCGCCTCGACCTGGAGGGCGGTGGCGGCCGACTCTTCCTCCTCTTGCCGGAGCCGGTTCAGCAAGTGGTGTTCACCGCCCCGCCGGTTCGGGTGGCCGAGGGCGTGCGCCTCTCCGCGCGGGTTCTGGGCCGCTCCGGCGTGCTGAACGCCTCGCTCCCGCTCCGGATTGACCTGCGCTGCGGCCGCGCGCGGCAGAGCGTCTACGCCACCACCCGGGAGGGCACGCTTACCTGGACGGCGCCGTTCCTGAACCCGTTCCCCGCCGGCCCGGTCTCGGTTACCCTCACCGAGTTGGCGTCCGGGGTGCAGGCCACCGGCGTGACGGAGTAACCGGCCAACCGGTCCTCCTCCTGGCACGCCCCTACCCTGATCGGCGGCGCCTCCCACCCCGAAGGGGTGCGGGTCGGCTGCCTGCCTCTCGGATTGGCGAGGGAGCCCCAGTTTCATCCTCTTGGGTGCCCGCCGGGCATAGGGGCTCCTACGGCGGCCGGCGGGACGCCGGCGAGCCGACCCCACCTGCGTCGGGCCGGGGGGTGACCGGCGCCCCCTGTCGCACTTCTCTCCCAGACCTGTCTGAGCGTGTTTGCCCCCCGCGTCCAGAGGGAAGAATCGGGTGGCTTCTGCGGAGCCGCCAAGGAGGGGCCCAACCATGAAAGCTACGCGTCATCGCTGGCCGGTGCCCGGGCTGGCCGTTGCCCTGGCGCTCGGGATCGTTGCCGGCCGGGGTTCGCTCTCCCAGCATGGCCAGCCGCTGCAGGCGGCACCGGCGGTCGTCGCCGGGGAGAACCGCATCGTTCAGGTCGCCCGCAGCGTCTCGCCGGTGGTCGTCGGCGTCATTCGCATGAGCAACGGTGAGCGCGAGGGCCTTGGCTCCGGGGTGATTGTCGAGTCGGGTGGCCTCATCCTGACGAACAACCACGTCGTTGCCGGCGCCCGCGAGCTGCGCGTTGCCCTCGCCGATGGCCGCGAACTGCCCGCCCGGGTGGTGAACACCGACCCAATCTCCGAGCTGGCACTGATCCGGGTGAATGCCCAGGGCCTGCCGACGGCTACCCTCGGCAACTCCGACCGCCTGCAGGTGGGCCAGACCGCCATCGCCATCGGCAACCCGCTTGGGTTCGAGCGCACCGTGACGGTGGGGGTGGTGAGCGCCATCAACCGCCGCCTGCCCGACAGCCGCGCCGAGCTCGACAACCTGATCCAGACCGATGCCGCCATCAACCCGGGCAACTCCGGCGGGCCCCTGGTGAACACCGCGGGCGAGGTGATCGGCATCAACACCCTGGTGATCCGCGGCCCGGTGGGCTCCGCCGGCCTCGGCTTCGCGATCCCGTCCAATACCGCCCGCGACGTGATGCGCGACATCGAGCGTTACGGGCGGGTGATCCATCCCTGGTTGGGGATTGAGCCGATGGAGATCGATGAGGAGGTGGCCCGGCGCTTCGGGCTGTCGGCCACCGAGGGCGTGCTGGTGCGCCGCGTCTACCCGAGTAGCCCGGCTGCCCAGGGGGGGCTGCGCGAGCGCGACGTCATCGTGGCAGCCAACGGCGAGAGGGTGAGCGAGATTGGCGACCTGCGCCAGGCCCTGCGCCGCAAGGGCGTGGGGGCCACCCTGCCGCTGACCGTTCTGCGCGGGGGCCGTCGCACCCAGGTGAGCGTCCGCCTGGTGGAGCGCCCGGCCGAGCAGTAAGGGTTGGGCGGTCTACCAACAACCGCGGCGGCGGGGCGGCAGACCCCGGGTGCTCGACGCCGGAAGGGGGAATCACCCCGCCGCTTCCTCCCAACAGGGATCGGCTGCCGTGCCCGCGAACTCCTCGGCAGGAGGAGTTCCGATGGCGTTTCTCGATCCTGTCGCGGTACGTGTGGGGGGAGCTCTGCTCCTGCTGGCAGGGAGCGCCGTGGCTGGCCAGGCCGCCGCGCCCACCTTCCAGGAGCTGATGGACCCGTCTGTCTTCCCTGAGCCACAGCGGGGAATGGTCGTGGAGTCCGCGCGGCTGACTGGCAACCGGCTGGAGGTGGTCACCACCGGCGCCCAGTTTGTGGCGGACCTGCGTCGGGGCGAGATCACCTGCCGGCAGCGTATCGGACACGAGCGCCCGGTGGTGCGCCTGCGCCTGGGCAAGGCGCTGCGGGGTGCCCGCCTCACCCATCGTGGCCCGGGGCTGGCGCGGGTGACCTGCACCTCGCCCCGTCTGACGATCCGCATCAATGGCGACTCGCTGCTGATGCTGCACGCCCACGAGCCGCTTGCCGTGCCGGTCGACCGCCTCATCCTGCCGGCCTGGCACACCTCGTTCCAGGCGAACCACATCGTCCTCGATGAGTGGGGCGGCTTCGGCCTCTACTGCTCGGCGACTGATCTGAAGGACGACTTCGACCTCTACGCCGACCCCGTGGCCCGCTACCGTCTGCCGGCCGACGCGGTCCTCTGGGTGGGTGTCTGCCCCCCGAAACCGTATGACTGGGAGCGCTCGCTGAAGGACAACGTCGTCTGGCACTGGTCCGACAGCGAGGGCTACCCGCCGGACGATGTGCTGCGCTCGTGGAAGGATCTGGGCAACATCGTCCTGCTCCAGTCCGAGGTGATGCTCTGGAAGGACTGGAACCTCGACTTCGTGCCGCGCCTGGGGCCGGAGGAGTTCGCCCGCGTCCGCAAGACGCTGCACGACCTGGGGATGCGCTTCATCGTCTACACCAGTCCCTACTACTTCCTCAAGGGCACCGCGCTTGAGGGACTCGCCCTGAACAGCTTCGAGAACTTCAAGGGCTGGCCGCCCGGAACGCCGACCGGCGAGAACATCGAGCTGTTCATGCCCGCCATCACCCGCGTAATGCGTGAGTACAAGCCGGATGGCCTCTACTTCGACGGCCAGTACACCGACAACCCGGCGGCGCTCTACGCCCTGGCGCGGCGCACCCGCGCGCTTCTGGGCGAGGAGGGCATCCTCGAGTGGCACTCCACCTGGGCGCTCGGTCCGAGCCAGTGCTCGCTGCCCCAGGCCGATGCCTACGTCGACTTCATCCTCCGCGGCGAGGGCGTCGATGCCCGCTACGGCGACTTCGACTACCTCCGTTTCTTCGTCTCCGGCTATAACGTGCACAACTCCATCGGCGTCATCTGCAACAACGGCCCCACCCAGGTGACCCCGGAGCTGGCCAGCACCTTGCTGCGCGTCAACGGTCGCTTCCACACCATCGCCGGCTGGGCGGCGAACCCGAAGGTGATGGAGACCCTGCGCACTCACTACCAGGCTCGCCTGACGCCTGCCCTGCGCGAGGAAGTGGACCATGAGGTGGACCGCCGCCAGGCGGAGATCGCCGCCGTCGCCGCCCGCAACAAGACGGAGATCGCCGCCTTGAAGGCGGAGCCAAAGTGGGACCAGCCGCTCTTCCGCGCCGACTTTGCCAAGATCGCGGCGGCCAAGCAGGTGGTCTCGCCGCACAACCAGAACCCGTTCACGGTGGCCGACGGCGTGCTGCGCGTGCGCGGATACGCGCACACCCATGCTTACCTCTCCTATCCGCTGCCCGGCAAGGCGCGCGGGTTTGTGGTGCGCCTGCGCCATGGCAGCGACGGTGGCATGTCGTGGGGCCCGAGCGTGGCGCTGCGCCTGGCGAACAACGCGCGCATCCGCATCGGCACCCGCGCCGATGGCGAACTGCAGGCCGACATCAACGGCGAGCAGCTCCACGGCGATACCTACCGCATCTCGGAGTGGATCTGGCTGCGCGCGCGCTGGACCGAACGCTGGGGCGTGGTGGAGTGCAGCAACGACGGCAAGCGCTACCGAATGGTGTGGAGGTTCAGCCACGCCGGCACGATGAACGGCGAGCCGGTGGAGCTGCTCATCGGCAAGGTGCCCTACCACGCTCAGCCGCAGGACAACGCCGATCGCGGCGACCTCGGCGAGTGTGAGATCGGGGCCGTAACGGTCTACTGAGAACCCATCCGCGAACAGCCGCACTGGCGGTGCGCCCTGCGGTTCGGATAGGGGCGCCGCGAACTGAGACGACAGCCCGGCGCGCGTCGGGCCGGAACTACGCCCGGCGCGCGGCCGCCGCCGGATCGAGGAGACATCATGTCTGCGCTTTCTCCGCTCTGTGGCTTGCTGCTGGCGCTTGTCGCCGCGCCCGCCGGCACCAATCTGCTGGCCAACTCCGGCTTTGAGGAGGGCTGGGTCGCGTGGAATACGAACAACCCGTGGTATGAGGCCGGCGGCGAAGGGAAGGGGAACGGCCTCAGCACCTGGACGCTCGACGAGCAAGTCTTCCACTCCGGCAAGGCATCAGCACGGGTGCAGGGCCAGGGCAACCGCGGCCTAGCGATGCAGATTCTCGCCGGCTACGCTGATCGCTACCGCCTCAGCGGCTGGGTGCGCACCGAGGGCCTGGATGCCGGTACCGCGTATCTGCTGGCGGAGTTCAAGGCGAATGATGGCACCTACCTGGGCGGGCAGGCCGTGGCAGGCGTGACCGGCACCACCGATTGGACCTACCTCAGCGGGGAAGTCACCGCGCCACCGGGCACCCGCATGATCTGCATTGACCTGCTGACGTCCAACCCCAACAACGGCGTGGCCTGGTTCGATGACATCTCCCTCGAGGATGTGACGCGCGACACCGAGCCGCCCGCCCCCGTTTCCTTCAAACCGGCGCCGGCCAACGCCGGCTGCCTCGCCCTGCGTTGGGATCGGAAACGTGCCGAGGAGGACGTGGTTCGCTACGAGGTGTTCGTCTCCGAGCAGCCGTTCCGCACCACCACCGGCATGTTCCCGCGTGCCTCCTTCGATGCCGAGACCGAGATGGCTGAGGTGGCTGGGCTGAAGGATGGGCGCAGCTACTACGTGTGGGTGGCCGCCGTGGACCGTGACGGCAATCGGCTGCAAGAAGCGGCGCCGCGGAAGATGACGGTGAAGGATAACCTCGCCCCGCGCCCGGTGGCGGTGGAAGCGTTCCCCGTTCTCTCGCGCAATGGCGCCCTCTTGGTACGTTGGCGCCCCCACCGCCTCGATTTCGACCTGGCCGGCTTCAACGTGGTGGTTGGGTCTCGCCAGCAGAGCGTTCCTGCCAGCCGGCGCGAGCTGCTGGTGGATGGCGTGGGCACCCGCCCGCTGACGGTGAGCGTGGCCGCTAAGGATACCGCCGGCAACCTCGGCCCCAAGGCCACCCTCCGCGTGGCGCTGGCGCCCGCCGCGGCTGGCCGAACCGCCGGCCTCAGCGGCGTGGTGCGGGCCGGCGGCAAGCCGGTCGCGGGGGCCACCGTCACCGCCGTGACGCCCGATGGCCGGCGCCGGCAGACGACCAGCCGGGCCGACGGCCGCTACTTCCTCCGCCTGCCCACCCTGGCCAGCGGCTCCGCCGCCCTGACCCCATCGTCACTCACCCGGGTGCGGGCCTCCGCCCCCGGCTACCTCGACAGCCTCGACACCCTGCTCTTGCTGCGGGCGGGTGACCGGCTGACGGCGGACCTGGCCCTCGCGGTGTCCACGGCCGAGCTTTCGGCCTGGAGCACCCCGTCACTGGCCAACGTCTTCCCTGATGCGGAGACGCCCGCGTCCCCATCGCTGGGCATTGACTGGCTGGCGGTGCGCGGCGAGACAGAGGGGTCGCAGGTGGTGCTGCGCAGTGCCCGGGCGTTCACCATCACCGGGGTCGCGCTCGACCCGCTTGCCCCGGTGGGCGCTGCTTCTGGTGGCGCGAAGCAGCCCAGCCCCCCGGCCGCTCTGCGGCCGACGCTGCGGGCCGCCGTAGTCGGCACCTTCTTTGCCGACAAGAACTCGACGGCTACCCCGCCGGAGCTGCTGCTGCGCCAGGCGCCCGCGGAGTTTCCGGATCCGTTCCTGGAGGGCTTCCCTCAGGCGGTGCCGGCAAACACGGCACGCCCGGTCTACCTGATGGTGGACGTGCCCCGGAACGCGGCCCCGGGGCGCTACCGCGGCACGGCGCGCGTTCAGGTGAACCTGAAGGGGATCGGCCCGGCGCAGATCAGCGTGCCGCTGAGCCTGGAGGTGGCTCCGGTCACCCTCCCCGCGCGGCCGACGCTGCCGGTGACGCACTGGTTCAACATCGGCAACCTCTGCTCTTGGCACAAGGTGCCGCTTTGGTCGGAGCGGTTCTGGGAGATCCTGCGTGCCTACGCTCGTGACATGGCGGCGCACCGCCAAACGGTGACGATGGTGCCGCTGGATACGATCGATATCTACTGCGATCTAGAGGGCAAGTTCGTCTTCGACTTCTCCCGCTTCGACCGCTGGGTGGAGCTGTTCACCTCTGAAGGGGTGGGGCAGCGCCTGGAGATCATGCACTTCGGGGGCCGCGAACACGGCCAATGGGAGGACAAGAACTTCGTCTTGTACCCGCGGTCTGCCATCGACCGGCGGACGGGCCTGCGCGTCCCGGTTGCTCCTCCGACCGAGGTGGCGGCGGCAATCGAGCAGCATCTAATCGAGAAGGGGTGGCTGGAGCGCGCGGTGCTGCACATTGCCGACGAGCCAATCACCTTGAACGTGGCCTCCTGGCGCGAGATCAGCCGCAAGATCCGCGAGGGTGCCTCTCGGGTGAAGCGCATCGACGCCATTCACGTGGCGCCGTCGGAGGTGCGCGGCGCCCTGGAAGTGATGGTGCCGCAGCTCAACTACTTCAGCGACTTCCACTCGCAGTTCATGGAGGCCAAGCAGCAAGGCGCCGAGGTGTGGTTCTACATCGCCTGGGTGCCGCAAGGGAAGTTCCCCAACCGGCTGATCGACTACCCGGCGATCAAGACGCGCATCATCCCCTGGATGGTCCATGCCCTGGACGCCAGCGGCTACCTGCACTGGGGCCTCAACTTCTGGACCCCTGAGCTGAAGGATGTCGGCTTTGCCCCGGGCGACAACTGGATCGTCTACCCGGGCAGCGATGGCCCACGCTCCAGCCTGCGCTGGGAAGCGTTCCGCGATGGCCTGGAGGACTACGAGTTGTTCCAGATGCTGGCGGCCCGGCGCCCGGAGGAGGCTCGGCAATTGATGGCGGCGGCGGTGCGCAACGCCACCGACTACGAGACCGACCCGGCGCGCCTGGAGGCAGTTCGCCGCCGCGTGGTGCAGGCACTGGCTCAACAGTAGCCCGGGGCCCGACCGGCGCGGTGCGGCCGAAACGGCAGCAATCTTGCCGGGTGCTGGGCAGCAAGCGCGGCAGGGGCGAGGAATGCCGTGAACAGGGATGCGGGGCTTGTGCCTGGTTGATGGCCGGCGGGCCTCACCTTGACAAGCCCCTCCCGTTCCGGTATAATCATGACCGGTGGTAGCCGCAAATCTTGTGCTTAAACGAGTTGGAGTGATTCGACCTCGTTTCGGCCAGCAGAGGGGGGGATGCCAGGATGGCGCAAGTGACCGTCAAGCCGAACGAGTCGCTGGATAGCGCTTTGCGGCGCTTCAAGAAGCAGATCCAGGAGGCTGGAGTGCTCAAGGAAGCGCGTCGGCACGAGCACTACGAGAAGCCGAGCGAGCGTCGGCGCCGCGCCGAGGCGGCACGTCGGCGCAAGATCCGTGCCGCCGAGGAAGCTTCTCGCTGAGCCCGGTGGTGTATTGCCCATGGTTCGTACCCGTGTCGCTGGCCACCAGTCCTTGCCGCCCCGGAAACCCACCGGGGCGCGCGTGTCTGTAGGCCGGCGACGCGGGGACGATCCTGGGAACGTCCCCCGCGCCATTCCCATCCTTCAGGGTGGCGCACCACGGCACCCGATCTCTTGCTGCCACAGGGGGGCGGCCGCGTGATGCGCGATGGCGCGGTGCGCCTGCATGGCTGATCTCCTCTTGCCATTCAGGCGCGGTGCCGCGAATGGGCATCACAGGAGGCTTTTGCCACGTTGAGATCGGCTAGGACCAGTCTCAGAGGGCATTCTCGGCAGGCCCCCGGCTTCCGGGGCAGTCTGCGGCGCTGGCTGCACGCGGTGGGAACCCACCGCGTGACGTTGGCACTCTTCAGCGCCGCGGTGTTGACTGCCCTCACCGCGCTGCACCTGGTTCCAGACAAAGTCTCCCTCGAAGTCGGCGCTACCAGCGACCGCGAGATCCGTGCCCCCCGCAGCGCCCGCTACGAAGACAAGGCGGCCACTGCCGCCCTCCGCCAGCAGTTCCTCGCCACCGTCGCCCCGCAGTACGAGGTAGACCCCTACGCCGCCCAGAGTGCCGAGGGGGCGGTTCAGCAGGTGTTTGCCCGCCTGGAAACGGCGCGTTCCCAGGCGACGACCCAGCCGGTCTCCGAGCGCGTTCAGCCGCTGGCGGAGAAGCTGCTGCGCGACCTGGACCTGGAGCTCTCTCCCGAAAGCGTGCGGGTGGCGTTGGAGTTGGACCGGCGAACGTTCGAGGCGCTGCCGGCCCACGCCCGGCGCCTGGTGCTGGATGGGATGGGCCTGCCCGGGGGGATTCACGAGGGCACCGATGACCTGCAGCGCGCGGCCGACCTGGTCGCCAGCCGGGCACGCTCCCTCCCGCTGGCCTCCGGCGCCCGTACCCTGGTGCGCGAGGTCGCCCAGCACGCGCTGCGCCCCACGCTCGCCTTCAGCGCGGAAAAGACGGAAGAGGCGCGCCGGCAGGTGGCGGCCGCCGTCAAACCGGTGATGGCGTCGATCGCCTTCGGCGAGCCGATCATCCATAAGGGGGAGATCGTCACCGAGGAGCACCTGGCGAAGTTTACCGCGCTGGGGCTGCGCCAACCACGGCTCGACTGGATGGGCGTCTTCTACCTGGCGCTGTTCATGATCGGCGTGGTGGCGCTCATCGGCGCCTACCTCTACCGGTTCCATCGCCCGGTCTACAATGACCGGCGCCTGCTGTGGCTGTTGGTGCTGATCGTCGTCGGTAGCATCGCGCTTTTCAAGGTGGCCGGCACTGCCCTGGGCGTCAAGCTGGAAACCGCCCAGTATGGCTACTTCGGCACCCTGTGCGTCAGCGTGGCCGGGATGCTGATCGCCGTGCTGCTGCATCCGGCGCTGGCGACCATGGTCGCCGGGCTGCTGAGCCTGCACCTGGGCATCATGACCAACCTCGACCTGCGCTTTGCCGGGGTGGCGCTCATCAGCAGCCTGGTCGGCATCCACGGCTTCTCGCGAATCCGCGACCGCGGCGATGTGGTCCGCACCCTCCTCTACCTGTGCCTGGCGAACACCGTTGCGATCTGGGTGCTCGGCAGCCTCAGCGGCAACACGCTGCCAGACCTGCTCACCGGCGCGGCCTGGGGCATTGGCGCCAGCATGCTCGCCTGTCTAGGCACCTGGCTGGGAGTGGCCCTGCTGGAGCGGCCGTTCGGCATTACCACGCACTTTGGGCTGCTGGAGCTATCTGACATGAACCGGCCGGCTCTGCGGCGGCTGCTGCAGGAGGCCCCCGGCACTTACATCCACAGCCTGACGGTGGGGCAGTTGGCGGAGGCGGCGGCGGAGGCGATCGGCGCGGATGCGTTGCTGGCGCGCGTGGGCGCCTATTACCACGACCTGGGCAAGGTGATGCGGCCCTACTGCTTCGTCGAGAACCAGACGGTGGAGAACATCCATAACCGGCTGAACCCGACGCTCAGCAAGTTGGTCGTCACCAGCCACATCAAAGACGGCGTGGAGTTGGCGCGCGAATACCGCATCCCCGCGGCGATTGTCGATTTCATTCGCTCGCACCACGGCACCGGCCTGGTGAAGTACTTCTACCACCAGGCGATGCTGGCTTGCGACGGCGAAACACCGCTGCCCGAGCATCACTTCCGCTATGAGGGGCCGCGGCCGCGCACCAAGGAGGCTGGCATCGTGATGCTGGCCGACTCGGTCGAAGGCGCGGTGCGCGCGGCGGTGGCGGAGCGGCCCGACCCGGCGCGCATCCAATCAATCGTCAGCCACATCATCCACGATAAGGCGGCCGATGGCCAGTTGGCGGAGTGTGATCTGACTTTCCGCGACCTCTCGAAGGTGGAGGCCGCGTTCACGCGCATCCTCCAGGGGATCTTCCACGCGCGCATCAAGTATCCGGAACCATTGACGGTGGAAGGACAGAAACTGAATGGCCTCAGTGATGGTACGGCGTCAGAACGTACCCCGAGCGCCGTTGACGCGGGCGCAGACCGAGAGGGTCGTCGAGAGCTTGCTGGCTCGTGAGCGCCTGCCCGCCACGGTGGAGATCTCCATTCTGTTTGCCGATAATGAAACTATACAGGAGCTGAACCGTGACTACCGCGGGATCGACGCCCCTACCGACGTGCTCTCCTTCCCGCTGCATACCCGCGCGGAGCTGGAGGCGGCCGATGACGAGGCGGAGGTGCTGCTAGGAGACGTGGTGGTTTCCGTGGACCGGGCGCGCGAGCAGGCCCGCGAGCAGGGCCACTCCCTGTCGCAGGAGGTGGCGCTGCTGTTGGCCCATGGCGTCCTCCATCTGGTGGGCTATGACCACGGCAGCCCGGAGGAAGCCGAGCGGATGCGGGAGGCCGAGCGTCAGGTGCTCGCGGGCGCTGCCTATCTGGACCGGGCCCGATGAAGAGGCGTACGCTCTACGATAGCTTTCGCTTCGCCGTCGAGGGCGTACTGCATGTTTTCCGCACCCAGCGGCACATGCGGTTTCACTTCCTCATGGTGGTGCTGGTGCTGGCGCTGGCCAAGGTCTACCGGCTCAATCGCACCGAACTGTTGGTCCTCTTCTTCAGCATCAGCTTCGTGCTGATCACCGAGATGTTCAACACTGCCGTGGAAACGGTGATCGACATGATCACGAAGGCCTACCATCCCCTGGCGAAGCACGCGAAGGACATGGCCGCCGGCGCGGTGCTCATCGCCTCCATCAACGCGGTGGTGGTCGGCTTCCTCCTCTTCCTGGATGACGCGCGCCTGCGCGCCGTGCTGTCTGGCGCGGCGGGGGCCCACCCGCCGTCGCTGGTCCGCACCGTCGTGATCGAGTTGGTCGTCCTGCTGGTGGTGCTCGTGGCGCTGAAGGTGTGGGGTAACCGCCTCAACGAGCCACGCGGCGTCGTCAGCAGCCACACGGCACTCGGTTTCTCCCTGGCCACGATCACCGTGCTCGTCGCGCACCGCGAGGTGGTCGTGGGTGTCTTCGCGGTGCTGTTGGCAGTGCTGCTGGCCCAAAGCCGCCTGGAGCGAGGACTCCAGAACTTCCGGGCGGTCTTCACCGGGGCGCTTCTCGGCATCTGCTTGCCGGTCATCCTCATGCGGCTACTGCCATAGGGGAACACGCTTGGGTTCGTCCGAACCTCCAAGTAAACACTCGGGTGCATCTACCGCTCGCCGCCCTGGCGGCCGGTCGAGCTTGCCGGAGACGCAGCGTGGGGAGCGGCCTCGCGCCTTCTGGCACGTCGCGGGGCCGCTGCTGGTGCTGATCGTCTTGGTGGTGGCCGGGCGCTCCGCCGCCTCTCCGGCCGGAACCGCCGTGCCGCCCCAGGCTCGCCCCTTTCCCTGGGATCTCGTCACGGCGATTGGCGCCCTGATCCTCTTCGTGGCGTTCCTGGCTACCGCCGAAGCGGCGCTGGGGGCGGTACGCCGGACACGCCTGCGCCAGCTCGTGGAGGAGGGAGTGCGCGGCGCCCTCGCCGTGCAGCGCCTCGTGGAGGAGCCGGCGCGCTACCAGCCTACCATCGAGATCGGCATCACCCTCGCCAGCATGCTGGCCGCCGCCCTGGCAGCACGCGGCCTGACCGACCGACTGGCGGCCCGCGTTAGCCAGGCGGCCCTGGGATGGGGTCTCGACTGGCTGGCGGCCTCCGCCTTTGAGCTGAGCCTGGCGGGCGTGGTCCTCCTGGTGGCGCTGGCGAAGCTGCTCTTCGGTGAACTGCTGCCCAAGCAGCTCGGCACCCGGCACTCCGAGGAGGTGGCACTGCGCGTCGCCGGACCGATCGGGGCGCTGGCCAACCTCACTTACCCCCTTGCGCGCGGGCTGGGTGCCCTCTCGGCCGGCGTTGCTCGGGGCTTCGGCGGCCACCCCGAGGTGAGCGCGGCGCACCTCACCGAGGAAGAGATCAAGACGATCGTCGAGGAGAGCGAGAAAGAGGGCGTCCTCGAGGAGCAGGAAACGGAGATGATCCACTCCGTCCTCGAGTTCACCGACATCGTCGTGCGCGAAGTGATGGTGCCCCGCATCGACATGGTCTGCGTCGAGTCGAACCGCACCATCGACGACCTGCTGACGGTGGTGCTGGAATCCGGGCACACCCGCATCCCGATCTACGAAGAGACGGTGGACAACATCGTTGGCATCGTGCATGCCAAGGACCTGCTGCGGGTGGTGCGCGACCAGCAGCGCGACGCGACGATCCCCGCGGCGAACGTGATTCGCTCGGTCTACTACGTGCCCGAGAACATGAAAGTGGACGACCTGTTGGCCGAGTTCCAGCGCACCAAGCACCAGATGGCGGTGGTGGTGGACGAGTATGGCGGCACCGCCGGCCTGGTGACGCTGGAAGACCTCCTGGAGGAGATTGTCGGCCCGATCACCGACGAGTACGACGTGGAGAACGAGCCCTCGATCGCGATGGTGGATGAAGACACGGCGTTGGTGGACGCCCGGATGTCCATCGACGACGTGAACGAGGCGCTCGGCATCCACCTGCCGGAAGAGGAGAGCGAGACGCTGGGCGGCTTCGTCTTCGCCATCCTCGGCAAGATCCCCACCATCGGCGAGACGGTGGAATATGACAGCCTGCGCATCGAGGTGGTGGAAGCCGACAGCCGCCGCGTCACCCGCGTCAAGATCGCTCGCCTGCCCGCCCCAGTCACCGACGGCGAGCCCACCGGCAAGGAGGACAAGGGCGGCGGGTAGCCACGGGCGGGTGGCATCAGGTGGGGCAGGGTAGCCGTAAACGACTACCCTGCGGAAGGGGCAAGCCGTCTAAAGCCGGCTCCGAAACACGATTGTGGGCACGACGCGCCCTCGCACCGACTCTGGAATGCGGTTGAGGGCGCAATGCGCCGCTCCGGAGCGTCCTGCAGGGTGCTTGTCCCCAGGGGCAGGGGCGTCGTTTACGGCGCCCCGAATCGGCGCCCGGCGCCTGACACCTAACACCTGACACCTAACACCTGACACTTGTGCTATTCCGCCTCCGGGTAGGAGCCCAACGTCTTCACGAACTGCACCTCCTCCAGCAGATGCCGCAGCGCCTTCTGGACATGTGGCTCCTGATAGTGCCCTTGGAAGTCCAGGAAGAAGATGTACTCCCATGGCGTGCGCTTGCTCGGGCGCGACTCGATCATCGTCAGGTTGATGTCGTACTTATCGAAGATTGCCAGCGCCCGGTAGAGCGAGCCGGCGCGGTGCTTCACCGACATCAAGATTGAGGTCTTGTCGTGTCCGCTGGGCGGGGTGGCGGTGTGGCCCACCACCAGGAAGCGGGTGCGGTTGTGGGGCGAGTCCTCAATGTGCTCTTGCAGGATGCGCAGGTGGTAGACCTCGGCGGCCATTGTGTTGCCGATGGCGGCGGTGGCGGGGTTCTCGGCGGCAAGCTGCGCCGCGCGCGAGGTGGTGGCCACCTCTTGGAGCGCGACGCCCGGCATGTGGTGCTCCAGCCACTTGCGGCACTGCGCCAGGGGCTGGGCGCCGGTGTAGACCAGGCCCACTTCATCCAGCGAGGCGGCCAGCGAGAGCAAGTTGTGCGCGATCTCCACGTACACCTCGGCGCAGATGATCAGCTCCGACTCGTTGAACGTATCGAGCGTATACTCCACGATCCCCTCGGTGGAGTTCTCAATCGGCACCACGCCGTAATCCGCCTGCTTCTTGCTGACGGTGGCGAAGACATCCGCCACCGTGTCGCAGGCGATGTAGTCGGTGAGCGAGCCAAACTTCTGGAGGCTGGCCACGTGGGTGAAGCTCGCCGGTGGGCCCCAGTAGGCGACGCGCAGCGGCTTTTCGAGGGCGCGGCAGGCAGAGATGATTTCCCGGTAGATGGCGCGGACGGCCCTCTCCGGCAGTGGGCCGCCGTTGCGCGACAGCAACCCCTGGATCACCTGTTTCTCCCGCGCCGGCGCAAAGAAGCTCTCGGTGCGGTCTGCCTTGCGCCGCCCGATTTCTGTCGCCAGGCGCGCGCGCTCGTTCAGCAGATCCAGTACCTGGGCATCCAGGGCGTCGATCCGGGCGCGCAGGTCATCGATCGTCATGCGGGTCTCCTCGAAACAAAACCGGTCAGGTATGCAGTCGAATTATAGCATGGTGTGGGCAGAAAAGGAAACTGGGTGGTCTGAGTCGTATTTTCGTACCTACGGCCCGACAACGCGGCGCGAGAACGGAATTCGCGTGCTGCTGGGCCGCCGGCAGAGCGGGAAGCCCTCAGCACCCGAGGGCAGGGCTTCCGGCGCCGGAGCATTATCGGCCGGCGGTTGGCGGAAGGGCGGTAGCGCCTCTGCCCCGCTGCTCCTGGCCCGGCCCTGGAGGTAGTTTGCATGGCACCAAATGGCTGGTTTCACCGCCGGCCTAAGATGAAGGAACATAGCAGCCGGTCGCAGACCCAGGAGATCCCGGAGGGGTTGTGGACCAAGTGTCCTAACTGCGGCGAAGCCCTCCTCGTCAAGGAGTTGGAGAAGAACCAGAAGGTCTGCCGCAAGTGCAACTATCACTTCCGCCTCAGCGCGCGCGAGCGCATTGAGATGCTGGTGGAGGAAGGCAGTTTCGAGGAGATCGGCGGCGGGTTGGCCAGTGTCGATCCCCTGGAGTTTCCCGAGTACCCGGAGAAGCTGGCCAAGGGGCGG
This sequence comes from Armatimonadota bacterium, assembly GCA_012512505.1. Classification (GTDB taxonomy): domain Bacteria; phylum Armatimonadota; class JAAZEB01; order JAAZEB01; family JAAZEB01; genus JAAZEB01. The sequence goes on along the minus strand of JAAZEB010000282.1, from coordinate 11,474 downwards.
GCCAACACCGGCATGAACGACGGCATGGTCGTTGGCCGGGCGCGCATTGCCGGCTGGCCGGTAGTGCTCGGCGTGGCCGACTTCCGCTTCATGGGCGGCAGCATGGGTTCGGTGTACGGAGAGCGGGTGACCCGCGCCCTGGAAGAGGCCCTCCGGCGACGGGTGCCGGCGATCCTCGTCTGCGCCTCCGGCGGCGCCCGGATGCAGGAGGGGATCCTCTCGCTGATGCAGATGGCGAAGACCAGCGCCGCCGTCGGCCGGCTCAACCGCGCCGGCGTTCCCTATATCACGGTGCTCACCGATCCCACCACGGCGGGAGTCTTCGCTAGCTTCGCCTCGCTGGGCGACGTGGTGATCGCCGAGCCGGGCGCGCTGATGCGGTTCGCGGGCGAGCGGGTGGCCCAACAGGCTGGCCCCACCAGCAAAGTGCCGGACAACTTCCAGACGGCGGAGTTCTACCTGCAGCACGGAACGGTGGACCTGATCGTTCACCGGAAGGACCTGCTGGATACGCTCTCGCGCGTGCTTACCTTCTGCTGCCAGGGTCGCATGGCGCGAGAAACTCCTGAGGCGCTGGCGGCGATGCGCTAGCCGCTGGCCCCCGACCGGACGACGAACCGCAGGACCTTTATCGAATGTGCCGCCTGGCCTGCGTCGGCAGAACGAGTGAACCCGCGGGCAGGCTCGCCCCATGGGGGGCTGGCGGCCGCGATCGCGTGCAACCCTGAGGAGTAACGGTGCCCACGATTCGCAATTTGTTGGACTTTGAGAAACCCCTTCACGAGCTCGAAGAGCAGATCCAGGAGCTGAAGCGCTTCACCGCCGCGCAAGGGATCGACCGCAGCCAGGAGATCGCTGCTTTGGAGTCGCAATTGAGGGCGGTTACCGAACGCATCTACGCACAGCTTACCCCCTGGGATAAGGTGCAGCTCGCCCGGCACCCCGCCCGCCCCTACACGCTGGACTTCATCCGCATGGTGTTCGACGACTTTATGGAGCTGCACGGCGACCGCCTGGGCGCCGATGACCGCGCCATCGTCGGCGGCCCGGCGCTGCTGAACGGCGAGCCGGTGATGGTGGTGGGGCACCAGAAAGGCCGTGACATCAAGGAGCGCAGCCTGCGCAACTTTGGGAGCGCGCGCCCGGAGGGGTACCGCAAGGCGATTCGCCTGATGAAGCTGGCCGAGAAGCTCGGCCGGCCGGTGATCTCCTTCGTCGATACCCCGGCGGCGGACTGCAGCGTCGGCGCCGAGGAGCGCGGCATCAGCGAGGCGATTGCCCGCGCCATGCTGGAGATGTCCGCCCTGGCAGTGCCGATCGTGGTGGCGATCACCGGCGAGGGTGGCAGCGGCGGCGCCATCGGCCTCGCCGTGGGCGACCGTGTCCTCATGCTCGAACACGCCATCTACTCGGTGATCCCCCCGGAAGGTTGCGCCGCCATCCTCTGGCGCGACCCGGCCAAGGCGCCCCAGGCCGCCAGTGCCCTGAAGCTCACCGCGCGCGACGTGCGCCGCCTCGGCGTCGTCGACCGCGTGATCGCCGAGCCGCGTGGCGGCGCACACCGCGATCCGGCCCACGCCGGCCAGTTGCTAAAGCAGGCGATCGTCGAGAGCATGGACGACCTGCGCTCGGTGCCGATCCCTGACCTCCTGGAGCAGCGCTATGCCAAGTTCCGCTCCATGGGCCGCTACCTGGAGATGACCGCCTAGCCGCGGGGGAAACGAAGTAGAGAGGCGCCCGCCCCCATGGCTGTCGCCGTGGTTCGGGGCGCCTCCCCGCGTGGTTGCGGATCCGTGGGGTGACGCCAAGCGCGGGGCGCGGGGGTGGTCCGGGAGAGAACCGCTGACGGCGCGCGCCTAAGCGGCCCCCTTCCCGGCCACCGGCTTACTTCACGTCGATGTCGCCCTTGGTCTCGATGTCGACATCTCCCTCTTTGTGGACCTCGGCTACCTCGCGGCGGATCGTCTCCGTGCGCCGCACCGTCTCCGTCTCCGGGTGCTGGCGGACGACGATCTCCTCCTTCACCACCGGGCGCTTCTCGACGTGGATCTCTTCCTCCATCACCGGAACGCGCACCTCGCCCTCGGTGATCTCCCCCTCGACGTGCTCGCGTTGTTTCCCGGTGACCGGCCGGCGCTCGATCTCCACCTCCGTGTGGGTCACCGGCACCTCGATGGTGCGCTCTTCAGACTCGACGTGCTTCTCTATCTCGACCTCGCCGGTGTGCACTTCGTGGCGGGCCACCATCTCCTCTTCGCGCAGAGGAATGCGGGTCTCCTGGGTGGAGGGCGCTTCGCCGCCGGCCACGCCGGCCACGTGGCGCTCCTCCTCATGGCGCTCTTTCATGCCGCCCCGGCCGATGCGCTCCTCCCAGTAGCGGTAGGCCGCCGTGTAGTCCACATCCCGGTCGGCGTGCCACTCGACGGCGTTTTCGAGGTGATCGCGCGTGCCGTCGATCTCCACGCGCTGGTTGTCGCGGTTGAGGTGGATCATGTCGAGAGGCACCAGCACGTGCTTGCCGCCGATCCCCAGCACGCCCCCGATCCGGGCCAGCAGGAAGTATGCCTGGCGCGTCTTGGGGCTGGCGATCAGATCCTCCACCTGCCCGACCTGCTCGCCCTCGTTGCTGTAAACTCCCCAACCACGGATGTCCGGCTCACCCTCGGCGATGGTCCAATGCTCGAGCTTCTCCAGGCGCGTCAGGTCCAGATCCTCGCGCCGGTAGGTGCCCTCGCTGAACACGCGGAAGCGATCCTCCTCGCCAAGCGGATACCGCTCACGTTGCTCCATTCTCTACCCTCCGGGCGCGGGATCGCCGCGCCGCGTCATGCCCGCGCCGGCCGTGGGCTACTGGGTGCCCGCGGCGGCGCGCGGTCAGCGTCGTGTCCTCGTAACGTTGACAGTACGCTACCCCTCCGTCGGATCCGACAAACGGCCTGCGCGCCCGCGGCGAATCCTTTTGCCTGCCCAAGGCCGCCCGTGCCGCCACACCGCCGGGTTGGTGCCCGGGGGCCTGATCCTGACCTTGACAAACCTGGCGCCGGCCGCCTATACTACGGAGGAACGCCCACCCGCGCGCCATGTCCGGCCAGATGCTTCGTCCGGCAACCGCGCCTTCGCTTCTTCGCGGGCAGCGTTCGTACCCCCCAACGACACCCTCCGGTGCCACGCCGTGGCGCGCGTGTACCGGGCGAGGAGCGTTCAATGGCGGCTGGGCCAGGCCCTTCACAGGTCTGTGGTGCCCGCGTGGTGGGCGCCGACCGGGTTGTCTCCCCGCGGGGATGGTTGCTTCCCTGGCGCACCCTGGAGGAAGACGTGCTGCTCTACGTGCGCCGTGGGAGTGGCGAGCTTACCCTCGCCGAGAGCACCTACCCGGTGCGGCGCGACCACCTCTACCTCCTCCGCCGGGGAGTGCCCCACTTGCTTCGGGCCGATGCCCGCCGCGCCATTGAGTACTGGGCCATTCAGTTCGTCTTGTTGGACGCGCGCGGCGATCCCCTCAACGCGAGTGACCTCGGCATTCCCGACGTGGTGCCGACCAAGGGCCGGCATGCCCTGGAACGCCTTTTCGTGGAGTGCGTTCACCAGGCGCTGCACTGTCCCGGCGGCCGGCTGGCACTGTTGGCGGCGCTGTTCGGCCTGCTAGATGACCTCACCGACGGCGTGGAGTGTGCCGAGGCGCCGCCGGGGGCATCGGGCGATGGCGCCCGGAGCCGCCACTCCGCGCAGGTGATGGCCGCCGTGGCGCTGATGATGGAGCACGTGACCGGCGACATCAGCCTGGAGGAGCTGGCGGCGCACGCGGAGATGAGCCCCTCGCACTTCGCGAAGGTGTTCAAGCGGGTGATGGGCAGCACGCCCCACGCCTACTACACCGGCCTGAAGATGGAGCGCGCCAAGCAGCAGATCGCCGCCGGCCGCGGCACCTTGACCCAGATCGCCCAGGAGCTCGGCTTTGCCAGCCTGCATCACTTCTCGCGCACCTTCAAGCGCTACGAGGGCGAGCTTCCCTCCCGCTATGCCCAGCGCGTGCGCTCCAAGTAGACGATCTCACTTCTGAGGAGGAGCACCGGATGAAGCGATGCCCGTACTGTGCGGAGGAGATCCAGGACGAGGCGATCAAGTGTCGCTACTGCGGCGAGTGGCTGGAGCCGAAGCCGGGCAGCGCGTCGTCGCCGGTGTTATTGCTGGAGTCGGAGGTGCGCGCCTACTTGGCGCGCGGCGAGAAGATCCAGGCGATCAAGCGCCTGCGCGAGGGAACGGGCCTCGGTCTGGCGGATGCCAAGCGCGCGGTCGAGCAGATGATGGATGCCGGCGACAGCCTGGAGCAGGCTGTCTTCACCGTACGCACTGCTCCCGCGCGGCAAGGCGCCGGCTGCGCCTTGGTGACGCTCGCGTTTGCCTTGCTCATGCTGGGCGTGCTGGTGCGACCTTGACGCAGTGCCGGGCGTCGGTCCCCAGATCGCGGGCTGGCCGCGGAGCTATCCGGACCAGTGGGCGATGATCGTGGCGTTGCCCACGTCGCCGGGGAGGCGGACCCACTCTCCCTCGATGTCGGTGTATGGTTCCCCGTTGACCCGCACCTGCTCCAGCGGGCGGCCCTCCGGGTGGCGGAAGCGCAGGCGGATCCGGCGCGGCGGGTTGCGGCGGGGGCCCTCCAGGTCCGCCCGGATCTGATCCGTGCCGCCGGCATAGCGCAGGCTCATCGGCCCGAAGTGGGTGCCCGCCCGCTCCACGCCACAGCGTTGCCCGGCTCGCAGCCACTCGCGGGGCACCGCCTGGCCCAGCAGCAGCTCCTCTCCCTCCTCGCGCACGAAGAGGTAGCGCAGCCAGCCGGTCGCGTTCGCTTCGTCGGAGCTCTTGTAGTGGTCGCCGCGCCAGTCACCCAGGTGGGGCAGGGCGTGCTCGGTGATCATCCGCACGTCTGGGAAGTAGCCGGCGGCGATGGCGTTGAAGGCGGCGCGCAGGGCGTGCTTCACATCATCGCGGTAGAGGTACGGCTCCACGTCGAAGAGGAGGCAGGACTGCATCGACATGCCGCCACGCCCGAACCAGTGCGCCTCGAAGTCGTCCAGCGTGTAGCCCCACTGGTTGGAGAGGTAGAGGTTGTCCTCGTAGTCTTTCAGGATCCACTCCGCCTCCCGCGAGTTGGCGCCCAGCGCACGCGAGATCAGCAGGTGGATCGCCCCCTCCAGCGTCTCGCAGATCCAGCCGAAGCAGCGCCCCCGCCGGTGGACGTGCGAGGGGATCTTGGGTACCGCCGTGCCGTCGCGCAGGCGCACCACCGGCGAGCGCCGCGACGCCTCGCGGAACGCCTGCAAGATTGAGTCGCGGTAGCTGCCGGCCTCCCAGCGCAGGCGTGACGCCTCCGGGTGGTGGATCTGCGCCAGCGCCCAGGCGGCCGCGTCCAGCCCGCGCCAGGTGTAGCAGTTGGTCGAAAGCCAGAACCACCAATCGCCGATGTCTTCCAGGCTGCCGGCCGGCAGCAGCCCTCGGCCCAGGTCATCGCGGTCGGCGGTGCGATTGCGCTCGCGGACGATCCACTCCGCGCCGGCCAGGATGCCCGGGGCGGCATGGCGCAGCCACTCGGCGTCGCGGGTGAAGCGGTAGTGCTCCGCCAGGCACCAGAGGATCCAGCCGTGGTGCTGGTTGTAGCCGCCATGCTCGTAGCCGCCCGCGCCGTAGAGGATCCCCTCCCGCGAGGAGAAGTCGCCGGGCAGCACCACCGTGCCCTGGTAGTGCAGCCACGCCTCCAGACAGGCGCGTGCCTCCTGGTGATAGCCGCGCCGGTCCAGGTCCACTACCATCATGCACGACTCATTGCTGAAGGCCCCGTAGTTGAAGGAGCCGACGCGGGCAAAGCGGCGGTCGCTCTCCGGCTCGCGCTCGCAGTTGATCAGTAGGTGGCCGGCGTGCGCGCGGTGGAACTCGTTCAACATCGGCTCGGGGGTGATCAGGCGCATCCCCTGGTCGAGGCGCCGCCGCCAGTAGGCCGCCACCGCTGCCTGCTCGCGCTCGTAGTCTAGCGCCTGCAGTGCCTGCCGCTCGGCCTCCTCGGTGAGGAGCACGTAAGGGATCTTCACCAACGCCGTGCGTGTCTCCCCCGGGGCCAGCAACCAGCACCAGGCCGGCACTCCGTGCGCTATGGTGGGGCTGCCTGCCGCCACCACTTGCCCACGCAGGTGGTCGCCGGCCCACAGCATCCCCTCACCGTCCACTTCCAGCGCCTCGGGAGCGTCGTCTGCCCGGCACTCAACCGGCAGGACAGCCTCTTTCGGCTGGGCGGTGGGGTTCGTGAAGGTGAAGCGCGCCAGGAAGACGGTGAAGGTATCGCCGGCGGGGAGGGGGCCCTCCGGATCGGTGCCCTCCAGCGCGGTGGCGAACGCCGTCTGCTCCACGCGGAGGCCATCCACCTCCCAGGTGGTGTGCCCAATCGGGATGGAGGCGTCCTCGATGGTGCGGGCCACCGGCGTCTCCGTCAGGCCGAAGCGGAAGTGCAGGCAAGCGCCGTCCTGTGCCAGTCGGGGTGTCTCCCTGCCCGGCCGGCTCTCCAGAAAGTGGTTGTTCGTGCGGAAGAGAACGCCGCCATCGCCATCCAGCCGGAAGCGCTGCCGGCCGCCCTCCAGGCCAAGCGGGAGGTAGATCGGCCGCCGCTTGGGGGGCATCCCCTCCCAGGCGCCGCGCCACGTCTGCTCCGGAAGCTGCCCGACGCGGTCATAGAGAGTCGCCTGCCCGTTCTCCTTCACCGCGGCCGCGACCGCGCGGTAGCTGCGCGGATCCTGGCCAGGCAGCACCGCCACGCCCAGGTGCGGCAGGAAGAGGGGACCCTCGGCCAAGTCATCCACGGCAAAGGTGAAGCCGTGGCCGGCGTCCACCGTCACCAGGGTACGGTCGAAACAGTTGGGGTCGGGGTTGGTGGTCACCCACACCTGAAGGTGGGTCGCGGTGGGCGCCTGTGTCGCCACAGCCGCAACGACGCCGTTCAGCGCCTCCACCTGCACCGGCTTCCGGGGCGTGCGGGCCCACGCCAGGCGCACCTCACGCGCCTCCCAGGTGGAGTTGGTGAACGCCTGCAGGGCGGTGATCGCCGGCGCACCCGGCAGGCAGGCAACGCGCACCTTCAGGGTGTAGCGGTAGGGGGCAGCAAAGTCGGCAAGCTGGGGAAACTCGCGGGCATTCACCGGCCGGAAGGCGAACGTGGCGGTGTCGCCCTCCACGTCGACGTGAGTGTCGGCGGCACGCCAGCCGCCTTGGTACCAGTTGCCGAGTTCCCACCAACCCACATCGCCGCCGCCCGGCTGCCGATCCTTGGGAAGGCGCTGCTCGGGCCAGCGGCTGCCCCAGTACTCCAGGCGGAGGTCCTCCGGGCGGGGGGCCGGCCCGGCGAAGCGCACGACGACGCGGTGGATCTCACGGGGGTCTTCCCAGCAGACGCCGGTTCCTTCCGGCAGGGGGTGGCCAAACGGCACGGCATCGAACGGCGCGCCCGGCGAAGGTACGCTTGGGTGTGGGTGCTCCATCAGCGATCGGTCTCCTCCAGGGTTGCCGCTCCCGAGGCGGCAGAGGTACCATACAGGCTTCCATCCGCGAGCGCCAGGCAGCGCCGGCCCGCGTCGGGCTGTAGTTCGTTGCCGCGTCCGGATGTCCTCTCACCTCCCCCGGCTGCTGTGGATGGGCGTCTGGTGAAGGGGTTAGCCCGGCAGGCGGCGAAGTTACGCCCGGATGGCCAAACAGGCCCGCCGGGTGCAGCCGGTCGGGCCGACGACGGCCCAGAACGCCTTGGAGAGTAGCTCGTGACCACCCGCCACCTCTTCCTTGCCCTGACAGCCGCGCTCTGCTGCCTGGCGGCGCCCTTGCCGGCGCAGCCGCTTCACATCGGCTTCATCGACCCGGCGCTGCCGAAGGAAACGCCGGCCCGCAACGCCGCGGCGCTGGCGTTCGCGCGCACGCAGGGCACCGTCACGCGCCTGCAGGCTTTGGCGGAGGGCGGCTGGAATGATGCCGCCGGGCGCCCCTGCGCCCCCGAGGAGTTCGACGTGGTTTGGTACCACCAGGCGGAAGGCTCCGGCCTGGCGGCCCTCGGCCGGGCCGCCTGCGCTGACCTGCGAGCCTACCTGGAAAGCGGCGGCGTGCTGCTCCTTTCCGGCGCGGCGGGCGACCTGCTGAACGAGATGGACGTAGAGAGCACTCCCCTGCGCGTGCTCGGCCCGACGGGCGTCGCTTTCGCCAGCGGGATCGTGGTGCCGGAGCAGCACCGGGCGCACCCCGCCTTTGCCGGGCTGGAGGTGACGCGACCGCTGCTGCTGACCAGCCGCGGCGGGAACGCCCTGGCCGACTTCTATGGCACCGCGGGCCCGCACGGCGAGCTTCTGGCGGAGGGGAACGCGGGCATGGGCGAGCGCCCGCTGGTAGAATACACGGTCGGTGCCGGGCGGGTGATCCTGGTGGGCTGGCGGCTGGCCGACTTCACCACCGACCAGGATGCCTACCGCCCTAACCTGGAGCGCCTCTTCGCCAATCTCCTGCGCTACCTGGCCGGCCGCAACACGAACCATGCCCGCCTGGCGGTGCCGCCGGGAGAGAGCCGCTACGTGCGCGTCTTCGGGATGCCGTTTCTGCGCGCGCCCGGGCCGGTGACGCTCACCCTCCCGGCCGGCACGGCGCGGTACGCGGCGATCCTCACCCGGGAGGCAGGCGTGGGGGAGAGCTTCCCGGCCGGCGACGTGTACGTCCAGGAGATACCGCTCCAGGGGCAGGCATTGAGTGTGCAGGCGTTGGGGCTGACCCTCCTGCAGCGCGAGCGCCCGGTGGCGCAGTACGTGGCCGCCGGCCGCGCGACACAGGCGGAGTTCGACGCGCGCGACCGCGAGCTGACTCGCGGCTTGAAGATCCTGCGGCCGGCGGTGACCTTCACGCCAGCGCCGCTCAAGCCGACGAAGGTGCCGGACACCGACCGCAGCGTGCTGCTGGGCCGCTCGCCCTTCATGGCGCCGGACGAGGGGCGGGGCGATGCCACGCCGGTCTACGAGCCGGTGGAGGATGGTGGCTTTCGCATCACCGGCGGGCCGCGCCGCCTCAACCGCCCGATCATTCAGGGGCAGAACCGCGTGTGGACCGGCGACGTGCCGCTCTTCCGCATGGACACGACCACCGGCAACGGCAGCTATAGCGAGAATGATCGCGCCTTCCCGCTGTGGCCGCGGCCGGACGGGCACATCGGTAACGTGGACCCTTGCTTCGGCACGCTGCGCCTGGGGGTGCCCGGTGCCGACGGCCAGACTCAGTGGTTTGAGGAGCTGCCGGGCACCACGGCGCTCTTCCGCCCCGGCTACACCGACTACCAGGTGACCGGCCCGGGCGGGGCCTGGAAGGCATCCGTCACCATTGCCCCGCTCCTGGACTCCCACGGGCTGGTGTGCCGGATCGAGTTCGACAAGGAGACGCCGCTCGTCTGGCAATACGGCGGCGTCTGGTGGCAGGAGTCGGAGGCGAACGCCAACCGCGTGGAGGTGATCGGGGAGCGGGAGGCGCGTATCACCGAGCCCAACCTGCCGAACGGCCTGGTGGCAATCGGCTGCGATACGGAGGGCCCGTGCCGCGCGATCCCGGCTCCCTACGGCCAGCAGGTGGAGTTCACCGCGAAGGTGGCGCGGAAGGTCTACCACGTCGTTGCCACCTGGGGCGTGACAAAGTACGATGAGGAGCGCGCGAAACAGACGATGGCCCGCCTCGACACGCCGGCCTCCGAGGGCTGGAAGTGGGCGCGCGACATCCTGAAGCGGGCGTGGTTCGACTGTTACATTGGGCGCGCGCTCCGCCCGGATCTGCAACTGGCGGCAGCACTCTTGCAGCCAGAGAGCGCCCTGAAGCGCACGCGCGACTGGTGGGATGCCCGCCGCGCCGAGTTCCAGATCCGCACGCCGGACGCCCACCTGAACGCGCTCGTCAACTGGACGCGCTGCACCAGTGAGTACCATCGTCGTGGGCCGGGCCTGATCCTGGGTCTGCAGATGTGGCACGTGTACGCCCACATCTCCACCGGGTGGTACGGCAAGCAGTGGGGCGGCGACCACGCCGCCATCGAGGAGTGCCTGCGCCTCTACGGCGCCATGCAGGACGACAACGGCTTCATCCGCTGGATCTCGCCCTCCCTGGTGGCCTTCCCGGCTGAGAATAACACGCCCTACTGGGTGGACCAGGTGTGGCGCCACTACACCTGGACCGGCGACCGGCAGTTCGTGCGTGAGCTGTGGCCGCTGGTGCGCAAGGCGGTGGCCTGGCAGCGCAGGCAGAATGATCCGGATGGCGACGGCCTCTTCCGCGATGCCTACGAGTACTGGAACTGCGACTCGAACGGCAAAGGCCCGAAGGCTGCGGCGCCCAGCGCGATGTCGTGGGCGATGCTGGACCGGGCGGCGCGGATGGCGGCCGTCGTGGGCGACGCGACGGCGGAGAAGGAGTACCGCGCCCTCGCCGAGCAGACCCGGCAGGCGATCTTCCGCGAGCTGTGGCGCGACGACGTGGGCCTGCTCGGCTCCATCGGCGCCGACGGGCTCTGGCGCGGCCATCCCCAGATCTGGGAGGAGTACCTGGCCGTCAACGCTGGCCTGCTTCGCCCGGAGCAGGGGCAGCGCGCTCTGCGCTGGCTGGAGCAGCACTACGGCTTCGAGCCGCGCCCCGGGGTGCACCTGCTGGCCTGCAGCGACTGGTGGCCGATCCGCTGGAGCACCCAGTGGGTGCCCACCGGCGACACCTGCCTCGCCGTGCTCGCCGGCGCCCTGTGCGGCGATACCGACCGCTGGTGGCCTTACCTCCAGACTGCCGTCCGCTCCTCCTTCCGTAGCGACTTCCCCGGCATCAACATGGGGATTGCCAACACCGGCGCTGGCGGCGGCGACCGGGAGGATGTCGATTCGGTCGATCCCTTCCTCTATGCCACCATTCGCGGGCTGTTTGGCATCGAGCCGGCGCTGCATGAGGGTGCCCTGGAGATCCGCCCGGCGTTCCCGTCGGACTGGGAAGAGGCAAGCATCCGCACGCCCGACGTGAGCTATGAGTACCGGCGCGAGGGAGAGCGGATCACGCTCCGCATCCGCACCCCAAAGCCACTGGTGAAGCGCGTGCGCGCGGGCGCCACGGGCCGCGAGGTGGTCACCCGTGCCGAGGCGGAGTCGGTGGTGACGCTGCGCCAGGGGAAGCCGGCGCTGGCGCCGGTGGTGGCGGAAAAGCCCCAGGTGTTGGTTGAGAGTGGCGAGGCCGCGCCAGAGGCGGCGTTAGGCCCGGGCGGCGCCGGCACCGCGGCCAGGCTGCCGGAGGCCGACCGCGAGCGGCAGGTGCTCCTCGATCTGGCGGGCGCTTGCAACGTGACTCTGGAAGAGTTCGCCGCCGTGAAGTTCCAGTTTGACTACGCCGACCACCTGGCGCCCATCGGTGGGTGGTGGGGTAACCCGACCCTGGCCGGGGCGCCCCAACCG
>JAAZEB010000281.1 GCA_012512505.1 Armatimonadota bacterium | reverse complement strand
TCGCCCTACGGTTCGCATACGGTTCGCGGCACTCCAACCCGTTGCCGGTGGGCGCCTCGCGGTCGGATCGCCGGCGTCCCGCCGGCACACCCCATAGGAGGCGTCTCCGATGCCGAGGGGGGTGTGACTCCTCCAGACAACTGGCCGGAGTGCCCGAGCCATCGGGCTTCGGCGGTCTGGAAAGCCGCATTGCTGCGGCGCTCCGCTGCTCTCCCTCGGGGATCATCGGAGTGCCCGAGCAATCGGGCATCCTGGCCGCGTCGCTGCGGCGCTCCGCTGCTCTCCCCCGGAACCGGCCGTGCGGGCAGCACGCGCTAGCCGCCAAAGTAGATATGGTAAGAGTTGCTCGCCTCCGGGGAGATCAGGAGGCTGAGGAGCGGCCAGATGATCCCGCCAAGGGTGAAGTGGCCGATGATCAGCCCCAGGAAGAACGGCATCCCGGCACGGTACGCCTTCAAGCCGCCCAGCTTCAGGATCGAGGCTTTCAGCAGCCACGCCGTCAGCAGGGGGAAGAAGTTGGTGGTGTGGTCGCCGTAGGCGGTGGCCAGGATGTAGCCCAGTGGGTGCAGCGGGAAGGCAGGGATGTGGGTGCGCCCCCAGGCAAGCAACAGCGCCACTAGAAAGCCGGCGCCGTTGCCGCCGAGGCGCGACCAGTCGCGCGGTGGGGGAGCGAGGAGCCGGCTGGCCATCTGCTGGTACTCCTGCTGCGCCACCAGCGCGCGGTACTCCCCTGCCCCACCCTGCGACGGGTTGCTGCCGATCTGATAGTAGCCGTGCAGGTGCAGCCACACCCCTCCGACCAGACCAACGGCGAACGCCACCAGCAGCGCCAGCGCCACCGTCCGCCGCCCGATCCGCTCCTGGTCGGCTACCTTCAGGCTGTCTACCTGCCAGGCAGCCATCATCTCCGCCAAGTGGTGGCGCGACATCCAGGCCAGGCTGGAGAAAACCACCATGCTCCGCACGCCCCCCAGCGCCGTGATCCCCGGCACCGAGAAGGCGTTGACGACCATCTCCTTGGGCAGCGCGTAGGGGTAGACGAACTCGGCGGGCATCCCGGTCTCGGCGCGGATGCGCGCGCACACCAGCACGAAGCAGCCAAGCATGAGCACGAACGGCAGCGCCACCTGCACCGCCAGCCCGGCCACCGCCATCCAGGTGACCAGTACCCCCACGCTGAGAAAAACGCCGGCCCAGGCCAGGCGCTCCTCGCCGCCGCGCCGGAGGGCGGCCCGCCACGTCGCCGCGAGCTGCCGCCGCGCGCCCCACACCAGCAGCAGGGCGCAGGCCAGGTAGGCCCCGGCGCTTTGCTCCTGCAGGAACGGGAAGCCGGCCTGTTCGTGCCCGGCCATGATGCCGCCGATGGCCACCACCTTCTCCATCAGGTAGAGGAACCACGCCGAGAAGCTCACCTCCAACGGGATGAAGTAGCCGAAGCCGATCGTCTCCAGCATGAAGAAAAGGTTGATCGACTGCAGCGGCGTCCACGGCCGGTTGGGGAAGAACTCCCACAGCGGGCGGTAGAACCCGGGCGCCGGAATGCTGGGGAAGAGTGCCCGCCCGATGTTCAGCAGGTTGAACGCCGCCGCCACCCCGATCCCCAGCCAAAGCAGTGGGTGGCGAAACAGCGACCGCTTCCCCCCGGCGTAGCGCGAGCCGCCGTCGGTTGCCAGCGCCAGCGGCAACGTCAGCAGCGGGAAGGAGAGGCGCTCCGCGTGCAGCCACTGCCGGCGGAACAGCAGCAGCAGGCACAGCGGACCCACAAACAGCGCGAGGAAGAGCGGCGCCCAGCGCAGCAGGATCGGGATCCAGACCCCCCAGGGCACGATGCCTTCCCGCGACCCCTCGTAGTACTTCCGGATCAGATCCGGGTCGTGTGGCACGGCCCACTCGGGGAGGTACGGCACGTAGGGCGCCAGGTTGCGGTCGCTCTCGCTCCAGTACTGCAGGGCCACCAGGTGCGGCAAGAAGGCGCGCACGCCATAGGAGCCGCCCAGCCAGATGCCCACGGCGAGGATCAGGAAGACGAGAAGGATCTGTCGGCCGTCGAGGGCAAGGCGGGGGTGAAGCCGCCGCAGCAGCGGGCGCAAGCCCACCAGCAGCAGGATGGCGGCAAACGCGGGGATCGGCGGCACACCGGAAGTGAGGTAGCGTCCGGTGATCAGCTCGGTGTAGCGCACCGCCACGTCCACCAGCAGCAGCAGCACCACGCCGAGGACAACCGCCACCGCTACCCCTCGCCAGGAGAGGTTCGCTTTCCCTACGGCACTCTCAATCCGCTCCGCCTGCTCTTGCATGGTAGCGCACCGATCACCGGGGGAAGCGCCATCGCCACGAACGCCGGCGCGGGCAGCGCCAATGGCTCAGCGCGGCGGCAGCGCGCGCGGGCCGTCGCCGCCTTCGGCGGGGTGCCGCCGGATGGCGAGGACGGCAACGTCGTCACGGAGTTGGCCGGCGCTGAAGCGGATCGCCTCCTGGCACATCGCCTCGGTCAGCGCAGCCACGCTCTGCTCCTGGAAGGCGGCGAGGAGCGCCGGAAGCGCATTTACCCCCAGCGGCGGGGTGCCTCGCGCCGGCCGGGCATCGGGGAGCCCGTCGGTGTAGAGCAAGAGGAGATCGCCGGGCTCCAGGGTGGTCTCCTGGGTGACGTGCGGGGGCGCGAGGATCCCGCACAGGGCCGGGCCATCGGCGGGCAGGAAGAACGCTCGCCGCACGCTGGCGCGCCACAACAGCGGCAGCTCGTGGCCAGCACACGCGAAGCAGAGGCGCCCCGTCGCCCGCTCTAGGATGGCAAAGAAGACGCTGACGAACAGATCGGCTTCCTCCACCGCGGAGATCACCCGGCGGATCGCGTCGAGCACGGTAGCCGGCGAGCGCCGTTCGTTGACCGCCAGCGCGACAATCGATTGCTGCACCCGCGCCGCCACCACGGCCGCCTCCAGCCCCTTGCCGCCCACGTCGCCGATCACCAACCCCAGGCGGTGCTCATCGATGCGAAAGACGTTGAAGAAGTCGCCGCCGACATCCGCCTCCACCAGGGCCGGGTGATAAGCATGGGCCACCTCGTAGCCCGCGATCTGGGCGTGGAAAGGCGGCAGCAGCACGCTCTGGAAGCGGGTGGCAATCCGGTGCTCGCGGTGGTAGGCCTCCTCCGCCTTGCGGCACTCCTGCCGCAGCGCATCCTCCACGCGCTTGCGCTCGATCACCGCCGCGATCTGACCGGAGATAAGCTCCAGGCACTCCAGGTCGTCCGGCGTGTAGGCATCGCCACGGGTGTAGCTCTGCACGGCAATGAGGCCGATCACCCGGCCGCCCGTCTTCAGCGGCACGCCCAGCCACACCCGCGGCAGAGGCCCGCACTCGCTGAGGTCGATCTCGCCGCGAGCAGCAAGAGCGCGCACCGCGGGGCCGTCGAGGAGCTGCGAGCGGCCGGTGCGCATCACGTACTCCGTGACCCCCCGGCCGGGCTTCTTGGCAATGACAGTGTGCTGCGATTGGACGTGGCTGAACGGGTAGTGCTCGTCGCGGAAATAAGGGAATATCAGCAGATCCTGATCCGGATCATAGTAAGCCAGGTAGATGTTGCCCGCGTCGAGAACGGTGCTGAGTTCGGCATGGATGTGGTAGCACAGGTCGTGAATGCTCCCCGCCCGGCTGAGCGCGACGGCGATGCGGTAGGCCGCCACGCGGCGGGCCTCAAGCCGCTGCTGCGCGGTGACATCGGCCATCAACACCAGGATGCCGCTGATGTGCCCGGGCGCTTCCTGCAGCGGCGCTACCGAGACGATGGTATCGACGCGCGCGCCCCCGCGGCTCCACCAGCTCAGCGCCACCCCGGTAGTCGCCTCTCCCGCCAGGGCGGCAGCCAGCAGCCGACGCAGCCCCTCGAAGTCCCCCGCCAACAGGACGGAAAGGGGCCAGTCGGCCACCTCCTCCGGCTGCCAGCCGAAGATGCGCTCGGCGGCCGGGTTCCACAGCTCGATGCAGCCCTCCAGGCTGAGCACCACCATCGCCAGGGGCAGCGCGTGGTAGACCGCCTCCAGGCGGCCGGCCAGCCGGTTCAAAGTGTCCGCGCCCCCCGGGCCTTCCCGGGCTGTTTGCTCGGCCACCACCGAATCCAGGGGGGTCTCCTCGTGCGCCCGGAACAACTCCTCCATGCCTGGCGTGCCCTGCCTTACCGCCCGTCAGCACTGGCAGCAAGCAGGCGTTCGGGCTATCTGCTTCCTCGGATTCGTGGCGGCCGAGGCGGGATCCTTCCCCGGGTCAGGAGCGCCTCAGCGGGCCTGCCGCACGCGGGCGCGGAGGTCACGGCGGGTGCTCTTGCCACAGGTGAGGTGGAGGTACCAGGTCTCCGTGGCCCGGGCAGGGATCACGTGCTGCATTCCGCGCTGGCGCGAGTGCTGGAACTCCTCGCCGCCGTTGGTGGGCTCCAGGCCGACGTTGTAGTGCCGGTGGCCGCGCGCCACCAGGCCTCCCTGGTTGATCCACAGGCCCAGGTACGGCACCTTGGCGACGGGGAAGGTGTAGAGGAGGAAGTCGCCCGTCGTGCCATCGTAGAAGCCGCCCCACCCCTCGGTTAGCCGCTCGGTGAACGCCTTCTTGCACGACTTCGTTTCGGGCCCGCCGAGGCGGATCCAGCCGAGGCCGAAGCGCCGGTCGAGCGACCACGGCGAAAGATCCTCCTGGAAGCGCGCCTCCTCCGGGAGGAAGACATCCATGCCGGGCCGCACCGCCACCAGCGCGTGCGCGGCCCAGATCGCCTCCAGCGGATGGTCGGAGAGGTTGGTGACCTGATAGGAGATCTCCACGCGACCGGGGTCGACCAGGCGGATCTGCTTCTCGAAGCGGTAGGGCAGGCGCCGGCCGCGCACCCAGAGGCGCACGCTGCCGCCGCGGATCTGGTAGCTCCAGGGGAGGCTCCAGAGCTCGCCGTGGTCGGGGATGACCACGCCCTTCCAGGGTGCCGCCGGGTAGGCTTGCTGGCCAACGGTGGGGAAGCAGTCGTCGAAACCGCTGACGTCGGCGTCGAGGAAGCTGGAGGCGTAGCGCACCTTGCGGTAGCGGTCCCAGGGGTTCTGCCAGATCCACTCGCGCCGGGTGCGCTTATCGAAGAGGGAGATCAGGTTGGCGCCACGCTCCGGCAGCACCAGCACGCGCAGCGTCTCTCCTTCCAGGCAAATCGCCTTCAGCGCCTGGAAGCGTGTCACCCGCGCGCGGGCAGTGGCCGCCACTTCCCCCACCCACCCCAGCAGCACGCTCAGACCTATCACCAGGGAAAGGAGGGTCCTCATCGCCATCGTCTCCATCCCAAAGGCCTACGGCTGCCGCAACCGGTAGGCCTCCAGATCAGCGTCCGTCACCTCATCGGGCGGCACGAGGCGGTAGTGCTTCTCCGAGACGAGGGCGATCCCATCATCGCCGTCCTCGAAGTCAAAGAGGTCGATCAAATCAGCCTCCATGAACTGAGCGGCGATCGGCCGGCGCACCAACAACGGAAACTTGGCGGCACACATGGCCGCGTCCTGCTCGATCTGTACGATGCTCACTCGATCACGCCCGCCCTTCGCCTGAACCGGGAAAACGTACTGCACGCCCCGTCGGTCCACCCCCACATACACCTCATCGGTCTCCACCTGGCCGAGACCAGGCACAGTGGTCCGCAGGTGGCTCTGCAATGAGTAACAGGTCACACCGGTGAAGATGTCAACCAGGCGGTTGTAGCGGATCCGGGCCAACAACGCCTGCTCATCACTGAGGGCGTACCTGGCGATCACCCCCGGGGTGGCATCCGGCAGTTTCGTCTCCACCATCGCCTCGGAGGGGGTGATCAGAGCTACCTCGGATGCGACGAATCGGTACCGCCCACGGCCCGCCGGACGAATGATCCAGCTTGTTCCCTCGGGAGCCAGTGCCCGAATCGCTTCCGGCAAGGCAGATCGATAGCGGAAGGTGTAGACCACATCGCCGATGTTCTTGGGAAGCGACACGCCCAACGCCTGGGCAGCCGAGACGAGGTCCTCACGGTCGAAGCTGACCTCCCGTGCTCCAGGCGTGTGGCGGGCCAGAAAGATCCGCTCGATGATCTGGGTGTACCGGTTCAGTTTCCCGCCGCGCTCGTGCTGGCGCATCGATTCCCTCCCGCTGGCAGATCGGGCCACAGACCTATGCCGAGCGGGCCTGCAGCGCCTCAGGTATCGCCCGGCCAGCGAAGAATGACAACTTCCTCGCGCAACTGCTCCCGCGTGGCGGTGGCCAAGCGAGTGCGAAACAGGTCGATGCCTACCACTTCATAGCCGAGCGACGCCGCGATACTGGCCAGAAGCTGACCCGTGCGGATCATCACTCGCAGGTAGGATGCCTGGTCACCGACAACGTAGGCCAGATGCGCGCCGGGACGCAGGAGCATCCGCAGCCCTGCCAGATGCCGTGCCATACCACCGAAGTAAAGGCGCGTGACCCGGGCATAGAGGCGCTCGAAGCCTGAGGTCTTGCCTAGCTCCACCCGCCGCGCCTCGATGGCATCTGCAAGGCGCTGGATCTCCGGGTGGGCGGCCACCCACCGGTCATCGTTGTCGTCCTGGTAGACGCCTCGCGTGTTGGACCGCACCAAGCCACTCTTGAGCGCCCGCAACTCCGCCTTGCAGCCGATGAACCCAAGGAGCACAGACTCCAAGCGCGTAGTGCGGGTGTAGTCTTTCTCATTAGGATAGGGGGGCGAGGTGATAACGGCATCGACCGACATCGGAGCCAACACATCCCCCAGCGACCGGGCATCGGCAAGGTGCACCGCCGCCGGGCACCCCGCGCCGGTCTGCCAGCGGCGGAGATCATCAGCCATCGCCAGCACGTTGGCGAGCCAAGGGGCGACCACTGGCGCATCCGGCTTGGGAGCGCCAACGCCTACCTCAGGTCCGAAGTGCAGGTTACCGATCGGGCCCACGAGCGCCTTCGCCAGGGCCAGCCGCTCGTGGGCGTAAAAGGCATCCTGACGCTTGCGCTCCAGACACTCCAGCAGGACGAGAGTCTTGTGAAGCGGCCGGGGGCTGATCGAGCCTTTGAGGAGCAGACCCTCTCTCTCAGGCAGGAGTTGGCGCAAGCGCTGCGTGCCCTCTGTGCGCGATTGGAGCAGAGGGATGTCCTCTACGCCCTCGGCCTCAAGCTGCGCGCTGGCCTCGCGGGCAACCTGGCATGCATGCTCCGCGAGTTGATCCGGATCAGGGCTCCAGTCCACCTTGGTCTGGCTGGCAAAGTGCGCCACCGGGTTCGCCTCAATGCCTACGCTCGCGATGCCTCGCTTCTTCGCCTCTACCAAGACGGTACCAGTACCGCAGAATGGATCGAGAATGGTCTGCGCTGGAGTGATCGCAAAGCGCTCGATGTACTCACGCACGAGGTGCGGCGGGAAGGAGAGCACGAAGCGGTACCACTCATGGATGGCGCGGTCCTCGGGGTACAGCTTGTTGGCCTCCCCATTGGCGGTGCGACTGCGTGCGGTGGCATAGCTCATCAGCTCGGCTGGCTCCCTGGCGGCCGGTGTGGTGCCGGCCCCCACCGATGCTTTCCACCCGAGCCGGCCGGTTCCTTCCGGGGGCGGGGGCATCGGTGGGGAACAGTTCCGTGGTTAGGGGCTGAACCAGCGGGCCGGGCGAATGGTCCTGAATAGGTGTGATTGTGCGACCGCGCTCCCGGTGCCAGGGCGCGGTTACGGGTAGTGGCACCTTAGATGGATGTGTTTGACCTTGGACCTTTCGCCGTTGCTGTCGAAGCTGGAACCGCTCCTCGCCGTCGCCTTGGACCCGGTCCTTCACCGGACCCAAGCCGTTGCGGATCCGCGGCGTCGGCCCGGCTACTGACGCGACCGCGAATGACCGGGGCGGCCGGCCGGCTTCGCCCGCCCTCCGTCTTTCCTCTTGAGCTACTGAGCTACGACGATGCGCATCTCCCATGCCCCGATGGGCGGAAGCACGAAGCGCCGGTAGGGCCCATCGACACCTGATGCCGTGATGGTCGTCTCCCGGCACTGCATGTCGTAGACGCGTGCCTGCTCGTGGGGCGTGCGGAGGAGGAGGGTCAGGCCCTCCGCCGGGTCGAGAGAGGCGTTGAGGACGGCGGCGGCGAGCAGGCCCGACTCCGGCTCGCGCAGCCAGAGGGTCGCCTTGTGGAAGGTCGCTACGAAGCCCGGCAGTGTCTCGCGCGAGAGCCAGCGTAGCAGCCGCTTTACCTGCGTCGACTTCGACAGGCTCTGCAGGAAGAGCCAGGGGTAGTAGCCCGCCACGCCGACGCGACCGCCCAACCGGTTCTCGAAGACGCCCTGGCAGCACGCCGCCACCTCGCGGTCGCCGTAGTCCACCATGCGCGCCAGCGCCTGCGCGCCCTCCTGCGTCGGCACGAGCACGGCGGCGGGGCACTTCCAGAAGGACTGCCGGCCATCGCGCCGCCGTCCGGCGAACTCCCCGTTCAGCGGGTGCCCGGTCAGCACCTCAATGCAGTCCTCGTGGACGAAGCGCTCCACCCGGTATCCGGTCAGCTCCTCGTAACCCAGGGCGTTCAGAGCCTCCAGCGCCTGGGCGTCCAGCAGGGCCCCCCCGGAGAGGATGCGCCGGATCTCCTCGTCGGTCATCGCGTAGGCGCTCTCGCCCGAGAGCGCCGTCACCCGCGCCTGCCCGGGTGAGTAAGCCACCGGGATGCCGATCTCCAGCACCTCCGCCGCATGGGCGCTGGCGCTCCAGGGGCTCGACTCGAACCAGTCCCCCTGCACCGCGTTGCCCGCCGCGAACGTCTCCTTCCCCCACCCGGTGTGGAGGCCGACGGGCTGATACCGACCGAAGGTGCGCACCAGCAGGTCGAGGAAGGGCCGAGTCTCGCGCAGGTGGGCGACCAGCGGCCGGTACTCGTCGAGGGGCTCGTCGTACATCGAGAGGACGTTGAACGCAGCGCCGGTGCAGCCGGCCGCGATGTGGGCCGCCGCCTCCAGCGCCGTGGTGCGCGCGCTCTTCTTCAGGCGCTGGTAGGGGAAGTTCTCGATCTCCGACTCGATGCAGCGCACGCTCTCCGGGAGCAGCGAGACCTGCCGGCCGATGTCATGCGCCTTGCCGATCAGGCCGGCGAGTGCTTCGTCGCTGTAGAAGCCTCCGCCCGGGCGCCACAGCACCTCGGCGCCCTCCGGGCCGGCCAGGATTGCCGCCCACGCGTCGAAGTCGTACCCCTCGAAGTAGCGCTCGCCCGTCATGAACCCGAGCGGCAGGCCCGGCTTCACCCGGTGAACCGTCTCCTCGATCAGGCGGAAGAGGCGGGCCATCGTCTCCCGGTTGTGCTGCAGCCACGCCCTGCGCAGCGCCAGTTTGCCTTCCAGCGGCCCGCTGCCCAGCGCCTGCCGCAGCGAGTCGCGCGTGTAGCGCGTGCCCGACTCCTGCGCGAAAAGGGCCAGGCAGGTGTCGCAGAAGCAGCCACAGCGGATCGGCATGTGGCCCCACAGGCGCACGTCGTCGTCAATCCAGAGGTAGTCGGGCTCCGCCATCGCCACCAGTTCATACAGACGCCGGATGTATTCGCGCAGGCGCTCGTCGTTCGGGCAGAAGGAGCCGCGGCAGACGCTCCCGTCGATGTCGGTCATCGGGGTGTAGTTGCCCGACAGGGAGTTCGGGAGGTTCTCGTTGTGATGCCCGACGGTCGAGAGGACGTTGATGCCGGTGCGGTAGCCGAGGCGGCGCACTTCGGGCATTCGCCGGGCCAGCAGCGCCGCCCGTTCCTCGATGACGGGAAGCGGCAGCGGCGGGTGCGTCTCCGAGGTGAAGAAGGTCACCTCGTCGGTGACGCCCCGGTGCTCCTCCAGGAGCGACAGCGTCTCCCGGAACCGCTCCTCGGGCATCCAGAGCGGCGTCCCAATGCGGAACGAGATGAACGCGCGCGATACGGTATGGCTCATACCTCAACTCCCATCGTTCTCGGCCTCGTCGTCGTCCTCGACGGAGCCCCCGGCGAACGCAGAGGCGCCGAGGGACGCAGAGGCCGCTGAGGGGATGTCCCTGCGGTTCGCCTCGGGTTTCTTGCGTCTCGGCGTTCCCCTCGGGCCGACCGCAAGGCGCCTCAAGCCAGCTCTGCATTCCGCGCCGGTCCGGCAACTCCTCGCCGGCATGCCCCCGCCGGGAGCGCCGGCCGACCCCGTCGAACCAGGCCAACCAGCCACGCGCACTGCTGCACGAGGCGGCCGCCATCTGTCACCTGGAGCAGGCGCTGGCAGACCGGGGGTGGCCCGGGCAGGGATCACGTGCTGCATTCCGCGCTGGCGCGAGTGCTCTGGAACTCCTCGCCGCCGTTGGTGGGCTCCAGGCCGACGTTCCTTCCGGGGGCATGTCCTGAAGGAAGAGCCCGACCGCTTGGGGAAGATGCTTGCAGGGAGAGAGCGGGCGCGCGCGTCCGGCATTGGGCCGAACGCGGTTCGGCGCCCGCCAGGCTTCGATGCAACCGATGCGGATGCTTGCGATCCTGATCGCCTTGCCGGCCGCGGCAGGGGCCGGGGAGTGGGGAGCGCCAAAGGAGATCACCTTCACGGCGCAGATCGACGGCACCACGCAGCGTTACGTGGAGATGTTGCCCGCGGAGTTCGACGCGGCGCGGGAGCACCACCTCCTCGTGGCGCTGCATGGGCACGGCTCCGACCGCTGGCAGTACGTGCGCGACCCGCGCGACGAAACGCGCGGCGCGCGCGACGTGGCGCTGAAGCACCAGATGATCTTCATCTCACCCGACTACCGCGCCCCCACCTCCTGGATGGGGCCGAAGGCGGAGGCCGACCTGGTGCAGATCCTCACTGAGGTGCGCCAGCGGCACCGCGTCGGCAAGGTATTCCTGGTCGGCGGCTCGATGGGCGGGTCTTCGGCGCTCACCTTCGCCGCGCGGCACCCGGAGCTGATCGCGGGCGTCAGTAGCCAGAATGGCACCGCCAACCACCTGGAGTACGAGAACTTCCAGGACGCGATCCGGGAGTCGTTCGGCGGCACCAAGGCGGAGGTGCCGCTGGAGTATAAGCGGCGCAGCGCCGAGTACTGGCCGGAGGCGTTCACGATGCCCGTTGCCTTCACCGTCGGCGGAAAGGACGACGTCGTGCCGCCACACAGCGTGCTCCGCCTGGCGAAGGTGCTGCAGCAGATCGGCCGCCAGGTGCTGCTGATCTATCGGGAGGATGGCGGCCACAGCACCGACTACGCCGATACCGTGGCCGCCCTGGAGTTTGTGATCCGCAGCGCACTGGGGGCGTCAGAGTAACGCGTCAGAGTAATAGAGTGACGGAGTGATGGGGCGCCCATCACGCGCATAGCGGCTCTACCTGGATGCCGGCCTCCGTGCCGCCCGGGGGAGGAGCCGTATCGGCCAAGCGACATTGCCATCGGGCCGCGACCCCAAAGGGATCGCACAGCACAGCCCAGGGTGCCGCACCCTGGGATCACCCCCGGGCGAGGGGGTTCCGAACCCTGAAAAGGGTTCCACACGCCGGCCGGTGCAGCCCTTTCAAGGTTGGCGGATCCGGGCCGTGTGGGTACCCAGGGCTCTAAGCCCTGGGCTGTGTTGTAAGACCCCTTCGGGGTTCGCCAGCTTGTGGCAGCCCGGGGAGGGCGGTGGGAGCACCGCTGGCGTGCCCCTAATCCTACGTTGGGTGACAACTCGGCCGGGGCAACGGCAGGCGCACGTTGCTCCACTACAACACGCCGGAGATCGTGAGGAGGATATAGATGAGAGGATCAGTTCCAGCCGATACCCTGGCCATCAATGGCGGGCCGCAGGCGATGCCTACCACGGAAGGCGTGGGCCCGGGCAAGATCGGTGTCGAGGAGTTCATGGAGCTGGCCGACACCTGGGGCTTCAGCGAGGAGACGAAGGCGGCCATCGCGGCAGCGATCGCCCGCGAACCGGATACCTCGCCGATGCTCTCCCGCTACTACAACCCGCGCCCGTCCAAGGTGAAGATGCTGGAAGAGTTGGCCTGCCAGCTCTTCGATGTGCCGTATGCCCTGGCGGTCAACTCCGGCACCTCGGCGCTCAACACCGCCTACGTTGCCGCCGGCCTGGGCCCCGGGTGCGAGGTGATTGTGCCCGCCTACACCTTCTTCGCCACGGTGGCGGAGGTGGTCACGGCGCGCGCCATCCCGGTGATCGCCGACATCGACGAATCGCTGACCCTCGACCCGAAAGACGTGGAGCGCAAGATCACCCCGCGCACCAAGGCGATCGTGCCGGTGCACATGATCGGCACCTGCGCCGACATGGATCCGATCATGGCGCTAGCGCGCAAGCATAATCTGATCGTGATCGAGGATACGGCGCAGGCGTGTGGCGGCTCCTACAAGGGGAAGCGCCTTGGCACCATCGGCGACCTGGGCTGCTTCTCCATCAGCAGCTACAAGATCACCGGCGGCGGCGAGGCCGGCCTGGTGCTGACGCACGATCATCACCTCTACATCCGCGCCCAGAACAACCATGACACCGGCGCTTGCTGGCGGCCCGACCGCTACGCGGTGGAGCAGGAAGAGGGCGAGCTGTTCGCCGGCTACAACTACAAGCTCTCGGAGCTCGAAGGCTCGGTGAACCTCCCGCAGCTTCGGAAGATGCCGGACCAGGTGAAGCGCTGGCAGAAGGTGAAGCGCCAGATCGTCCGCCAACTCAACCACTTCGAGGGGGTCACGCCCCAGCAGGTGCGCGACCCAGATGGCGAGGTCGGCTACAACCTGATCTACTTCGCGCCAGACGGCCCGACCGCCGAGGCAACCGCCGAGGCGCTCAACGCCGAGGGGATCGGCGCTCACACCCGCGGCGGCAAGACCGCGCGCGACTGGCACATCTTCGCCTACTGGCAGCACATCATGGAGCGCAAGAGCGCCACGCCCGATGGCTGCCCCTGGACCTGCGAGAAGAACGCCGGCCTCGGCCAGGATTACTCGCCCGACATGTGCCCGCGCGCCCTCGATCTCCTGGGCCGCGCCGTCTTCATCGGCGTCAACCAGTGGTGGACCGAGAACGACTGCGACCGTGTCGCTGCCGGCATCAACAAGGTGCTAGGCGCGTTCTTCCCCTCCACGGGCGCGGTGGGCTGGTAGCAGTCGTGTAGGAGTGTGGGGTATGGGGGTGAGCGGCCCTGGCAGTCCCTCGCCGCCACCCCCGGACTTCCATACTCCTACTCCCACACTGCCCCACCCGATGGGGGTCGGAATGCGCAAGCCCTACGGCCGGTGGGAGGAGATGCGTCCGGACGACCTGGAGGCCGTCCTCGACGCGGCGCCGGTGGCTTACGTGCCGCTGGGGACGTTCGAGCACCACGGCTGGCACCTGCCCGTCTGCTTCGATGCCATCAAGGCGCACGCGCTCTGCCTGCGCGCGGCCGAGCGGACGGGCGGCGTCGTGCTCCCGACGTTCTACTACGGCACCGGTGGCGGGCACATCGGCTACAAGTGGACAATCATCCTCCCGGAGGAGCCGATCCGGCCGATCCTGGAGGCAACCCTCGACCACCTGGCGCGCTTCGGGTTCCGCGTGGTGGTGGTCCTCACCGGCCACTACGCGGGCGAGCAGGTGGCGATGGTACACCGGCTGGCGGAGGAGGCGGAGGCGCGCAACCAGGGTACCCGCTTCATCGGCCTGACGGAGCCGGAAATCACCACGCCGTTGCCGGGCGACACAATGGGCGGTGACCACGCCGCCAAATACGAGACGAGCATCGCCCTGGAGCTGAACCCGGCCTGGGTGCAGATGGACCGGCTGGTGGAGGGCCGCGACCCGGAGCGCGTAGCGATGCCGGAGACGCCCCGCAGCGCCGGCAGCACCCACGACCCGACGCACCCGCTCTACGCCATCTACGGGCAAGACCCACGCGCGCATGCCTCCCCGGAAACAGGGCGGAAGCTGGTCGACGAGATTGTGGCGCGCCTGGCCGCAATGGTTGAGAACGCGCTTCGTGAAGGGTGAAACGCGAAACGCCAGCCGGTACCCCGCCGCGCGTTTCACGTTCACCCGGAGGTACGCAATGCAGGCGGAAGCCTTCACAGCCCTGCCCGAGGTAGTGGATGCCCTCTGCTACGTCGGCCGGGGAAAACACCCGGTGGCGCCCGACTTCTACGGGCATGATGCCGAGACGCTGCTGGAGGAGATGGCCCAGAAGGGGATCGCCGAGGCGGTGGTACACCACAACCTGGGGCGGCTCTCCCACCCGATCGATGGGAACGCCGCCACGATGCGCCTGCTGGAGGGCCAGCCGCGGCTGCACGCCTGCTGGGCGCTCCTCTCCAGAGCCTCGCGCGAGTATCCCTTGTTCGAGGAGTACATCGAGACGGCCGTGCGGCAGGGGGTGCGCTGCTTCTCCGCCTTCCCCCGCTTCGGCTCGCTGCCGGCCGGCTACGACACTTCCCTGCGCGAGATGACACGCGCCGGCACCTTCGGTCCGCTGGCGGAGCGGCGGCTGCCCCTGTTCGTCGACTTCGGCGCCAACCCGGCCGCCGGCGTGGACGACACCGACTGGGAGGCGCTCCGCTTCCTGCTGGCCGCCCACCCGAGCCTGCCGGTCATCCTCTGCGAGTTCCGCCTGCGCGCCGGCTGCCGCGTCTTCCCCGGGCTGATGGACGACTTCCCCAACCTCCACCTGGAGACCTCGGGGATGTGGAACTACCGCTCGCTGGAGTTCGTCGCGCAGCACTGGGGGGCGGAGCGGCTGATCTACGGCAGCCGCACGCCGTGGCGAAGCGTGGGCCTCGCCCTCGGTATGGTGACCATGGCCGACCTGACCACCCGTGAGCGAGCGCTGGTCCTGGCCGGCAACCTTCGGCGGCTGATGGAGGGAGCACAATGAGCCCGCTTCACAAGCAGTGTCTCCTGGGCGAGCGGCTTTCTGGCGAGGTGCTGCTGGACTGCCACGCGCACATCGGCCGGCACGCCGACTACGTCATCCCGCAGGGCGAGCCGGAAGAGCTGGCGGCCGAAATGCGCCGGCTGAACATCCGCGGCGCGTTCGTCTTCCAGTTCACCGGGGCGCAGACCGGAGAGGTGGCCTACGGCAATGACCTGATCGCCGACGCCTGCCGGCGGGTGCCC
>JAAZEB010000280.1 GCA_012512505.1 Armatimonadota bacterium | reverse complement strand
GACGCCGGGCACTACCGCCTCACCGGGGCGGGCGAGCCACCGGTGGAGGGTGAGCACGCCGCGAACTGGCTGGCCGCCGTCGGTGGCGAGGGCGGGGTTCACGCCTCGGTGTGGCGCTTCTGGCAGCAGTATCCGAAGGCGCTGGCCGTGGCCGATGGGCGCCTGGAGGTGGCCCTGTTCGCCCCCACGGAAGAGGTGCCCGCCTACCGGCCCCGCTTCGGCGAGGCGAAGCGGCACGACCTCTGGCTCTCCTTCTGGCCGGCCGAGGCGAACCCGCCGGCCGAGGCGCCCCAGGCGCTTGGCCTGCTGGCGGACGAGCCGCCGCGCCTGTTCGACCGTGACTGGTTCTGCCGCAGCGGCGGCGTGAACGTGCTCGACCCCCGCTGGTTCGAAAACCAGCCCCGCCTGAAGGAGTGGGTGCAGACCCGCTATGGCGACGTGAGCACCGCGCGCCTCACCGGCCGGTTTGGCATTCGCGACTTCGGCGACATGCCCTACACCAACGGCCAGTGGCGCAACGGCTATTGGGCGATGGTGCAGGGGGCCCTCAACTTTGGCCTGGTCTCGGGCGATCCGCGCTGGATCGAGCGCAGCTTCGAGATCGCCCGCCACATCGCCGACGTCGATACGGTTCACCTCCCGCCCGATCACCCGGACGCGGCGGAGTGGGGCGGCCTCACCTGCGCCCTCGGGATCGACCACTCGGTTCACGGCGGCAACGCCAAGTGGCCGGCATTCCAGATCGGCGAATCGCTGCTGCTGCACTACTGGATGACGGGTGACCCGGACAGCCGTGCCGCCGGCCTCGCCAACGCGGAGTACATCCTGCGCACCCGCGCCGGCTGGGGTTCGCCTGAGGCAAGGCAGCAGGCGCGGGCGATGCTCACTTTGCTGCGCGCCTGGCAGGTGACCGGCGACCGACGCTTCCGGGAGGGGGCCAAGCGTTACCTCGACCTGGAGTATCAGGCAAAGCACGTGGTGGATTGGCGGCGGGGTGCCTACATCCAGCCCACCTACGAGAACTGGCGCTGCATCTCCGCCGGTCTCAACTCGATGTACGCCGCCAACATTTACGAGTACTACCGGCTGACCGGCGATGTGGATGCCGCCCAGATGGTGGTGGCAATCGCCGATTCGGTCTACGCCGAGTCGATGCTGCCGCAGGAGGAGGGTCTGGGGAGCTTCCTCTTCTACGTGCGCTACTCGCGCGGCGCCTGGTACTACACGCAGATGGCGCTTCTCTTCCACCTGGCGTATGATCTGACGGAGGACCGCCGCTTCCTGCGCGCCGGCCGTGCCGCCTTCGCCCGCTACCTGCTCTGCACCGGCGGCGACGGCAAGCCGATGTATCAGACCTGGGATAACTTCGGCTGGCTCGATCCAGAGTACGGCGGCTGGGTGCTGCGCTTCAAGGACGTGCCAACCGAGCCGTTCCAGATCACGCGCGAGATCCCAGACCCAGACCCGGCCAACTACCAGTAGGCGCCGCGCGGCATGCCCTCGGTGTAGGAGGTATCTCCAACGCCGATTGGCCGGAGCGCCGGCGCCCCGCCGGCCCCCGCTTGAAGCGAGAAGGACGCCAACGGACAGGGCTTGCCGGCAAGCCGCCGGCGCTCCGACCGCGGTCTTACCTCGGTATAGGAGGCGTCCCTCCAGGCTCCGGGGCGCTAAGAACGTATCCGGATAGGATGCCCGGTTGCTCGGGCACTCCGATGATCCCCGGGGAAGAGCAGCGGAGCGCCGCAGCGATGCGGCTTTCCAGCTCGGAGAAGCCCGAGTGCTCGGGCACTCCGGCCAGTTCCCGGAAGAGTGGCGGAGCGCCGCAGCAATGCGGCTTCCTAACCGCCGAAGCCCGATGGCTCGGGCACTCCGGTCTGTTGCCTCCGTTTGCTTGCGCGGGGAGCCGTCGCCTGCTATAATGGCGGCTGGTAGTGGTCTGGGGGCCGGCAGCGACCGGCTTGCCCAGTGCGGGAGAGGAGCCGGCTAATGCAGGTGACAGGGGTAGATCGGGCGCGGATCGAGCGGGTGCGACAGGCGATCGAGGCGCGGGCACGGGGGCCGAAGGAGAGCCCGAAGGCGCGCCATTGGACGCACGCCTTCTTTGATCTCTACGCCGACCTGCCCCTCTGGGAGCGGCAAGCACGCTCCCTCGCCTACGCCCTGGTGAATGAGCCGGTGCGCCTCTTCCCGGAGGAGCGCCTGGTGGGAACGATCTACCAGGGCTGCCCCGGGGCCGAGTGCGTGCAGTGGGGCGGCCTGGCTGACGAGCCCCGCTGGGCCGACTACACCGTGGCGCCGCACGCCGCGGAGCTGGTGCGGCAGCGCGTGCCGGAGAACGAGGCGCTGGTAAGCCCCGAGGGCGGCGCTTTCCTGATCGGCGATGGTGCCGCGCCCGGGCATATCGGCTGGCAATGGGACCAGGTCCTCTCCAAGGGCGTCCTGGGCATCCTCGCCGACCTCCGGCAGGCGCTGGCCTCCGCCCCCGACGAGAAGGCGCGCCAGTTCCTGCAAGGCGCGATCATCGCCTGGGAGGCGGTCCTGGAATGGAACGACCGGCACCTCGCCGCCCTGGAGGCGCGCCTGGCGGAGACGGACAGCCCGGCGGAGCGTGCGGAGCTGGCCCGCCTGCTGGAGATCTGCCGGCGCGTGCCGGCGCACCCGGCGCGCTCCTTCCGCGAGGCGGTGCAGGCCTTCCACTTCCAGCACCTGGCGGTGATGTTCGAGAACCCCTACGGCGGCAACGGGCCGGGGCGCTTCGACTATTTCCTGGGCCCCTACCTGGAGCGCGACCTGGACGCCGGCGCCATTACCCTCGACGAGGCACGGGAGCTAATCGACGAGCTGTTCCTCAAGTTCCACGAGCGCCTCTTCCCAATCGATGGCTGGGTGGAGACGATCGTCGTCGGCGGGGTGGATCCCAATGGCGAGTGGGCGGGGAACGCCCTCTCGCGGATCGTGATCGAGTCCTTCATGTGGCTGGAGCAGACGCACCCGGCCGTCTACGTGCGCCTGGCGCGCAGCGCCCCGGACGACTTCGTCGACCTGACGGTGCGCTACCTGCTGGA
This sequence comes from Armatimonadota bacterium, assembly GCA_012512505.1. GTDB lineage: Bacteria > Armatimonadota > JAAZEB01 > JAAZEB01 > JAAZEB01 > JAAZEB01. The sequence continues at coordinate 3,162 of JAAZEB010000280.1, read as the reverse complement.
GGGAAAGAACCGTGCCCAGATCCTGAACGACGACGCCATCCTCCCGGCGATGCGCAACGGTGGGATCGCCGACGCGGACGCGCCGCTCTACATGTGCGGCGGCTGCATGGAGATTAGCCCCCAGGGCCTCAACAGCGACATGAACTTCAGCTTCACCTACAACGCGCCGAAGACGGTGGAGCTGGTCCTGACCGGCGGCGAGTGCCTGGTGACCGGCAAGCGGCGCGTGGCCCTGGAGCGCGACCTCACCGGTTACGCGAGCTTCGAGGAGCTGTACCAGGCCTACGAGGCGGAGCTGCAGCGGGAGCTGACCATCCTCTTCCGGCGGCTCGATTGCTGGAGTGAGGCGTTCGCGGAGTGGCGGCCGGCCTACCTTATCTCCAGCCTGGTGGGCGATTGCGTGGCCCGCGGCCGCAATATGCACGACGGCGGCGCCCGCTACCACGACTACGCCGGCGCGCCGGTGGGCATCCCGAACGCGGGTGATGCCCTCTACGGCGTGCAGCAGGCGGTCTTCGTCGAGAAGCGCTGCACGGCGGCGGAGCTGCTGGCCGCCCTGCGCGCGGACTTCGAGGGGTACGAGGAGCTGCGCCGCTACCTGCGCGCCTTGCCCAAGTTTGGCCAGGAGCACCCCGGCGCCGACGCGATGACCGACCGCGTCCTCCGCTCCATCTGCGCCGCCTTCGCCAGCTATCGCAACCGCTTCGGTGGGCGGGTGAAGCCGATGATCTTCAACTTCGTCTGGACGCCGATGATCGGCCAGGCGCTGGGAGCCACGGCAGACGGCCGACGCGCCGGCCAGCCGGTCGCCCACGGCCTCACGCCCCAGGCGGTTGGAATGACGCAGGGCCTCACCGCGGCGATCAACTCCTCCACGTCGCTGACACTGGAGGGGGTCACCGGCGGATCGACCACCATGTGGGATGTCGACCCGGAGTGGGCCCGGCCGGCGCTGATGAAGGCGGTGTTGCGGTCGTTCCTGGAGCGGGGCGGGCAGATCTTCCAGGGGAACGCCACCTCGGTCGCCGAGCTAGAGCGCGCCCTGGAGCGCCCCGAGGACTACCCCAACCTGATGGTGCGCGTCGGCGGCTACTCGGCACGCTTCACCTCCCTCGACCGCGCGCTGCAAGAGGAGATCGTGCGCCGCCACCGGCATCGCGGGTGAACGGGTGGCCGACCGATGCGTCTCGCAGCGACAGGCTGGCCATTCCATTGTGGGCCCGGAACGGGTAGAATGGACGTGCAGGGCTGAATCGGGTCGAAGCGCAGCCGGGAGGGGCGGAATGTAGGTTGGCGAGGACGTGCTTCAGGCGCTGGCGCGTCGGATCGTGCAGGTGGCACAGCCCGAGAGGATCATCCTCTTCGGCTCGGCCGCGTGCGGCAGCACGGGTCCTGACAGCGACCTGGACGTCCTCGTGGTAGTTCCTGCCGGGAGCGACAGGCGACGAACGGCGCAGAGGATCTACCGGAACCTCATCGGCTTCAGCCATCCTGTCGCTCTCGCGGAGCAAGCATGCCCCTCGGTGCTCAGAACTCGAAGGCCCGGCCCGTACGGGCGGCAGTGTAGCACCCTTCCAGAAGCTGCGTCAGGTTCCAGCCGTCGGTGATGTCGATGGTCATCGGGGTGCCGTCCTTGATGGCGTTGATCCACTGTACCATCGGCGTGGGGAGCGCGGCCGGGAGGTTGGTGGGTGCGATCGCGCCCTGGATGCCCCCGGCGTCCAGCTTCGTGCTCTCCAGCCACACCTTCGGGCCTGGGCCGGCCTCGATGGCGAGGTAACCGTGCGTGCCGTAGATCTCCAGCGGGTTGGGTCCGCAGCGGTGCACCCAGGAGACGTCGAGGATGCCCAGCGCCTTGTTCTTGAACTCCACCACGGCGACCATGTTGTCGTCGATCGGGTAGGCGCCGGCGAAGTTGTTCATGCGCGCTACCACGGACTTCGGCTCGCCGAGGAACCAGCGCATCACGTCCACGCGGTGGCAGCCGAGGTCGAAGAAGGCGCCGCCGCCCGCGGCTTCCTCGTCGCCGAACCAGGTGCTGCCGCTATGGTCGGGTCCGGGCTGGAACCATCGGTCCAGGGCGGCCATGTGGGCGATGCGAGCGCGCATCTCAGTGATGTCGCCCAGCAGGCCCTGGTCAATCACCTGCTTCGCGAAGAGGGTCTCCGGTCGCGTGCGCGACGGGAGCGAGATCATGAACTTCACGCCCGCCTTGCGCACGGCCGCCACCACTTCGGTGGCGTCCTTCGTGCCGATCGTCAGCGCCTTCTCGGTGAAGATGTGCTTGCCGGCCTCGGCGGCGGCAATGAGGACCGCCGGGTGCAGGTTGGTCGGCGCGTCGCACACCACGCCCTGCACGCCCGGCAGCGCCAGCAGCTCCTGCAGGTCGGCATAGAACGGCAGGCCGCGCTTTGCGGCCTCCGCCCGGCCGCGCGCCGGGTCGTCATCCCACACGGCCACAAGCTCCGCATCGGGGTTGTTCTGTACCTGGTCGGCATACCCCGGCGCGTGCACGTGCGCGAACGAGAGCATTGCCACGCCTATCTTGTCAGCCATCGCGGTACCCTCCCAACGTGCCTCCAGCGTTCGTCCTGCAGCCGGCCGGCTCCTGCCCGGCCGGAGGCCGCCGAGGACCATCGCCAGGTCGGCGCCGAAGCGGACGCGGTCTTCGGCGGTGGGTGGGCGGCCGTAGGTGGGGAGGTCGGCCGTGCCCAGTTCCACCAGGCCGGTAAGGATGCCGAACTCCGCGTGCAGCGCCGTCTCCACCGTCGAGGCGTTGATGCTCCCGGCGTTCTGCACCCCTCCGGCGAAGCCGATCCGGCGCATCTCCTCCAGGAGGCGCAGCAGGCACGGGTGCTCCACCAGCGGCGGCGCCAGAATCAGCACGTCGTCCTGGGTATCGTGGAAGGAGAGGAAGAGGTCGACCGGGCGGCCGGACGCCAGCCAGTCGCGGAGCGCGTGCTTCGCAGCCGCGATCTCGGGCATCGAGGCGCAGGCGCCGGGGTCGTCCGGGTCGACGCGGTCCCAGTGGCGGTTTAGGTCATAGCCGTGCCGGTTGAGGCGCGTGCCTCCGCGCGCGACGCCATCCGGGTCCATCATCGGCAGCAGCCTGACCAGGAGTCGCCGGCGCAGCTCCGCCGCCTCCGGCGTCTCACCCAGGAG
>JAAZEB010000279.1 GCA_012512505.1 Armatimonadota bacterium | reverse complement strand
CAACTGGCCATGATGCCATCGAAGAGGAAGCCGCGCAAGCCGCGCTGGGCCCACTCCGCCGCCGTGTCACGCAGGTAGTTCACGTTCATCGGGCTGAAGAGGAGCATCCGCGGACGCTGCGGGCGCGTGTCCGGCACCAGGTCGTAACGAGCGGTGGGAACCTCCTCGATCACGAGGTCATCAAACCACAGCACGCCGACACGACCGGTAGCGTTTTGGACGTTGACCTCCGCGCGCTCCAGCGGCTGGCTGAGGGTGGTTTCGACCACCAGCCGCGTCCACCGGTCTCCCACTCGGAACGGTCGGGAGTAGGTATTCGCAAGGTAGGCTCGACCCTTGCCCCACTGGCCCTTCTCGGCGCGCGCCCACACGGTGAGCCGGTAGGTGCGGGCCGCAAGCGAAACATGAGTGTAGACCCCCGCCAGCGCCGAGGGGTCCAGGTTGTGGGCACGCAGCGCGTTCGAGCCGCGGCGGCCGGCGCCCTTTTCTACTGCCACGGCGAAGCGGCTGTCGGCAGGGTTGCCCCACTGATAGGCATTCCAGCCGTCCGGCAGGCCTAGCAGCGCCGCGCCGCCGGGGCTGGCCAAACCCGCCTTGGCGGAACTATCCACCCCGCCCTTGCCGCCGCGCTCGAACGAGGCGTTTGGCAGCGGCACCCGGTCACCAGGAGCCGCCATCGCTCCGGCGCCAATCCAGCCCAAACAGGCCAACCAAACGACGATTGCTCGTATCACCAAGATCGCCACTCCTCCCGGGGCGCCCCTATCTCCGGAGCGCGCCCAGCGGATGATTCCACAGGGAGGCCCCCTCCTCCTGGGTTGCCCCTCGCCACTGGCGTTGGGCAGGTAGGCGGTCGCCGTTGACTCTACGCCCGGGATGTCCTATGATGAAACCATGGCGCTGCCACTACCGATGGGGCCGGCCTCGGCGCACAACCGGGGAGCGGCATCGGCCGAACAGCAAGGCGAGGAGCATTCGGAGCCGACACTGCCCGGTGCCGAAACCCGCGCGCGCGTGGGCCACCCGCTGCTCCGCTGGCTGGCGGCCGTGGCGTTGGCCGCCGCCGCGTTGGGGCTCACCCTGCTACTGCTGCCGGCGATCGAGCCGGCGATCTTCATCTTCTTCTTTGCCGCCGTCGCCTGCAGCGCCTGGTACGGCGGTTTCGGCCCCGGGCTGGTGACCACCGTGCTCTCCGCCTGGTCGGTCCACCAGTTCATCCAGCCGCCCGGTCTGCTGTCGGAACACCATGTGGACGATCTGATCCGGCTGGCGCTCTTCCTAGGCGTGGCCGCACTGCTCAGTTCACTCAGCTCCCGGGTGCGGCGCACGGCGGACTCTTACCACGCCCTGGTGCGCGCCTCGCCGCTGGCGATCGTCACCCTCAGCCCCCAGGGCTGCGTCACGGCCTGGAACGGCGCCGCGGAGCGGCTGTTTGGCTGGCGGGCGTCGGAGGCGGTTGGTCAGCGGATGCCCACCGTGCCGCCGGCGAAGGATGCGGAGTTTCGCGGCCTGATGGACCGGGTGCTGGCCGGCGAGGTGATCAGCGGTGCCGAGGTGACGCGCCAGCGGCGCGACGGCAGCCCCATCGAGGTGAGCGTGTGGGCAGCGCCGCTGCACGACGCGCAGGGCCGGGTCACCGGGGTGCTCTCGGTGCTCGACGATATCACGGAGAGGAAGCGGGCCCGGGAAGCGGTGGAAGCGGCGCGCCGGCAGGCGGAGGAAGCCTACGCGCGCGAGCACCGGATCGCCGCCCGCTTCCAGAGCGCCCTGCAGCCGGTCGGCAGAATCTGCGTGCCCGGCTATGCCATCGCCCACACCTACCGGCCGGCCCTGGTAGAGGCGGACGTGGGCGGCGACTTCTACAACATCTTCGACCTGGGCGACCGTTTCGTGGCGTTGGTGATTGGCGACGTGGGCGGGAAGGGCCTCGATGCCGCCGTGGTTGCCTTCCGCGTGCAGCAGTCGGCGCTGGCGCTGCTGGGCACGCGGCCGCTAGAGCCGGAGACAGTGCTTGCCGGCGTGCGGCAGACATTCCTCTCCTTCGCCGAGGGCGAGTCGCTGGTGACGCTGCTCCTGGTGGTGCTCGACCGTGAGACCGGACGGGTGTGCTATGCCAACGCCGGCCACGAGCCACCGCTCCTCCGCCACGCCGATGCCGGGGTGGAGCTGCTGGAGGCACACGGCCCGGCGATCCACTCGCTCTCCACGGCGCCTTACCCGATCGGCGAAAGCAAGCTGGCTCCCGGCGACGTGCTGCTCCTCTACACCGACGGCCTCCCCGATGCCCGCCCGCATGGCAGGGACACGCTTGGCACCGACCGCCTCACCGAGGTGGTCGCCGCCTGCGCGGATCCCGAGCCGGAGGGGCTGATGGCGTCGCTGTATCAGGCGGCGGGAGCCCACAGCGGCGGCGACCTGCGCGACGACATCGCCATGGTCGGCATCCGCCGCCTGGTGGACGCCGAGGAGTGTCGCTACGTCTTCGTCCCGCCCCCGCTCGCCGCCGGGGCGCACGCCCCCGAGACGGACGCGACGCGATCCTAGCGGGCGCCCCAAGCCAGTCCGGAACCCGCCCGAGCGCCCGATACCCACGCCCCTTGGGGGCAGAGACGCCGCCGGCGGGAGGAGAACGGCCCCGGGGGGCGAACCCCTGTGTTATAGCCGCCTCTCGGGCGCCTGGAGTGGCAGCGAATGGCCGACCCAAACGACTACCTGAGGATCATCGAGGAACTGAACCGGGGCCCGGTCCAGAACCGTCCCGCCACGCCGCCGGACCTCGACGCGATCCGTCGCAAGCTGCGGGCGCCGCAGGCCGCCCCGGGCCAGCCGGCGGCCAGGGCGGAGGCGGCGCCGGTCACCTACCGTCGGGATCTGCCCCGGGTCAGCCCGAAGCCGATCGCCCCGCTGCCTTTGCCCGGGAAGCCGGTAGCCCTGGAGGAGGCGCTGCCGGGCGAGGTGGTGGAAGGACCGCGCGGCGGCAGCGCCTACCTCATCACCAGCCGGATCGATGGCAGCGACGCCCACGGGGCGTTCCTGATCGAGGCGTTCCAGGAGGCCTTCTGGCGCGAGGGCTCTGGCCTGCGCCGCCGCCTGCCCGAGGCGTGCCGTGGCAACGGGCTCAGCCTGGAGGCGTTGGTGTTCGTCGACCTGGAGACCACCGGCTTGGGCAGCTCACCACTCTTCCTGGTCGGCACGATGACCTGGGAAAGCGGGGGTTTGGTCACCCGGCAATACCTGGCGCGCGACTACTCCGAGGAGCACGCCGCGATCGCGCTCTTTGCCGACGACTTGCGGCAGCGAGGGTTGATCGTCTCCTTCAACGGGAAGAGCTTCGACCTGCCCTACCTGCGCGTTCGGGCAGCGGCAAACGCGGTCCCGCTGCCCCCGGAGCCACCGCACCTGGACCTGCTGCACCAGGCGCGGCGCGTGTGGCGCCATCGCCTGCCCGACTGCAAGCTGCAAACGCTGGAGCGGCACCTGTGCGGCCGCACCCGCACCGGCGACATCCCCGGCGCTGAGATTCCCGATGCCTACCACCGCTTCGTCCGCACCAACAACGCCGCGGAGATGGTGCGCATCATCGAGCACAACCGCCTCGACCTGCTGACCCTGGCGGAGCTGATGGCGCGGCTGCCATAACAGTAGGTGATGGGTGATGGGTGATAGGTGTCAGGTGTCGGGTGTCAGGTGTCGGGTGTCAGGTGTCGGGTGTCAGGTGTATAGGCGAAGCAACCGGCGTGTCTGACCTTGGGGCCTGCGCGCTCGCATGGCCGCCGGTTGCTTCGCCCGTACTACCGGCCCGTCCTCGGTGGTTGGTGCAGGAGTACAAATGGAATACCGAACCCTTGGCAAAGCGGGTGTGAAGGTCTCCCGGGTGTGCCTGGGAACGATGATGTTCGGCGGGCCGACGCCGGAGGAGGAGGCACGCGCGATCATCGGGGCGGCCCGCGACGCCGGCATCAACTTCCTCGACACGGCAGACAAGTACAACGACGGCGAGGCAGAGCGGGTGGTAGGACGCGCTATCGCCGACTGTCGGGATCAGGTGGTCTTGGCGACCAAAGGTGGCCTGCCGACGGGCACCGGCCCCAACGACGCCGGCAGCAGTCGCAAGCACCTCCGCCTGGCAGTGGAGGCCAGCCTGCGCCGCCTCGGCACCGATTACCTCGACCTCTACTACCTGCACGTTCCCGACCCAACCACGCCTCTGGAGGAGACGCTGGCGGCGCTAGACGACCTGGTGCGCGCCGGCAAGGTGCTGTACGTCGGCTGCTCCAACTTCCGGGCGTGGCAGGTAGCGCACGCGCTGGGGCTCCAGGCACGGCACGGGTGGGAGCGCTTCACGGCGGTGCAGCCGCTCTACAACCTGGCCAACCGCGATGTGGAGGTGGAGCTGCTGCCGATGTGCCGCGAGTTGGGCCTGGGCGTGGTCACCTACAGCCCGCTGGCGCGTGGCGTGCTCACCGGCAAGTACCGGGCCGGCGCCGCGCCGCCTCCCGATTCCCGTGCCGCGCGCGGCAACCCGCGCCTGATGCAGACGGAGTACCGCGAGGCAAACCTCGCGTTGGCGGCGGAGGTGAGCAGGCTCGCCGCGCAGCTCGGCTGCACGCCCTCGCAGTTGGCGCTGGCATGGGTGCTGGCCAACCCGCTGGTCACCGCCCCGATCCTCGGTCCGCGCACCCTGGCACAGTTTCACGACAACCTGGGGGCGCTGCGGGTCGCGATCCCGCCGGAGGTAGAGGCGGCCATCGACCACCTGGTGCCCCCGGGCGAGCACGCCGGCCGCGGCTACCAGGACCCGATGTTCCCGGTAACCGGCCGAGGGCGGTAGGGGGGCGGGTGGATGGCCCCCCCTACCCCCCCAATGCTGGGGGGAACTGTTGCCGAGCACAGCGTTCGGCCCCCCCCTTCCCCCCGATGCCGGGGGGAGCTGTTGCCGGGCGAGCTGGTGAAGCCAAGGGATTGAGGGCTGGCACAGCGTTCGGCCCCCCCTTCCCCCCCAATACTGGGGGGAGCTGTTGCTGGGCGAGTCAGTGGGGCCAGGGGATCTAGGGCTGGCGGAGGCTGGTGTCCGGTTCGCCGGGTTCGGGGGGGCAAGGAGGCCGATACCCGGCACTCCTCTTTCCTGCGGACAACCGCAGGCACCGGGAGCCGGTTCCCCCCGGGCTCGGGGGGATAGGGGGGCCATCCCCCGGCACCCCATGCAACCATGGCAGACGAGTAGCACCCGGAGTCGGTTCCCCCCGGGCTCGGGGGGATAGGGGGCCAGTTCCCCCGGTTTCGGGAAGCCAGGGGACCATCTGCTCAAACTAATTCCCCCTGATCTCGGGAGGCCAGGGGCCATCGCCGCTAGTTCCCCCGGCTTCGGGGCCAGGAGGGCAACCTCATCCCGTTCCCCCCAATCTTGGGGGGCCAGGGGGGCTAACTCCCCATCCCCCCGATCTTGGGGGGCCAGGGGGGCTAACTTCCTGTTCCCCCCGATCTCGGGGGGTTAGGGGGGCCAGGAGGGGCCATCCCCGTGGATTTCAGCGCTTTCTTGGAGGAGATCCGGGCGGCTCCCGGCTATGCCGGGCAGATCGTCTACGTGCGGGAGGTGCCGGCGCGGGAGGCGCGCTATGCCGACCCGGCGCGGCCGCTGGCGCCCTCCATCCAGGCGATGCTTGCCGCGCGCGGCATCACCCGCCTCTACTCCCACCAGGCACACGCGCTCGACCTCGCCCGCGAGGGGCGCGATCTGGTCGTCGTCACCGGCACCGCGTCCGGGAAGTCGCTCTGCTTCCAACTCCCCGTGCTGGAGCTGCTCCTGACCGAGCCGGCCGCCAAGGCGCTCTTCCTCTTCCCCACCAAGGCGCTGTGCCAGGACCAGTTCCGGAGCTTCGCCCAGGCGCGCGACGCCGCCGGGCTGGGGCACCTCCTGGCGGGCGTCTACGACGGCGATACCCCGGACACGGTGCGCCGCAAGCTGCGCGACGAAGCCTCCGTCCTCTTCACCAACCCGGATATGCTCCACGCCGGCCTCATGCCCCAGCACGCGCGCTGGGCGCCCTTCCTCGCGCGGCTCCGGCTCATCGTCCTGGACGAGCTGCACGTCTACAACGGTATCTTTGGCTCCAGCATGACCAACGTGCTGCGACGCTTCCCCCGCCTCTGCGCCCACTACGGCTCACAGCCGCGCGTCATCGCCTGCTCCGCCACCATCGGCAACCCAAAGGAGCTGGCAGAGCGCCTCACCGAGCGGGAGATGGCGCTGGTCGACAACGATGGCAGCCCCCGAGGAAAGCGCACCTTCGTCTTCTGGAACCCGCCCCGGATCCGGCAGGGCGCCTGGCGCTCGCGCCGCAGCGCCAACGTAGAAGCGCACGAACTGATGGCGCTGCTGGTGCAGCACGGGGTGCCGACGATCACCTTCTCCAAGGCGAAGATGACCGCGGAGATGATTCACCGCTACGTCTGCGAGACGCTGCAGCAGACCGCGCCCCACCTGACATGCAAGGTGTCTCCCTACCGCGGCGGCTACCTGCCAGAGGAGCGGCGCGAGATCGAACGCCGCCTCTTCTCCGGCGAGCTGATCGGCGTCAGCACCACCCCGGCGCTGGAGCTGGGGATCGACGTGGGCGGCCTGGACGCCAGCATCCTCGTCGGCTATCCCGGCACCCTCGCCTCGTTCTACCAGCAGTCGGGGCGCGCCGGCCGCCGGGAGCGCGACTCGCTGGTGGTCCTCGTCGGCCTGGACACGGCGGTCAACCAATACGTGATGAGCCGGCCGGACTACCTCTTTGGCCGGCCGGTCGAGGAGGCGGTAGTCGACCCGGACAACCCGTACGTCGTCCTCGGGCACCTGCGCTGCGCCACGCACGAGCTGCCCTTGCCCGACCCGGAAGCTCCCCGCTTCGGGCCGCACGCCCCGCTGGTCCTCCGTATCCTGGAGGAAAACCAGAAGGTGCGCCGCCTGGGCGACCGGTGGTACCATGCCGCCTCGGAGACGCCGCAGCACGAAGTCTCCCTGCGCCACTACGCTGACGCCAACGTGCTGATCGAGGACGTGGATACCGGCACGGTGATCGGCGAGGTGAACCGGTACGAAGCTCCACCGCTCCTGCACCCGGACGCGATCTACCTGCACCAGGGCGACACCTACCGGGTGCTCTCCCTCGACCTGGAGCGGCGCTTGGCCCGGGTGAAGCGGGTGGAGGTGGACTACTACACCCAACCGTGCGGCGGCACTGAGGTCCACCACATCGACCACGCCCTGCGCGAAAAGCCGTTCGGCACCGGCCGGGCCTACTGGGGCGAGGTGACCGCCTACTTCCACACCGTCGCGTTCGAGCGCATCCACTTCTACTCGCTGGATGCCATCTCCCGGCACCCGGTGGACCTGCCCACCCAGGTGCTGGAGACCATGGCTTGCTGGATCGTGCCCCCGGAAGCGCTGATGCATCAGGTGCTGCGTGCCGGCCTGGACGCGCACGCCGGTCTGCGGGGCATCGGCTACGCCACGCGGATGCTCCTGCCCCTGTTCCTCACCTGCGATACGCGCGACTTCTCGCATTCCATCGGCAGCGCCAACTCGCCGTGGAACACCCTCTTCATCTACGAGCGGATCCAGCACGGTCTCGGCTTCACCGAGAAGCTGTACGAGCGCCTGCACCAGATCCTGCCGGCGGTGCTGGAAACGATCCACGACTGCCCCTGTGACGACGGCTGCCCCTGCTGCGTGGGCAAGCCGCTGCGCCAGTTCACCGTCTGGAACGTGGAGCGCGGCGAGGCATCGATCCCCAGCAAGGCGGCCGCGCGCATGATCCTGGAGGGTCTGCTGGAAGATGGGTCGAACCTGGACTGCCCCGACGTGGCGGCGCTCACCAACACGGCAGCCGCAACCACGCAGCGCCTGGAGCAGGCCCTGCGCCGCCGCCTGGAGCGGATGCGCGAGCCGGTCGTCTTCCACCCGATTGAGCCCCAGGTGCCAACGCAGTATCCGGCGATTGAGCGGCCGGAGGTCCTCCCCGAGGCGGATGTGAGCCGCCGCGCCGGCCGCCGTCGTGACTTCCACCGCGAGCTGCGCAAGCGGATCGCCCAGCACCGCGACAATGGCAAGCTGCCGCCCACCGCGCCGATCCAGCGCACTCCGCCCGGGATGCACCGCCCCGGCGGCGTGATCCCCCCTACCGCGTTCCCCGGGAAGCCGGAGGAGGCAGGTCCTGCCGCCCCCTCCGCGCCGGCAACCGACGAGCCCGCCGTGCTCCCGACGGCCGGCCCGGAGGAGGCGCCGGCGCCATCCCCGCGCGCGGCCGGCGAGCAGCCGGGAGCAAGTCCCCCCACGGCCAGCACCCCAATCCGCTCCGGTGACTCCCTGGCGGCACGGGCGCGCAGGCTGAAGCGGGAACGGGAGGGGGGCGCGTAAGGGGCGGCCCTGGCCGGGGCGCACGCAGCCGGCGAACCTTGTGGCGCGGCTGGCGTCTCAAAGCTGAGGCAATCCTGAGCCAGGTTGGTAGAGGAGGTGGGTGGAATGCTGCTGATGCGGTGTCCGGAGTGTGGAACCGCCAATCCGGTGAGTGAGGATTACTGTCGGGCCTGCGAAGCGGAACTCTGGCCGGAGGCGCAGCCCCAGGGCACCGGCCGCCCTGGCGCGCGCAGCATCCCGGCGCCGGTCAGCTTGCGGATGGTGGCGCGCCGCTTCCTCCGGCACCTCTTCCGCGCCAGCTAACGGCCTGCGGCCAGAAGACCCGATGGCTCGGGCACTCCGAATGATTTCCTGGGAGAGCAACGGAGCGCCGCAGCAATGCGGCATCTCAGGCTGCCATAGCCCGATGGCTCGGGCACTCCGGCCAGTTCCCTGGGAGAGCAGCGGAGTGCCGCAGCAATGCGGCTTCCTAACCGCCGAAGCCCGATGGCTCGGGCACTCCGGCCAGTGGCCGGATGCGCTCTCAGCCCGCAGCGGCGGTGATCTTCAGCCCGAGGATGCCCGCCGCCACCAAGCCAAGGCATAAGAGCCGTGCCGCATGGCGGGGTTCCCCGAGCGCGAGGATGCCGTAGATCACGGTACCGATGGCGCCGATCCCGGTCCAGACCGCGTAGGCAGTGCCCAGGGCCTTTTCATTCAGCGGTCACGGGGCATTCCAGCGGTCAAGACGATGGTGACCGCCTGCTCAAACCGACCCGCATAGGCTCGTAGGGCAGCCGCGAT
>JAAZEB010000278.1 GCA_012512505.1 Armatimonadota bacterium | reverse complement strand
GGCCAGGATGCCGAAGCTGGCCACCGGCCGGGCATAGCGGTCGTAGAGCCGGTAGTTGTACTCGTACATCCGGTCGGGGAACGCCTCTTCGGGCTGGCCCTGCACCTCGACATGCACCAGCACCCACACCTCGTGCCCGTCGTTGAGGTAGACCTTCGCCAGTTTGTCCACGGTGCGCCGGCCGCGTGCCGCGCGCGGGGTCACCCGCTGCAGCTCCTTATCGAGGAACGCCACCCCCCGGCGCCAATCGATGCGGGCGTGCGCCTGGGGAAAGTAAAGCTGCATCGCCGCCGGGAAGAAGTGCTCCAGCGCGTCCTTCCAGGGGCTATCGAAATCGGTCTGCTCCGGCTTTGCCATCACATCCCCTGACTGCCGGTCGGCCTGCCGCTCCCATTATACCACGAAAGCGACACCACGCGCCTGTTACCGGATCTCGAGCACGCGGGCATCCAGGGCACGGAAGCGCAGGGCCAGGCGCTGCCCGGTGGGAGTCAACACCTCGCCACTTTGCACGTCGCGCACCTGCTTCGGGCGGAAGGGCAGGCGCAGGACCACGTCCTGGTCGCCACGCTCGGTGCTGGCGAGGAGGACATAGCTCTTGCCCTTACCCCGCTTGGTCAGTATCGAGAGGGTGCCCTGTTCCACGCACGCCCCTGGGGTGGCCGACGGCAGCGAGAGGATCGGCACCAGGCCCTGCACCTCGCCGGCGATGCGGTTCAGCTCCGCGAAGCGCTCCGCAAAGCGGGGCGAGCGCTCCAGCGAGTGCCAGCAGTAGAAGATAATGCCGGTGGCGCCCTCGGCGATGGCCGCCATCGTGGCCGCGCGCTCCTCGTCGTAGCTAGGCTCGCGCGTGTCGACCGGGCGCGAAGTCTCGTAGCCCGGCCCAAAGCATTGCACCACTGCCCAGAACGGCTGGTCGGGGCCGATCTGCGCGCGGCATTCCCGCCAACTCCGCGCCGTCAGGCCGATGTCGTCCAGGAGGGTGTAAGGATCGGTGCCGATCACGTCGCACGCGTCGCGGTAGATGCCTACGCGCGGGTAGTCGTAGTGCACGGCGTAAGTGGGATGCCAGGGGTCCTCGGCACGCGTGTCGCGGAAGACGTTGACGGCGCTCTGCCACTTGTCCGGCTGGAAGACCTCGTCGTTGATGTACCAGGCGATCAGCGAGGGGTGGTCGCGCAGAGCGCGCACCACGTTCCAGTTGGCCTCCCGCAGATCCTTCCAGGGGAGGTTCCGCGTGTAGACCTGCCAGTAGGCGCCCTCCATCAGGTCTTTGACGGAGAAGATCGCCCGCAGGCCCCGCGCGTGCACCGCATCCAGGAACTGCCGCGCCGGCTCAACCCCGCCCATTGTCGAGCCGTAGTCGAGCACGGTGTTGAAGTGGCTTCCTGCCAGGCGGTCCAGAATCGGCAGGTAGTAGCTCGGGTGGAGGGCACCGGTTATCCAGCGGTACGGCTGGTCGACCGGGAAGACGCTTTCGAAGCTCGACAGGATGTAGAAGCCGATCGGGAAGAACGGCTTGTCCTCCACCATCAGCATCCGCTGAGGTCCGAACCAGGTGGTGTTCGCCGGCCGGCGTGCCGGGTCCACCCGCGAGATGAGCGCCTCGGCACGGGCAACCGGCGTGGCAGCGCCCTCGCCAAACAGATCACAGCGCAGGTCGTACTGTCCCGGGGCCACGCCGGCCAGCGAGAGCGACAGGCGTGTTGGCTGGGAATCGCCGACGCGCTGCAGGCGTCCCCGCCGCAGCACCTTCCCCTCCGACAGCAGCGACAGGCGCGCTTGATAGCGTCTGCTCTTGCCTGGCTCCTGCCGGGCGAGGCTCAGGCGCACGGCGACGCGCTCCTCGCCCGGGCGCAGCCCCACCACGCCGGCCGGGTTCGGTTCCACCAGGTCCATTCGGACCAACCGGCGCTTCTCCACGGTGAGGGTCGTGCCGGTGACCGGTGCTCCGCTCTCCTTCCAGGAGAGAGTTACCTCCACCTGGCTCTCGCCCCAGGGAAGCTGCTCTGGGGGGAGGCGCAGCTCGCCGAGGCCGCCTTCCCAGGTGCCGTCCACCTCTTTCCCGTAGCCCGGTGCCTGCAGCTTTGCGCTCAGGCGCAGCGACTCCGGCGCCACCCCCCGCGCGGGCGAGAGTACCGCCCGGATGCGCACCGCCGTGGCGCCCGGACCCTCGAACAGCACCTGCTTCGCCGCCCCCGGGGCATCGGCGAAGCTGAAGCGCGCCAGGGGCTCTGGCAGTTCGGTCACCTCCACGTCGTCAAACCACGCGGTGCCGCTGGTGCCAGAGCGGCCGTAGACGACGATCCCGCCCCCCGTGACCTCGTCCGGCAGCATGCCGGTCTCGTAGACGATCTGCCGCCAGTCGGAGGTGCCGGTGATGCCGGGCGGGTAGGCACCGCCGAGGTAACCCTCGGCGCTGTGCCACTCCAGGCAGAGGGTGGCCCCCGTTTCGGCACTCTCCACGCGGTCCGTCTTCACCCAGGCGCTGATCCGGTAGCACTTGCCCGGCCGCAGGGGAACCGCGCGGCGGGCCAGCAAATAGGGGCCGCCCGGCACGTTGTGGTAGCGCAGGCTCTGCTTGCCCGTGTGCGCCACGGTGGAATCCACGGCATACAGCTCTGCCAGGCTCCAACCGGCGGCACCCTCCTCGAAACCAGGATTGCCGACCAGGTTGTCGCCACGCGCCGGCAGCGCCACCAGCCCGATCAGCACCCCCAACGACAGCACCTCAACGAACGTCATGGAAGGACCTCCTCACCGGTTCGGGAAGATGAGTGCCGACCGGGCCGCGCAGCCCCTGGCCTGGCGCCTCTCCACCGGTCACCTTCGCGTTCCCCGTGACCGCGCCGGGCACCTTCCGGAGAGCGAAATGGGCGCCATCGGCCAAGGAATCGCCCGGGTCACCGGCGAACGTAGCGCCACCTTGCCGGAGGGTGGCGCCACCCAAGGCGCGGCGCTGCGGCAACGTCCGTAGGGAGGGCAGAGAGATGGCCAAGATCGCACACTTCGCGGGGATTCTTCCGGCGGCGACACTGGCCGCGGGGCTGGTCCCCACCACGGCGGCGGCACCGCAAGACTGGCAGATCGGCGCGCCGATCGTGACCTACTGGGCCGGACCGGAGCTGACCGACGCCGTCGCCCGACAGATGGCCGAGGGTGGCTGGAACCTGGTCTGGTGTAGTGAGAAAACGCTGGATGTGGCCCAGCGTCATGGGCTGCGCGCCCTGCTGCAGGATGGCCTCCTTTCCGTCGCCACCCTGCGCGACCCAGAGAAGAAGGCGCAGCTCGACGCACTGATCGCGCGGGTGAAGGATCACCCCGCGCTTTACGCCTACTTCCTGGGCGACGAGCCGAACGCCTCCGCCTTCCCGGCGCTGGGCAACCTGGTGGCCTACCTGCGCGCGCGTGACCCGGCACACCTGGCCTACCTGAACCTCTTCCCCACCTATGCGAGCAACGAGCAGCTTGGGAACCAGGGGGACGTCGTCACCGCCTACCAGGCGCACCTGCGCCAGTACGTGGGGATCGTGCAGCCGGCGCTGATCAGCTACGACCACTACCACTTCACCAGCAACGGCGATGGCGACCAGTACTTCCTGAACCTGGGGTTGATCCGGCAGGCTGCCCTCGCGGCGGGCGTGCCGTTCCTGAACATCGTTCAGGCGTGTAGCTGGACCCCCAGCATGCGCGTGCCGAACGGCGACGAACTGCGCTGGCTCACCTACACCTCGCTGGCCTACGGGGCGCAAGGGATCTCGCACTACGTCTACTGCTGGCCGGGGCACACCGGCATGATCGCCAATCCGGATGGCACGCCCACGGAACGTTATCACGCCGCGAAGGTTCACAACCGCGACTTCGCCGCCATCGCCGCCCAACTGCAGCCGCTGCGCTCGCTGGGGGCCTACCACCTCGGCAACATCCCCGAAGGTGCCCAGGCATTGCCGGCCGACTTTCCCTTCACCCTGGACCCACCGGTGCCCACCGTCGCCTATGAACCACCCAAGCCGATCCAGGGCTTCTGCTTGGGCACCTTCGGCCCGGCGGGCCGCGCCGGCCAGCCAGGCAAACCGACACACGTGGTGGTCGTCAACCTCGACTACCGGCAGGGCACCACGACGACCCTGGTCGGCCCTGGCCCCCTGGATGTGTTCGACCCGACGACTGGCGAGTGGACCCGGGCCAGTGGCCGGCGCGCGGAGCTGCGTCTGCCACCCGGCGGCGGCGCGCTGGTCCGCCTGCGGCCGCGGCGGTAACGACGCCCCCCTGGCCAAGGGACAAGCGCCCTGAAGGATGCTGTGGCGGCGCAGGCCACCCGCCCGGGGCTACCCGTACCCCCGTACGGCGCGCCTTTTCCACCGGCAGGGGGTGAGGCCCTCGGGGTGGAACCTCCTTTTGCGGGCCGGCCTGGGTGGTGCCGGCAGCGGGAGAATGGGGGTTGTGCCGATGCTCGATGCGCTGCAAGGAGAGTTTGGGGTGCCGGGAGTGGTGGAATTTGTGCCCGGCCGCAACGGGATGCCGACCGTGCGGCTGCGCCACCCGTCGGGGGCGGGCGCGGAAGCTTACCTGCACGGGGCCCACGTCACGTCGTGGACGACGCCGGCCGGCGAGGAACTCCTCTTCGTCAGCCGTCAGTCGCACTTCGCGGCCGGCCGCCCGATTCGGGGCGGGATCCCGGTGATCTTCCCGCAGTTCGGGCCGGGGGCGCTGCCCCAGCACGGCTTCGCCCGCATCAGCGAGTGGCACGTCCGCCGCGCCGGGCAGACCGATGCCGGCGTCAGCGTCACTCTGGGCCTGGCGCAAACGCCCGAGACGCTGGCGCTGTGGCCGTACCACTTCGATCTGGAGCTGCAGATTCTCCTGCGCGAGAACGCGCTCGCCCTCACGGCGCGGGTGGTCAACCACGACCCGCGCCCCTTCGATTTCGCTCAGGTGCTGCACACCTACTTCCGCGTTGCCGACATCGAGCAGGCGGCGGTCCTGGGCCTGCAAGGCACCACCTACATCGACTCACTGCGCGACGACGCGCGAGAGACGGAAACGCGCGCCGAGATCCGCTTCGCCGGCGAGGTAGATCGCATCTACCTGAACGTTCCCGACTGCCTGCGCCTGCGCGATGAAGGCAACGGGCGCACCCTAACTCTCCAGAAGCAGGGGATGCCCGATGTCACCCTCTGGAACCCCTGGGTCGACAAGGCACAGCGCATGGCCGACTTCGGCGATGATGAGTACCGCGAGATGATCTGCGTGGAAACCGGAGTGGCGATGGCGACGCCGCTGTCGCTGGCACCAGGCCAGCAGTGGCAAGGCGAGACTATCTTCCAGGTTGAGAACGCGCCAGCGTGAGACGGGGCCGCTAGATGGTTTGGCCCCCCTGGCCCCCCGAAATCGGGGGGAACTGGAGCACCTGGCCCCCCGAAATCGGGGGGAACTGGAGCACCTACCCCCCCGAGGCCGGGAGGAACTGGAGCGCCTATCCCCCCCCCGAGACCGGGGGGAACTGGAAGACCGGTTCGCTCACGACCATAGGGAGGCAGCAGGGAAAGGCTCTGGAGAGGGGTTGAAGCCCGGGGTCTCTCGTTTGACCATCTGGCGGATGACTACGAGCGCCTGCACGAACTGCTGGGAGATCCCGTGGGGGATTGGCTGCCGAACGTTCTCCCGCGCTCAGGGCGGCGCGCGCTGGACCTGGGGTGTGGCACCGGACGGCACGCGGTGCTCCTTGCCGAGCGGTTTGAGCAGGTCGATGCCATCGATCCCTCCGGCCCGATGATCGCGCTGGCCCGCAGCCGGCGGGCAAGGCCGAACATCACCTACCGGCAGGCCGGTATCCTCGAAGTGGAAGGCGCCGGCTGCTACGACTTCGTCTTCAGCGCGGCCACGCTGCACCACCTACCCGACCTCAGCGCCGCGCTGCGGCATATCCGGACGCTCGTCGCCCCGGGCGGGCGTGTGGTGCTCATCGATGTCGTCTCGCCGCGGCCGGCGAACCCGCATGGTCTGGGATGCTCCCTAAGGCGGAAGCCGGTTGCCTTCTGAGCGTGTCCGGGTAGGCTCACGCCCCGGTATCGGCGGGCACGGCGCCACCGCTGTCCGGCCGCGGGGTTGGCTGGCCGCCCTCCACGAGCACCCTACTGCCTAACATGATGAGGCTCTGCGCCAGGAGCAGCAAGCCGGTGGCGATCAGCAGCCACTCGATCCGCACCACGTCGGCAATCGGCCCGAACAGCAGCATCCCTGCCGGCGCCATGCTGGAGATCATCCCGAAGACGCCAAACACCCGCCCCAGGAAGTCCGCTTCCACCTTCTGCTGCAGCAGCACCGTGAACGGGGTGTTGAACAGCGGAATCGCCACCCCGGTGAAGGCGACGAAACAAAGGTAGAACCAGAAGACCGGCACCACCCCGAGCGCGAAGGTGCACACGCTGATGATCACGTTGGCGAACACCAGGGTGTGAACCTTGTTCGTGAAGCCGCCCCAGACCGCCATGATCGCGCCGCCGGCCAGCATTCCCACGGAGAAGACCAACTCCAGGGCGGTGAGCCGCCAGACATCGTCGCCGAAACTGCGCGCCACCTGCAACGGCGTGAGGAACGCCGACGGCGCAATCAAGATGAAGAAGACCGCGTTGAACACGCAAAGTTGCTTCACCAGGGCGTGGCTCCGGACGTAGGTGAAGCCCTGCCGCATGTCGGCAAGGTAGCCGCTGCCCTGTGTCGCGGTCGCCTTGGCGTGGGCGGGAACCCGCAGCAGCAACAGCAAGATCAGGATGGCGATGCCCGCCGTGACCACGTCGATGAAGAAGATCGTCTCGAGGGCGGTCCAGGTCAGCAACGCCCCGCTGAGCATCGGCGAAACCAGCATCACCGCCGACTGGATGCTGCTGTTGGTGGCGTTCACCCGCGTCAGCTTATCCTCCGGCACAAACTGCGGCAGGAACGCGCCGATGGCGGGCATCTGCACGCCGGCGCCAAGCGCGCGGATCGCCGAGACGGCGAACAGCAGCCACAGCGCGTCGTATCCCATCCGGAACAGGATGGCAAGGCCAAGCGTCGCCAGGGCAATCCCCGCGTCGGACAAGACGATGAGCAGCTTGCGGGGGTAACGGTCGGCCCATACTCCCGCGAATGGCGACAGCAGGCAGGTGGGCAGGAAGCCGCAGAGCACCGCTACCGTCATCATCAGGCCCGACTGCGTCTCGAGCGTGATGTGCCAGGAGATCGCGTACTGCACCAGGGTAGACCCGAACAGCGAAATCCCCTGGCTGCTCAGGAAGAGCGCCGTGCTCCTTTTCCAGTTCTGACTCATGCGGTAGTACTTTCCAGGGCGAGGCGGCCGGTCGGCATCGCTGGGGGCGAGTGCTCCCTTCCCAGTTTGGCGGCGAAGGGGCACGACCGTAGCATGCCGGTGGACAAACGTTCAACAATGGGAGCAGGGTCGGATCGCCAGCCTCCTCCTGAAGCGCCAGAGCTACCGATGCCTCGGTATCGCCGGCCCGCGGTTGCCAGAACGCATTCCCACTGCCTGAGCATCCACGCCGGTGGGGCAGATGGCGGCGCTTTGCGGCCTCGCGCTACCGCGCGTTGGCGTCCGGTGAACGCACGCGGCCTCTCCACTCACGGCGCGGCTGCGCCGCCACCCGAGGGCTCGTGAACGTTGTTGCGGATCACACTCCCGTAGGTCTCCCAAAAGGTCATTATACCACGCGACGGCGCGCCGTCACCCCCCGATTCGTCATCCAAGCACGAAGACGCGAAGAGGCACCCAACCGGGGGGTCGCCTTGGTGGTAGACCTGAGAGGTACATGGGGGCCGGTTCCGGGCACCGTTTACGGCCACCCGTTCTCCCGGCAGGGCGGTCCTTCAGGGCCACCCAGAGTCACCGCGCCACGGTGAACGCCCGGGCGCCCGAGGAGCCGGAGGCCAGCTCCCGCGCGCGGATCACCCACCGGCCCGGGAGGTCGTTCGGCGCCAGGTCGAGGGTGAACGACAGCTTGCCATCCTTCGCGCCGTAGTAGCCGCTTGGCTCCGCCGGCCGCTGCCGCGGATCGAGCACCTCCACCTGCACCGGCACGACGGCCGGCACCGCCGCTCCGCGAGGATCCACCACGGTAACCTCCACCCGGACGGCACCACCCCGCGATGCCCGGGCCGGCGCCGCCACCCGCACCCCGCGAATCGGCGTCGGCGCGATCAGGAAGAGGCGGCCATCGCCCGGCCCGAAACGAGCGGTGAAGCGCAGGGCGCCGCCGGCGGCTCGGACCGGCACCGGCCGGTGCGCCACCAGGTCGTAGACGTGCCCGGCCGGCCGGCGCACTGTCAGCGCCGCCGTGGTGGGCAGGCCCTTCTCCATAGCCAACCCATGGTGGCCCACGTAGTCGCCAAACGTGCGCCGGTCGTTCACCGCGAACAGGTAGTCGCAGTGGCGGTAACGGCGGAAGCGCACTACCACGTCGGGGTTGGCCGATTCGCCGTAGCGCGTGTAGAACGGGTCCAACTCTCGGCGCAGGCTGGCGGCACGCGCCTGCAGCACGCGCTTGTCTTCCCGTGCCTTGCCGGTGCGCTGGTAGCTCGGCACCACGATGTCCGGGGTGAGGGCGGGGGTGAGGTATTCGTCGGCGATCAGCAGGCCGCCGGCACGCTGGAACGCGGCGATACGCCGTGCCACCCCCTCCGGGAGGACATCGCAGAACGGCAATGCCAGCACCCGGCAGCCCTCCAGGCCATCGCGCAGGATCGTCTCCTCGTAGAGCACCTTCGGCTGGATCTGGGCCCACTGCAGGATCAAGTGCAGGTCGGCCTCCCAGCCCTGGCTCCAGCCATGCGTGCCCCGCCCGGCGAAGATCTGCGAGGTGAAGCTCTCCAGCACCCCGAAGTCGGACGGGCGATCCGGCACCTGCAGCAGGGTGGGGCCCAGCGGCCGCACCACGGTGCGCACCAGTTCGGCCAGCACCCGCTGCGTCTGCGGGTGGGTATAGCGGTAGCTCACCGCCCGGCCGGTGTCGGTCAGCGACTCCCAACCGTGGTACATAATGCCCTGGATCGGGCGGGAGAGCTTGCTCCAGAACGCCTCGCGCAGGTGGTCCGGCGCGATGGTGATGAACTGCGCGTCGGGGATCTTGCGCTCCCAGGAGGCACGCTTCGCTTCGTCTTCCGGAAGCTTGGGCGCGGTGCCGGAGCGGTACCAGATCACCTGCGTCATCTTCATCACCCGCTGGCCCGGCCGCCCCGCCGCCATGGCGAACAGCTCGTCTGTGGCCTGCCCGATCTTGATCGGGTCTGGGTAGGAGTAGGTCCACTGCGAGATCACGTCGACGCCGCCGCCGCTGCCCCACAGGCTGGGCACGCGCACCGCCGGGTCGAAGAAGGTCCACCAGTCGCGGCGGCCGGTGGACTTCAGCCCCTGGTGTACCCGCGTGTGTAGTGGGTTCCAGCCATCGCCCTCCTTCCAGAACCACCGGTAGTAGCGCAGCAGCGGGTGGTCATCCGGCACCACCTGCCAGGGTGGGAAATCGGGAATGACCGAGAAGCGCACGCCGTAGCGCCCCTGCACTTCCGGCGGTACCGCGGCGCCGGTGGCCCGGCGGCACGCTTCCAGATCGTGCGGGTGGAAGCAGAGGTCGGTGTCGTCGCGCACCTCGGAGTGGATCAGCGAGCCGGCCAGGGCGGGGAAATCTCCCAGCGCCCGGGCCACCGAGGCCCCCACGTTGTAGGCGTGGCGCTGCACCTCCGGGAAAGCGACGCAGACGTTATCCCCCTCGCGTGGCTTGCCGTCGCGGTCTACCCGGGGCACGTGGCTCTTGAGGCCGCTCCAACGCCCAGGGTAGAGGTAGATGAGGGCGCTGAGGCCTTGCGCCAGGTAGTCGTCGAGCAGGCGGGCATTGCGCGCGGCGGCGTCCGGCAGGGCAGCGAGCGGCCGGCCCGCCTCCCAAACGCGCCCGTAGTCGTCATCCCAACCGATGAGCTGGTGAGTGAAGCCGAGCGCCTTCACCTGCTTCAGGTCGCCGGTGCCCCAGTTGACGACCGGCATCTGGTGTGGCAGCGGCCGGGGCGCGATGGTCACCGCCAGCGCAGTGGTGGCGGTGAACTGGCGGCCGTCGCCAGCAGCCGCCGTGACTGTGGCGCGCAGTGGGTAGGCGCCGGGGCGCAGGGTGGTGTCCACCGGGAAGGAGAGGGTGTGGCTCTTACCCGGCGCCAGGCCAGGGGCCCGGAAGGTGCGCGCCTTGCCGGCAAGCCGCGCCTGCAGCCGCGCCGGTTCAAGCGACCGGCCGGTATCGTTGCTCACCGTGAGGGGCACGGCCGCGCGTTTCTCCTGGCGCACGAAGGCAGTGCGGCCGGCCCCGAGTTCCAGCTCCAGCCCACCGCTGAAGGTGGGCACGATGCCCCGGCAGAGGCGCACCTGCGCCAGATAGCCTGGGAAGCCGCTGTGGATGCTGCCGTAGCGATCGCCCAGCACCACCCCATAGCGCCCCGGCGTCACCGGGCCCCGGCCCTGGAGGATCGTCTTGCCGGCGGGGCGGCCGTTGATGAAGAAGCGCCCGGTGCCCGCGCCATCGTAGGTGAACGCCAGGTGGATCCAGCGGCCAGGGATCACCGGGAACTCGCGGGAGGTGCAAACGGCCGAGTCGGTCCCGAAGCCGAGGTGCGCATCCAGGCGGCGGCGGCCCTCCCCGGTGCGTACCAGGCAGAGGCAGTAGTCCCAGTTCGCCTCGGGAACCGCCTTGACATAGTTGAAGTACTTCTTGTCTACCAGGAAGACGTTCGGGTGCTGCTCCAGCTCCGGCTTGGCCGAAAACCACAGCTCCAGGGTGAAGGCCCCGGCAGGCGACAGGTCGGGCGCATTCGCCGCGAGGGCACCCTGCGGCTTGTCGTTCTCCGCGCCGGCCGCGAACGACTCCAGGCACCCGCCAAACGGCCCGTCGGTGGTGAAGCGGGCCTGCCCGCGCAGGGTGAGGTCGTGCCCGTTCCCCGAGGCATCGCGCGTCTCCTGGCCTGGCTGAAACTGCCAGAGGGCAATGACGTGCTCGCCCGTGGCCTCCGCGCCGGTGTAGTGCGTCTGCCACGGCGGGCGCGCCTCCCCTGCCCATCCCCTCTCGGCCAGCGCCAGCAACAGCAGGCTAAGCAAGAGGGCCGCCCCCTGGTTGCCCCGGCGACCCACGGGCCGGTGCTTGCTTCCGTATCTCATTGCAGCACCTCGATCCTGACCGGCTTCCAGATGCCCCCGGCGTAGGCGCTGTCTTGCACCCGGACGGTGATCTGGTTGCGCTCACCCCAGCGAACCTCTTCGGTGATGTCGAGGGTAAACGGCTTATCCCAGCCGTCCGGGCCCAGGTCGTGCTGGCCGACGTAGCGCCCGTTGATCCACACCCAGGCGCACTCGTCAACCCCGTCAAAGCAGATCTCCACGGCCCGGTGCTCCGGTCGGGCGGGCAGGTCAAACGCGCCGCGGTACCAGGCGACGCCGTCATAGGAGTGCCCCTGCTCTTCCCACGCCTTGCCAGTCACAATCGGGGTCCAGCCGGAGTCATCGAAGTCGGGGGCAAACCAGCCCTGTTCGTGGCCGTTCTGGCGCGGGTCGAGGGCGAAGCGCCAACCGGCATCGGGGAGCGGGATCGTCTGGGTCACCACCACGTCGTGATCCCAGTCTTTGCGGTTGCGGATGGAGACCACGTCCTTGTGGAAGGGCCACAGCGCCCGCGCGGCGACATCGCGCACGGCCGGGTCACGGTCGTCACGGGCGCGCTGCAGCGCCCGGCGCACCGCCTCGTCGCGCGGCTTCAGGGCGACCAGCAGGCGAGCGGCGCTGAGGCGCAGCGCCGGGTGCGGATCGGCGAGCGCCGTCTCCAGGGCCGGCAGGGAAGCCGCGGTGAGCGGCTGGCAGGCGGCGAACAGGGCGGTGCGGCGCACCACCAGGTCGGAGTTGCGGGCAGCGGCCCGGAGGGAGGCGCGCCCGGGCTGGCCCAGGGAGGCCAGCAGGTTCGCGGCGGTGCGGCGCACCACCGGGTTCTCGTCGTTGAGGGCGGCGGCCAGGCGCGGCACGGCGGCCGGACCCCGCGCGGCCGCCCGGATCAGCGCGGCCCGCCGTGCCGCCGGCGTGGGGGTAGTTCCGGCGGCAAGCCGACCCGGCAGCAGCCCCCCCAGAGCGGCCAACAGCAGCGGCGTCCAGGGCATCCTTCGCCCGCGGAACCGGAGTGCATCGGCATGCATCGGCAGCTCCTTTCCCCCCACCGGGCCGGCAGATGGCGCCGAGGGGGCGGCACGAACAAGCATCCTGTCTTCCCGCCGCCAACAGCTTCCCCCTGGCCCCCGCTCCCTCCTGCCACGGGTCCGCCCTCCAGATTCCCCCCAAAGCACCAGGCACCCGATGACCCGACAACGCTCACACAGGGCACGGTGAAGCCGGCGTTTGGATCGCCGTGACCAGAACGCACGCCCGATTCCCGAGCGGTTTGCGGGGCAGCACCACGCTTGACAGGCCAGCGGGCTTCCTCTATAATGCGGTAACCTGACATCCTGACCGACCGCCTCCAGTGGGAGGAGGGCCTGCACGCGTCCGGCCGGGCCACCCGGCGGCGCTGCCGCCGGGGCTTCGAGGCCCCCTCCAATCCTACCCTCTCGGTGCTGCCGCGCCTTTCCCGGCAATCGACGCCAGGGCGCCACCGCCGGCGTGGGTCCTCTGCCCGGCGGTCGCCGGAGGAACTTGAGCATGAGCACGAACCTCTCCCGCACTGTTCGACCGCTGGCCGGCGCGCTGGCGGTAGCCGTGATGCTGCTCTTCCCGGGCGCGGGCGCCCGGGGAGCTGGCTTTGAGAAGGCGACCACCTGGTCGGGGCGCTACGCCGGGATGGCGAGCGCCGCCCTCGCCACGGTGGCCGGCCCGGAGTCGCTCTACTTCAACCCGGCAGGGCTGGCCGGCCGGCAGGGCGCAGAGCTGAGCCTCAACCTCTCGCCTACCGTGGCGCAGCTCGATGGCGGGCTGCCCGGCGCGCCCGGGCGGCAGATCTGGGCCAACGGCGATCCCAAGACCGCCCCGGTTGCCAGCACCCTCGCCGCCTATGGCCTCAGCGACCGCTGGGGGATCGGCCTCGGCTTCTACGTCAGCGGCGGCATGAAGGCGTTCTTTGAGGAGGTCGATTACACCTCCATCTTCCCGCAGGCCCGGCTGCGCCCGACGGTGAAGGCGGACCTGGAGCTCACCGAGGTGGGGATTGGCATGGCGTACCAACTGGCGCCCGGCCTGAAGATCGGCGGGAGCTGCCGCGTGGTGAACGTGAAGGCCGACTTCTCGTCGGCGCGCCTGGTGACCCAGGGCGGGATGCCGGTGGCCCTGCAGAACATCCACTTCACGGGTCTGGAGGACACGAACTACGGCTTCCGGGCTGGCGTGCAGTATGAGGCCCCCGATGCGCGGTGGGGCCTTGGCGCGTCGTGGCGGTCGCGGGTGCGCTTCAACGTCGAGGGAGACACCAGCGGGCAGATCGACAGCATTGCCGCGCCGGCGGTGGCTTCGTTGGGCAGCGGCCGGGCCGCGCTCCGCAACTCCTTCCCGCAGCAGATCGCCATCGGTGGCTTCTACCGCGAGTCGCACAACCTGCTGTTCGTCGGCGAGGTGGCGTGGACGGAGTACTCGGACAACTCGGTGCTGGACGTCACCGGCAACCTGGGCTCGCTCTCCCTGGACCAGGCTGGCGACATCATCCAGAACTGGGGGAACATGACCAACGTGCGCTTTGGGGTGGAGTACACCGGGCTTGGCCGCTGGGCGCTCCGGGCCGGCTACATCTTCACCTCGCGGGTAACCCCCAGCGACTACGCGCGCGCCACCTTCTCCGCCCCGGGCGAGGGGCACACGATCACCTTTGGCGTCGGGCGGCAGTGGAGCTCGAAGCTGGAGTGGAACCTGGCGGCGGAGTACAGCTTCGCCGACGGCTATGGCTGGAACGCGACGGACGGGGTGACCAACACCAGCTTCCAGAGCCACGCGCTGGTGGCCCACACCGGCGTCAGCTACCGCTTCTGAGCCGGCGGCAGGGGCCGGGCGGCGTTCCCGGCCCCTGCCCTGTCTGGCCGCTCCGGAATGGGAGCCCGGCCGGATCGCCGGCGTCTCGCCGGCATCCTCCTGAAGCGCAGCCTGCCTATGCCCGGGCAGCGGCTGGCGCTCCGCCCAAGGCATCGGGGTCGGATCCGTTCGCGGATCTGCGGGCGTGGTAGGTGTAGGGGCGAAGCATTTGCGGTTCAGACCAATTGCGGCGCAGTACGCTTGGCCCGCCAATGCTTCGCCCCTACGGTTCGCGGCCAGCGGCCGGTGCCCCGACCGAGGTTGTCAGACGGGACGAGCGAGCGCTTGCTTGACACGAAGTGCCGGGAGTGGTAGAATCGCCCCGTTTGAGCGTGGGCGGTTAGCTCAGTTGGCCAGAGCGCCTGGTTTACACCCAGGAGGTCGGGGGTTCGAGCCCCTCACCGCCCACCAAGGCAAAAAGCCCAGGAATGATGCTATTCCTGGGCTTTTGTCGCTCTGGGCCGCACACACGCTAAGGCGTGGGGCGTACAAAAAAATGGTGCGTCTGGCGCGACTCGAACGCGCGGCCTCTTCCTCCGCAGGGAAGCGCTCTAATCCACTGAGCTACAGACGCACGGTGTTGCTTCTTGGTTCGTTGGCGGAGGGAGAGGGATTCGAACCCTCGCTAGAGCTGACGCCCTACTACAGGTGTAGCAAACCCGCCCCTTCAGCCTCTTGGGTATCCCTCCGCGAAGCCACCTTATTCTACCACACCAAGCCTAATCGCGCAAGCCCCTCGCGCCGCCTTTTTTCGCGGCGGGGAGGGTCCTCTACCCTCCCCGCCCCGAACGGTCAGACTCGTCGGCGACCCGCTCGCCAGACGCCGTGGGGCGCCCGGCGCTGTGCGGATTGGTCCTTAGCTTACCACTGCTCCGTCAGCCGCAGCGTGATGGTACGGCCGGGAATCGGATAGCCGGCCTGCATCTCGTAGCGCGCGTCGAAGAGGTTCGCCAGGTGCAGCACCGCCGTCACCCGCTCCGACACCGGCACCGCCAGGCGCAGGTCAGTCACCATCGCCGCGCCGAGGTAGGTGCTGTTGTCCGCGTCCGCCGGGCGCGGACCGGTGTAGCGCACCTCCACGGCGGCCGTCGCCTTGCCGGCGCGGTAGGTGGCGCCCACGCCGCCGATCCATTCCGGGCGGGCGATCAGGCGCTTGCCATCGGTCGCCGCGCCGCCGCGGTCGCGGGCGTCCTGGTAGGTCAGATTTGCCCGCGCCGTCAGGCGCTCACTCGCCTGCCAGGAAGAACCCAACTCGATGCCGTTCACCCGGGCCTTGCCGATGTTCGTCGGCGACCACTTGCCCACGGTCACGATGTCTGGCTGCCAGGCAATCAGATCCGAAACCCGGTGGGTGAACGCCGTCGCCTCCACTTCCAGGCCGGGCGCAGCATGCCAGGTGGCCCCCACGTCCGCCGTCAGCGCGCGCTCCGGGCCCAGCCCCGGGTTGCCCAGCGAGAAGCCATCCTCCGGCCAGTAGAGGTCGTTCAGCGTCGGGGCACGGAAGGAGCGCCCCACGTTGGCCCGACCGATCAGCGTGTCCGAGAAGCGGTATACCAGGCCCACCTTCGGGCTCAACTCGGCGGCGAAGCCCTGCGCCAGATCGAGGCGCACGCCCGGGATCACCTGCAACCGACCCAGGCCGATC
>JAAZEB010000277.1 GCA_012512505.1 Armatimonadota bacterium | reverse complement strand
GTGAAGCCCGATGGCTCGGGCACTCCGGCCATTTCCTGGAGGAGAAACACCCTATCGGCGTCTATCGGCGTCGGGGCGCGCCTCCTACGGCGGGCGGCCGGCGGGACGCCGGCGATCCGACCGGACTGCCCGCGCTGCCCGCGCTTTATTCAACATAGCGATTTACAAATGCGTCGGATTCTGGTATAGTGGCAGGGAGAGCTGATCGCACACAAATGGGGGGTGGCGCCGGCACTACTCATCGACGGGTGCTGCTCCCGAAGATCACGCGGAGACACCAGTCGGGCGCCGCCCGGCGCCGCATCCGCCAACTCTCCCGGAGGAGTCACCATGAGACACCAGATCACCGGCGTGCGCCAGGATATACTCGTTTTCATTCGGCAGAACGGTCCCCAGACTGTGCAGGCGCTTAGCAGCCACATCGGGATCACGCCGGTTGGGGTTCGCAAGCATCTGGACGCGTTGGAGATTGACGGGCTGATCAAGAGCACCACGGAGCGGCGGCCGGTTGGGCGGCCGGTGCAGCTCTACGCCCTCACCGAGGCGGCGGATGATCTGTTCCCCAAAATGTATCATGCGGCGCTGATCTCGATCATCCGGCAGATTCTGCGGATTGGTGGGGAGGAGCTGCTGCACCGGGTGCTGGAGGGACGACTGGAGGAGTTGGAGGCGACCTACCACGCGCAGGCCGCTGGTGCCACGACGCTGGAGGAGCGGGTGGCGGCCCTCGCCCGCGTCCGCGACGAGGCCGGCTACATGGCCGGCTGGGAGCGCACCGCCGATGGCTTCCTGCTGGTGGAGCACAACTGCGCTCTGTGCCGGGCAACGCGCGAGTTCCCGGAGATATGCGCTTTCGAGCTGCGCTTCATGCGGCGGGTCCTCGGAGATGGCGTTTCGATCACCCGGGTAGAGCACCAGACGGAGGGTGCCCACCGCTGCGCCTACTTGATCCGCGAGGCGTGACCGCGTCTCACCGGCGGCGGTGGCCCAGCGCGCGCCCGAGGACCCACAGGGCCATCCCCAGGCAGAAGAACCCGGCCAGGCGGATGCGGGTGTAGTCGAGCACCGGGATGATGCGCGTCTCCCCCGCGGTGATCTCCACGACGGCGACGGGCACCGCCGCGCCACCGCCACCCCCGCCGCCACCCTGGGCGCTCTTTGGGGCCTCGCCCTCGGCGGGCGCCTCGCCGACGCCACCGCCGAAGCCATACCCCACCTTTGCCACCGGGATGATCGTCCGGCCGTCGAGGGTGCGGGGCTCGCCGAACACTGTCTCCACGCCGAGGCGGCCCACGCGGCCGGCCACTGCCTCCAGCACCTCTTGTAGGGCCATCTATCTCCTCCGCTTGCGCCGCTTGCCGTTTCTCTCCAGCGAGTGCAGCACGTAAGGGCGCTTGATCACCGGCATCGCCACGTTCTTCACCGGGATCCCGGCTTGCGTCTCCCCATCCTCTACCCCGTGGTGCGCGTGCCCGTGAACCACCAGGTCACAGCCGTGCTGTTCGACCGGCTCGGCCAGGATCGACGAGCCGAGGAAGGGGTAGAGCTCGGCGGGCTCACCAAAGAGGGTGTCGCGGATCGGGGCGTAGTGGAACATCACCACCCGGTAGTCGGTCTGCAGCGCCCCCAGCGCCTCATTCACCGCCTGCGCGTCGTGGCGCGTCTCCCCGATGAACTGCTTGATTCCGCTCTCGCCGAACGGCGTCAGGCAGTAGGTGCCGTAGCCGCCGCAGAAACCTTTGGCGCCCACGATGCCCACCGTCTCGCCGTTCACCCGGGCCACGTGCGCGGAGCCTTGCAGCAGGTGAACGCCCACGTCAGTCAGCATCGCCACCAGGTCGCCCACCAACCCAGAGTGGTAGTCGTGGTTGCCGAGCACCGCCACCATCGGGATGCGAATCGGCCGCAAGACCTCCTGCAGCGCCCGCCCCTCCTCGGCGCGGCCCATGTTGCACAGGTCCCCGCCCAGAAGTAGCACATCGGCCTCGTCATTGGCCGGTGCCAGGCCCTCGCGGAGCTGTTGCTGCGTCTCCGGGCGGCAGTGCAGGTCGGCCACCAGCGCCAGCCGGATCGGCCGGGTCACGACTGTGTCTCCTCGCGCGCAGAGGCGAGCTGGGCGACGCGCAGGTTGTTCAGCACGGCCACGACGCCCGGTACCGCGCGCGCCAGCTCCTCGGCCGCGACCGCCTGGTCTGGGCTGGTAACCTCCCCCAGTAGCTGCACGCGGCCGCGGTGGCTGTGGACGGTGATGTCCATCGCGCCCACGCGTGGGTCCGTCACCAGCGCCGTTTTCACTGCGTTCGCGATCGTGGCGTCGGAGATCATCGGCCATCTCCCTGGGGGGCGTCTGCTAGTACGGCCTTAGCTTACCCCTCCAGGAGGCCCGCTAAACCGGCGCTGGGGCGGCGGCCGCGCTCACTCCGAGACGGGGGAGAAGTAGATCACGGTGATAGTATCATCCGGGGCGACCTGGCGGCCGTAGATGCGGGAGAGGAGCTGCAGCACCTCCTCCAGGGTGCGGAGCTCGGGGTTCTCGCGTTGGATGTCGCGCGGGCTGAGGTCGCCGGCAATCTTCACCTCGACGCGGTCGATGATGGCGGTGAACAGCTTCTGGCGGCGGCCAAACCGCTGGCCGATGGTGATCCAGACCAACTGACCGGCGCGGTATTTATCGCTTTTGTCGCCCAGGCGCACGGTCGCGCTCTTGCGGCCGCGGCGAAGCTGGTCCTCGTACAGTTCGGAGTAGAAGTTGATGGCGAACATGCAAACTGCCTAACCGTGGCGGACGAGGGCGAGCCCTCCTGCGCCCGCCACCCGCATTATACCATACCGACCGGGCGGCGTGAAGAACCCTCAGAAGCGGAACCGCTGGGCCACCCCCAGGGTGTTGAGGCCGGGCGCTGGCTCCTCGCGGCGGAGCAATAGATCGCGGTGGTCCAGCACCAGCCGGCCGGCCAGGTAGCCGATGGCGGCGCCGGCGAGGACGTCACTGGGGTAGTGCGCGCCGAGGCGGACGCGGCCAAAGGCGATCGCCGTGGCGACGCCGTAGCAGAGTAGCTCCTGGTCTGGATAGAGGCCGGCCAGCACCGTGGCCCAGGCAAAGGCGTTGGAGGTATGGCCCGAGGGGAAGGAGCGGTTATCGGCGGCGCGGGGCCCTACCACGCGCACTTTCGCTTCGCCCAGGTGCTGCACCGGTCGCTCGCGGGCGATAAGTCCCTTCAAGCCCTCGGTCACCAGCGCGCTGGAGGCCATGGCCGCGGCGGCGAAGACGCCCACCTCACGCAGACGCCGATCGCCGGCCAGGCGGCCCCAGCCGTAGAGCCCGAGCGGCACGGCGATCGCCGCGCGGTCTCCCAGCGGCATCAACCCCTGCAGCAGCGGGTCCAGGGCATCGCGGTGCCCCGGCTTCAGGTTGATGGCGTGGAAGAGCCGCTCGTCCAGGCTCTCACGCGTAGTGGGCAGCGCTTCCACCGGCGCAGCGCCTTCGGCGGCGGGGCAGGAAGGAACCACGCCGCACAGCAGCAGGCTGCAGGCGATGATCCAGGACCAAACGCTGCTTAAGGGCTTCCGGGAAGAGGCGGTTCTCATGCGGCCCTCCGGTGTTGCCGTATGATACCACACCCCGGGCCTCTCCTTCAACAGGGCGCCCGGCCACCAGGCGCTGCGGCCCCGATGGAAACTGGGCCGGCAAAGGAAGCGGCAGCCAGATACAGAAAGGGACTTCAGGTCACGGACTGGGACTGCCGGTTGCCGGCGAGCCGGCCGGCGTGCCCGAGCCACCGACCAGAGGCACGCCCCGGGGGAGGCGGCGTCGCCAACGCCGATGGGTGGCACGATCCCGGGTGGGCTTTTGGACGATACGGTTTCATTCCTGGGGGAAAGGATAGCAGCGATGGCTCTCAAGGTTGGCGTCGTCGGGATGCGAGGGATCGGCACCGCGCACGCGACCGCCCATAAGGAAGACTCCCTGGCCGATCTGGTCGCCGTCTGCGATTGGGTGAAGGAGCGGGCGGATGCCGCGGCCGCGCAGTTCGGCGTGAAGGCCTACTACAGCGTGAAGGAGATGCTGGCGAACGAGGAGCTGGACATCGTCGACGTGACGACGGGCGGCTTCGAGAACGGGAGCTGGCACTTCGAGCCGGCGATGGAGGCGATGGAAGCCGGCCGTCACGTGCTGGTGGAGAAGCCGCTCTCCAACAACATCGAAGAGGCCCGGCAGATGGTGGCCAAGGCGGCCGAGAAGGGCGTTTACCTCGGCTGCAACCTGAACCACTACTTCACCCCCCCGGCGGAGCGCGCCAAGCAGTACATGGCCGAGGGGCAGGTGGGCGAGCTGATCTACTGCCTGCACAAGATGGGCTTCAACGGCGGCGAGGCCTCTTACGGGCCGATGAAGAACCCGCGCTGGTGGGGCCATCCCTACGCTCACTTCAAGGCGTTCCTCACCCACCCGTTCAGCGTGATGCGCTACTTCTGCGGCGATATCACCCACGTGCAGGCGTTCGCCAACCGGCCCAGCTTCCGGCGGCGCGCAGAGGATGTGATGCTCTCCACCGTCAGCATCCACGTGCGCTTCGCCAACGACTGCGTCGGCTACTTGCTGAGCCAGCGCGGTGACGCCACCTACGGCCTGGGCGGTTGGTGGAGCCTCGAAGTGGCGGGCACTCGCGGCACCTTCTGCATCGAGAACTGCATCGAGAAGTGCACCTTCTGGCCCGCCCCGGATCCTTCGCGCAAGGCGGATCCCGGCAACCTGGCGATGGGCTCTGCCGGCGGTACTGAGGTGCTGGATACCGGCATCACCGACTTCGGCGCCACCTTCCCGCGCCGCATCCACGCCTTCCTCGAGGACATCACGAACGGCGTGCCGCGCGAGGAACTGCGCGCCTCCGGCCGCGACGCGCTGGCGGCCCTGGAGTACACCTGGGCGGTGATCGAGTCGTACGAGCAGGGCAGCGCCCTGGTCCGGCCTCACCCGCTCCCGCCGGTCCATGGCGACCCCCGCACGATGGACTGAGAGCGCGTCCCGCAACTAGCCGGAGTGCCCCAGCCATCGGGCTTCGGTGGTTTGGGAAGCCGCATGGCTGCGGCACTCCGGTCAGTTGCCGGGGGATCATCGGAGTGCCCGAGCCATCGGGCTTTCCAGTTAGCCGCTTGGCTCGGGCGCTCCGGCAATCTCCCGGGGTCTTGCTGAGGATTGCCATGCGCTTGCTCTGCCACCGCATCCTGCTGCTGTCGATCGTTGCCCTCGTCTGGCAGCCGGCCGTCGCCCGCACCGATGTCACCCCTGTCGGGCTGACCTGCGAGTACGCGGTGAACCCGCTCGGGCTGGATACGCCCCGGCCGCGGCTGAGCTGGCAGCTCCAGTCGTCGGAGCGCGGTCAGCGCCAGAGCGCCTACCAGGTGCGCGTCGCTTCCCGGCCGGCCTTGCTGCAGGCGGGCACGGGCGACCTATGGGACAGCGGCGTGGTCCGCTCGGCCCAGTCCGTCCACGTCGAGTACGCCGGCCGGCCGCTGCGTTCGCACCAGCAGTGCTTCTGGCAGGTGCGGGTGTGGGACCGGCGCGGGCAGCCCTCCTCCTGGAGCCAGCCAGCCACCTGGACGATGGGCATCCTCACCCCGCAGGAGTGGCGCGCGCAGTGGATCACCTACACCCCTCCGCCAGACCCGGGCACGTTACCCTCCCGCCTGGTGGCGGCGCTGACCCTCAATGGCTGCCGCTGGATCTGGTTCCCCGAGGGAGACCCCCGCACCGACACGGCCCCGGGGGTGCGCTACTTCCGGTGCCGCTTCAACCTGCCGGCCGGGATGAAGCCGCAGGCGGCGCGGGCTCTCTTCACGGCCGATGATCAGTTCGTGCTCTACGTCAACGGTCAACGCGCCGGCGCCAGCGATGGCAAGGGGTTCGCCTGGCAGCGCGCTCAGGAGATCGAGGTGGCCGCCCTGCTGGTGCCCGGGCAAAACGTGCTGGCCGTCGCGGTGACCAACAGTGCCCCCAGCCCGGCCGGCCTAGCCGGCAAGTTGGTGGTCCAGCCGGAGGCGGGCGAGCTGTTCACCGTGATCACCGACGGCACCTGGCGCTGTAGCGACCGAGAGGTCGAGGGGTGGCAGCAGCCCGGCTTCGCCGACGACGCCTGGGTGCCGGCTCACGATACCGGCGCGATGGGCATCGCTCCCTGGCACGGGGTGCGCAGCCCCCGCGCGGCCGATTGGGGCCAGGATCGCCCCGGGCCGCTCCTGCGCAAGGCGTTTCGCGTGCGCCAGCCGGTGAAGCGCGCCACGGTCTACGTGTGCGGGCTCGGCTACTACGAGCTGCGCCTCAACGGCCGCAAGGTAGGCGACCGCGTTCTCGATCCGCCGTTCACCCGCTACGACCGGCGCTGCCTCTACACCACCTACGATGTGACCGCGCAGGTGCGCCGGGGCGAGAACGCCCTGGGCGTGGTACTGGGCAACGGCTGGTACAACCAGCACGCCCGCGAGGAGTGGGATTTCGACCGTGCCGCCTGGCGCGACCGCCCGAAGCTCCTTCTCCACCTGCGCCTAGAGTTGGCCGACGGCAGCATTCAGACCCTCGTGAGTGACCGCACCTGGCGCGGCGCCGCCGGACCGATCCGCCGCGACGGCATCCGCAACGGTGAGCTCTACGACGCCCGCCGCCAGGTGCCCGGCTGGGATCGCCCCGGCTTCGATGACCGCGCCTGGGCGCGCGTGGCGGCGGTCAAGCCTCCCCAGTCCTCCGAGGCCGGAGAGAGGCCGGCCACGCCGACCCCCCCGGCCCCCCAGCTACCAGCCGGAGCCCCCCCGGCTTCGGGGGGG
>JAAZEB010000276.1 GCA_012512505.1 Armatimonadota bacterium | reverse complement strand
GTGCTGGACGGTGCCTACTTCACGCTGCTGGAGCAGCGAATGCCGGAGCTGCTGCGCCGTGACCGCGAGGCGATGACCGCCGCGATTGTCGGCTCGTGCGCCTTGAAGGCGGCGGTGGTCGCGGCGGACGAGCGCGAGGCGGGGCGGCGGGCGCTGCTGAACTATGGGCACACCTTTGGGCACGCCCTGGAGGCGGTCACTCGCTTCACGCGCTACACGCATGGCGAGGCGGTGGCCCTCGGCATGGAGATGGCTGCCCGCCTGGCCGTGCAGCTGGGAATGCTCTCGGCGGCCGACGCGGAGCGCCAGCGGGCGCTGCTGCAGGCCGCCGGGCTGCCGGTGCGCCTGCGCGGCGCGGCCGGCTTCGGCACCTCGGAGCTACTGGCCGCGATGACGCACGACAAGAAAGTGGCTCGGGGTCAGGTGCGCTTCGTGCTCCCCCGCTGCCTTGGGAGCGGCGAGGTGGTGGAAGACGTGCCGATGTCGCTGGTGGCGGCGGTTTGCGAGGCGTTCCTGACGGAGGACTGATAGAACTTCATGAAGCGCTCCTTGGAAATGGCAGTGGATGCCCTGCTGGCGGCATGGATTGCCGTGGCGGTTGCTCAGCACCTGGCCACGGTGGTGGCCGTCTTGCCGGGCTGGAGCGGGCTGGTGGAGCGGCCGGACCTGCGTGCTGGCTACATCCTGCTTGGCCTGCTGCTGGCGGTCGCGGCGGTGGCCCGGCGCCGGATCGGTGGCGCGGGGGAGCCGGTGGCGGCGGTGCAAGGCGCGCCCAGCCAGCGCGTGCGGGAGGTGCGCGGTGATCGGTAGGGTGATCGATGCCCGCTACGAGCTCCTGGAGCGCGTGTCGGAGGGCACCTTCTTCACCGTCTATAAGGGCGTAGACCGGGTGCTGAACCGGCCGGTGGCGGTGAAGATACTCTACCCGCGCTATGCCGGCAGCGCCGAGTTCACCGCGCGGCTGCGGGCGGCGCTTTCCGCGGCCAGCTCGCTCAGCCATCCCGGCATCGCCCGCGTCTACGAGGTGGGGGAGAGCGACGGGACGGTCTACGTGGCCTCCGAGTACGTGCGCGGCAGCGATCTGAAGGAACAGGTGCGCCGCTCGGCGCCGTTCTCCTTTAGTCAGGCCGTTGAGATCGCCATCCGCATCGCCCAGGCGCTGGACTACGCCCACCGCGCCGGCTTCGTTCACGGCGACGTCACCCCCTATAACGTGCTGGTGACCCCAGAGATGGACGTAAAGCTGACCGACTTCGGGCTGCGGCGGGCGGCTTCGGCCTCGGCGCTGATCCAGTCGAACGCGATGCTGCGCGGCGTCCACTACCTGGCGCGGGAGGTGGCGGAGGGGGAAGAGGCAACGCCGGCCGCCGACACCTACGCCCTGGGGGTGATCCTTTTCGAGATGCTCACCGGCACGCTGCCCTACACCGGCGACACGCCGTTGGCAGTGGCCCTAAAGCACGCCCAGGGGCCGGTGCCCTCGCCCCGCTCAGTGAACCCGAACGTGCCGCGGGCGCTGGAGGGGATCGTGATGAAGGCGCTGGCGAAAGACCCGGCGCAGCGCTACCCCTCCGCCCTGGCGATGATGCGTGACCTGCGCCGCGCCGAGGAATGCCTGCGGCTGGGCCGGCCTCTCTCCTGGTCGCCCGCTGAGGCGCCAGCGGCCGCGGCCGCCGCGGAGGAAGAGGATGAGCCGCACCTGGGCAAGCGTCGTGATGGCTGGCGCGTCCTGCAGATCAGCCTCCTCTGCCTGGTGCTCGGCCTGGCGGCGGGCTTGGCGGCGTTCGTCTTTCTCCCCCTGGGGATGCCTCGCGACGTGGTGGTGCCGTCGATCATAGGCATGCCCCGGGCGGAGGCGGAGCGGCTGCTGCAGCAGGCCAAGCTAAAGATGAACGTCGTGCAACAACAGTACAGCGACGAGGTGCCGGCGGACCACGTGATCGCCAGCGTGCCCGAGCCGGGCCGGCAGGTGACGGAAGGGCGCGAGATTCGAGTGGTGCTCAGCCAGGGGCCGGAGATGGTGACGGTTCCGGACGTGCTGCACACCTCACTGGCGGAGGCGCGCCGGCTCCTGCAGCAGGCCAACCTGGAGACCGGCACGCTCCGCGAGGAGTTCAGCGACCTGGTGCCGCGGGGCCAGGTGATCGACCAGACGCCCGCTGCCGACCGCGAGGTGCCGAAAGGCGCGAAGGTGAACCTAATGCTGAGCCTGGGCGCTTACGTGGCTCCCGGCACGCCAGTGGAAGAGGCACACGAGCCAGCGGAGCCGCCGCGCCCGCGGCCATCGCCACCGCCGCGGCAGCCGCAGCCGCGCCGCAGCGAGCCGCAGCGCTGGGAAGTCTCGGTGGAGGTGCCGCCGGCCGAGGATCCGGAAGCGCCGGCGCAGCCGGTCCGGATTGTCGTCGTGGAGCAGGGCAAGGAGCGCGAGGCCTACAACCGCGACCATCCGCCGGCGGACAAGTTCACCACCACGGTGGAGACCGCGGGCAGGGCAACGATCCGCGTCTACATCGCCGACAAGCTGGTGCGCGAGGAGGAAGTCGGCCTCCGCGAGTAGTGGTCTGTCCGCGACCGGCTGTCGGACGACGGGCCGGTCACGGGGCCGCTTCGGCGCCGTCGGGCGCGGCGCTACCCTGGATCCGCAGGGTATTCCCCAGGACGATGCGGGCTGCCTCCGCCAGAGCTCGCCGCGCCGCCTCCACCGCTGGCAGTGCCGGTTGCCGTGCGTCGGCGTCATCGCAGAAGGCGTGGATCTCGTCGGCGAGGCCCAGCGCGAAGACGGCCAGCCGGTGCGGCTCGAGCGCTGCCGCGGCTGCCGTGACCTCGCCGGGGAAGGCGAGCAGGCAGCGCAGCAGGCCCCGCTCCGCCGGCCCCAGCAGTGAGGGATCGGCGTCTTGCGCCGGGGGCGTGTCGGCCGTCCGCAGCAGGCTGCAGAGGCGCGCGTGTGCCCACTGCACGGCGTAGGCGGGATTCTCGCGGCTCTGCTGGCGGGCCTGGTCGATATCGAAGTTCAGCAGGCGGTCGGCGCGGCAGGTCAGGAAGAGGAAGCGGGCCGTGTCGCGCCCGACCTCGGCGACGATGTCGTCCAGGGGGATGAGCTCGCCGGCGCGCCGGGAGGTTCGCACCACCGCGCCTCCTTTGATCGGGCGCACCGCCGCGTGGGTGAGGATGGTCAGCCAGTCGGGGGAGATGCCCAGGGCCTGGAGCAGCGCTTTCACGCGCGCGGCATAGCTGTGGTGGTCCGGCCCGAGGATATCGATCACCCGGTCGAACCCACGCGTGTGCTTGTTGTAGTGGTATGCGCCATCGGCGGCCAGGTAGGTGGGGACGCCGGTGTGGCGGATCAAGACGCGGTCCTCCTCGTCGCCGAGCGCCGTGGAGCGCAGCCAGAGCGCGCCGTTGGCCGAGTAAGTGTAGCCGTTGGCGCGCAGTTGGTCGATCACCCGGGTCAACGCCCCGGAGGCGTGCAGCTCCGCCTCTGAGAACCACTCGTCAAACTCAACCCCGAAAGCGCGCAGCTCTGCCTGCTGCTGTGCCAGGATCTCCCGCACCGCCAACTGGGTGAAGGCCTCCACCGCCTCCGCTTCCGGCAGCGCCAGGTAGCGATCCCCCTCGGTCGCGATCGCCGCCCGGGCTAGCTCGACGACATACTCCTCGCTGTAGCCGTACTCCGGCAGCGCCACGTCGTGCCCCAGCAGTTGCCGGTAGCGCGCGTAAAGCGACTGCCCCAATAGCTGCAACTGGGCGCCGGTCACCCCGTCGTTGATGTAATACTCGCGGGTGACGCGCCAGCCGTTCCACTCCAGCAGCGTGGCCAGCACGTCGCCGAGGGCGGCAGCCCGGCCGTGGTGGATCTGCAGCGGCGCATTGGGATTGGCGCTGACGAACTCCACCTGTAGCGATCGCCCCTGGCCGGCGTCCGAGCGGCCGTAAGCGCTTCCCTGTGCCAGCGCCGCTGCCACCGCCGCTTCCAGGACCTGCGGCTGGAGGTGGAAGCAGAGCCGGCCCGATTCGGTTGCTTCCGCGCGGGCAACCAGGTCGGAGGGGGCCGTCAGGTGGGCCAGAATGCGCTCGGCCAGCGGACGCGCCTCCAGTGGCGCCATGGCCGCCCACTGAATGGCCACGTCGGTGAAGTAGTCGCCCGGCTGCGTGCCCAGCGCTACCTCCACCGCCACGGCGGGGGGCGCGGGAAGGGCGGACGAGCCAAGGTCGCGTGTCGCCTGAACGGCCGCGACCACGGCGGCCTGGATCTGCTGCCTTACCATATTGGGTCCTCAGTGTGTGTCCGGCCAGCCAAGTCTCTCATCGCTGCTCCTGGGCGGCCGCGCCGCAGACAGTGGCCTACTTGCCGGAGGCGTCACTCAGCGGAAGTAGGTCAGGAACGGCAGGTAGCGTCCCACCAGGTAGTCGAGGGTGAGCAGGGTTGCGTACATCCCCACGCCCACGTGAATGATCCCCATTGCCCACAGCCGCTCAGCGAGCGTCACCCGGCGCTGTGGCGCGTGGCGGTACCGCTCCAGCAGCTCCTCGGCGGCGCCGATGGCGCTGCGGAGCTGCTTGTGAGAGGCCGGCTTGGTGGTCACGTAGTTCTGGATGTGTGTGCCAAGCGGCCGCCACCAGCGGATTACGGCCACCACCGCGACCAGCCCGGCCAGCGAGAAGGGGGCATCGCCGGCGGCGGTGCTGATCGGCAGCACGACCAGGAACAGGCCCAGGATCACCGCCACGGCGAAGAAGCGGCTGCCACAGCGCGGGTGCGCCCGCGGCATCTGGGCAACGTGCTCCGGGGTCAGCGGCCGGTCTTGCTCGACGGCGTGGACCACCTGGTGCTCCGCGGCGTGATAGCCGGTGAGGGGCGAGAGGCGGAAAAGCAGCGCGAACACCACCATGCCCACCAGCCAGCGCAGGTGGGGCCAGATGTCAAAGGCGTTGGCGTGCCACCACCCCATCGGCGGCGACCCCAGAGCCGCGCGGATCGGAAAACCGCTGCGCTGCTCGGCCAGGTGGAACATCCCCTCGGTCAGCAGGCGCGCCAGGACGATAACGAGCGCAATCGAGGCGCCGGTGAGGATCAACCCAAGGCCGCCGCGGGCACCGGCGCTCACCACGCCGGTGGTTAGGTAGACGCCCAGGGGGGTGGCCATCCCACCGATGGACGGGGGGCGGTTGGCGTGCAGCAGCGTGCTGGCCACGTCTGCCGCGTCGACCATGCCGATGTAACGGCCCTCCTGGTCCACCACCGGCAGCGAGCGTACCTCCTCGGTGAAGGCGGTGGCGAGGCGGGCAAGGGGGTCTTCCGCCTGGAGGGGATCCACCGGGGTGATGATCCGCTCATCCAGCGGCAGCAGGCGCAGCCCGTCCGGGGAGACGTCGTGCATCACCACGGCGCGCATCGCCTTGGCCGCGGTTTGCTCGGTGACGACCCCCACGAGCCGACCCTCGTGAACGATGGGCACCCGGTCGAACGGCACGGCGCGCAGCAGCTCCACTGCCCGCGCCAAGGTGTCGTCAGGGGTCAACGGCGCCAGCGGCCGCGCGACATCCCCGATGCGCAACCCCTCCATAACTTGCAATCTCTCCGCGTATATGTTATCATAACTCGGTCTGAAAGGCAATGAACCAGGCTCCTCTCGGGCCGCAAGTGAATGCGAAGCAGCGCCCCTGGCGAGCAGCCGGCGACGGTCGCTTGTGGGCGCGGGTGGTTCGCATTCCTTTGCGGCCGGTTTGGTTTTGTGGGGCCGGAGTCGTCGGGCCCGCCGGGGGCGGTTGCCCGCGCCTTGCTTGGCGCAGCCTGAAGGAGAACAGTTACGATGGCAATGCAGTGTGATTTCTGTGGGAAAAAGCCGCAGTATGGGCAGAATATCCGCCACGTGCACTCGGGCGGGTGGGCTCGCCGAGCGCCGCGCACCAAGCGCCGCTTCCTGCCGAACCTCCAGGTGGCGCACGCGCTGGTGAACGGGGTGCCGAAGAAGGTACGCGTCTGCACCAAGTGCTTGAAGAAGCCGGGCCGCGTCCAGCGCGTCTGATCGCCCATTCCATAGGGGCACCGCCGCCGCGCCCTGATCCAGCCGGTAGGCGGTGCCTGTCCGATCTACGGAGCGGGCGAAGCGGCGTTCCGGGGGCGGGAGGGCCGCCGGAACGCCTGCCCCGCGCCGGTGCCGACATGGGACGCCCCGGGTGCCCCTAGCCGCCGCTGGTGGGAGCTGCGGCAGCGGCGGCCAACACCCGCTCAATCGCCTGCTGAATCATCCGCTGGCCGCGGTCGCCGGCCTGGTAGTGACGCAGCTTCCCCTCGCTGTCGAACAGGTAGAACGCCGGCACAAACTTGTTCTCCCAGGCATCGACGATGGCGTAGCTATGGTCGAGGGCGACCGGGTGGACGAGGTTGTTCTCGTGAATCGCCTGCTTGGCCGCCTCGAGGTCCAGATCGGCCTCGGAGCGGGGCTGATGGATGCTGATCACCTGCAGCCCCTGGGGCGCGTACTGATCGCGCCACTGGCGCAGCGCCGGCATCATGTCGTGGCAGCTATGGCAGCTCACCGCCCAGAAATGGATCAGGGTGGGCTGCCCCCGCAGCTCTTCCGCGGTCACCGGCCCGCCATTCACCCACTCTGTTGCCCCGTCCAGTGACGGCATCGGGGTTCCCAAACGCATCGGCATCATTCTTCTCCAGCGCAGACGGCCGGGGCGGCGAGCCGCGCCTCTGGCGGCTGCCGCCCCAGCAAGGAAATGGTCCGGCCCAGGCCACGAAGGAGCGCGAAGCGCGTCCCCCTTGCGTCCACTCCGCGTGCGCTTGCTGCTCCCTCGCGGCCCCTGCCGTGGGCGGGTGGCGTCAGGGCGACAGCGTCTTCTGGCCCGGGCGCCAGTCGGCCGGGCAGAGCCCGCCGGTCTGCAGCGCCTGGAGGACGCGCAGCGTCTCATCGACGCTGCGGCCCACGTTCAGGGCGTGGACGGTGGCGTACTGCAGCACCCCATCCGGGTCGATGATGAAGAGGCCGCGCAGGGCAACGCCCTCCTGCTCGATGAGCACCCCGTAGTCGCGCGCCACCTGATGCGTCATGTCTGAGGCGATCGGGTACTGCAGCCCGGCGATGCCGTTCTTCTCGCGGGGCGTCTCCACCCAGGCCTTGTGGCTGTGGATGCTGTCGGTGCTGGCGCCCAGCACTTCGGCCCCTAGCTCGCGCAGCTCCTCCACCCGGTCGCTCAGCGCGGTGATCTCCGTGGGGCACACGAAGGTGAAGTCGAGGGGGTACCAGAAGAAGACAAGCCATCGCCCCCTGTAGTCGGACAGCTTGACGCGCTTGTTCATGTTCTTCGGGTCGGCCGGATCATAGACCGGCATCTCGAAGTCGGGCGCCTGGGCTCCTACAATCGGCATAGTGTACTCCTCCGTTCACGAAACCCGGCCGGCCGCGGGGCGGCTTCACGCCGCGTCTTCCGCTGTCGGCGCGTTGTGCCTCTGACACTCCTGGCAGCGGCCGTAGAGGGTGACGGTGACTACCCTCGCGGCAAACCCGCTGCGGCGGAGTGCCTCTTGCCAGCCTTCCTTCAGATCGAGATCGGGCAGATCCAGGTCGCAGACGCGACCGCATTCCTCGCAGATGGCGTGGCCGTGCGACAGCTCGCGCCGGTCATAGCGACTGGCATCACTTCCCAGGGCGATCTCATGGACCAGACCGCTCTGCTTGAGGTAGCTCAGGGTGTTGTAGACCGTCGCGTAGCTGAGCCCTGGCTGCCGCGCCGACGCGCGCTGGTAGATCTCGCGCGCCGTGAGATGCTCGTCGCTCTCCTGGATCACCGCCAGCACCGCCCGTCGCTGCGGGGTCAGGTTGTCCCGTGGTTGTCGCGCTTTCATAGACTTATTCTAAGTCTGATTCTAGGACATCCCGGTCCCGATTGTCTAGCCCGGCCCGGAGCTGGGAATGGCGGCGGCCGCGCCAGGCGAGTGGCCAGCGTGGAGAGGCCCCCGGTGGAGCCGGTGGCGCGCGGCGGCTTGCTCCACGTCTGCCCATCACCGGCTACCTGAGCAGACAGGCTCCCCAGGCGATAGGTTACCCCGGAGCAGCACCTGCTAAACC
>JAAZEB010000275.1 GCA_012512505.1 Armatimonadota bacterium | reverse complement strand
GGCCCGTTCCTGCACCGTCTGCCACATCTTCAGCAGGAACTCGGAGTCCGCCTTCAGATCCTCCAGCACGCGGCCCTCCGCCTCGGTGCGCACGATCAGGCCCATGCCCTGCGGCTTCACCTGCCGCGCCAACTCCTTGAGCCGCTCCCGTTCGGCTTCATCCTCAATCTTGCGCGACACCCCGACGTGGTCGGTATCCGGCATCAGCACCAGGTAGCGCCCAGGCAGCGAGATGCGGGTGGAGACGCGAGCGCCTTTGGTGCCGCGCGGCGCCTTCACCACCTGCATGAGAAGCTGCTGGCCTACCTTGGCCACATCGCGGATACCCTGACGGCGGCCGTTGCGCCGCCCAGAAGTAGGGGGGGGAGGCGTGACGGCCTCCTCAGCCAACTCACCGGGCTCGGTGGCTTCCGCCTCCTCCTCGGTGACGGGGAGAATGTCCCCAACATACAGAAATGCGTTCTTCTCGAGGCCGATATCCACAAAGGCAGCGTCCATCCCGGGGAGGACGTTGACCACCTTTCCTTTGTAAATGCTACCGACCACGCGCTCCTCGCGCTCGATGTAGAGTTCGGTGAGTTGCCCGTTCTCCACGATCGCCACGCGGTCTTCGCGAGGGCTCACATTTACAATGATCTCTTTGTTGCCATTGGGGGTGGTCGTCGCAGTGGATTCCGGCCTCCTGCTTCTTCTAGCCATGCGGAGTTCCTTCCTCAAGCCCTGAAACAGGGGGACTCGGCATTAAAAAACAAGCGCCTGTGGCAGGGACGCCACAGGCGCTGACAGCAGGAGACCCAACAAACTGATGCTGAACCAAGCGGCAAGCAAACTCCGTCAACCCGGACGCCCTCCGGCGCAATATCGATCGTCGGCCCGCCGGACAACCGAGTGACCCGCGACGGGACCTCATCAATCCGGACGCTTTCCGGCGCAATAACAACCGTTGGGATTGTACCATATGCGCCATTCGCATGTCAACCGGCGCGTTGATAAAGAACCATTCAGGAATAAGGAGTGCGCCACATCGGCCGTAGAAGGCGTCTCCGCCCCCGAGACCGCCAACCTGTCGGCGGTCGGAAACCCCTCCTACGGCATCCGGCCTGTTGGCGGCGGAGACGCCTCTTACGGCGGCCGCCGACGGGCTACCGCCAGGCCACCACGAGGGCGCTGCGGGGTGCCACGGTCACTCGCTGTACCGCTCCGCGGCGCTCGCCCGGAAGCGGCCCGTCCGGCCCGAAAAGCTGAACGGCGAGTTTTGCCTCCACCTCGGGGGCCTGGGGGCGGGTGACCGTCACTTCGTGCGGCTCGTCGGAAAGGTTGGTCAGGGCCACGGCGACACTGCCATCCTCCGCCAGCCAGTTGGAGGCCATCACCGCCGGCAGATCAATCGGGTAGGTGCCCCCGAAGGAGCCACTCCCCTCGCCGCGCAGGCGGGGGTTGTCGCCGGTTGCCTCCTGCATGCCGAGGAAACGGCCCTCCGCCAGATACGGATGCACGAAACGGCGGCAGCGCGCCAGGCTGCGCAGGTACTCTGCCTCCCGCACAGCTTCCGGCGCCATCACCGCCCCGATGCCGACCCAACCCAACTGCGAGCCCCACAGGAACGCCCGCGCCATCTTCGCTCGGAAGGGGAGCGACCGCTTCAGGTCGTCGCCAGCGATGTACTGGAACCCGAAGGTGATCGTCCGGCCGGTGTAGACGGTGGGGAAAAGCGGGATCGGCCGTGCCGCCGGGGTGGTGGAGGTGTTCACCAGCAGCAGGGCATCGAGTTGGTCGATCCAGCACTCGCCGTTCTCCTCGGTGGTGAGCATGCGCCCCTTTGGCAGCTTCTTGCGCGCCCGGTCCAGCAGCTTGCGGTAGCCATCCGCCCACCAATGCCCGCCACCGAGCGGGTGGCCATGCGCGGCGTTCAGGCAGCGCACCGGCGCCGCCGCCCCGATCTGGTCGATGTACACGCCATCGACGCCGCACTCATTCACCAGACGGTCGACCAGCGAGAC
Source organism: Armatimonadota bacterium (assembly GCA_012512505.1). Taxonomy (GTDB): domain Bacteria; phylum Armatimonadota; class JAAZEB01; order JAAZEB01; family JAAZEB01; genus JAAZEB01. The sequence continues at coordinate 5,532 of JAAZEB010000275.1, read as the reverse complement.
CACTTCCGTCTGCCAGGTCTCGGTGTAGGGGCACATGACCTGGAGGGGTACCTTGGAACCATATACCTCGGTATAGAGCTGCCCGCCCGGCTGGCGGGCCGCGGCGTGCTCCCCCTCGCGCTCCGCCCAGAAGCGCGAATTCGTGTCTGCCAGGCGGCCGTTGATGTAGGGCATCACGCGGAAGCCGGCCGCCTGCAGCGCCTTCACCCCCTCGACAAAGCCCAGCTTGGTCGGGAAATAGTCCGGGTAGAGGGTATCGAACGGAATCTGGTGCCAGTTGTACCAGTGCAGCGCGGTCGGTACCCCAAAGAACTCACCCGCCCGCTGGCAGTCGGCGACGTTCTTGCCCGGTTCGGCCGCCGGCATCAGCCAGAGGTCAGTCTCTTTCAGCCACTGGGGGATTGAGCGCCGGGAGACCGGCCCCCCCTTGCCCCAGCGGGTCTGGAAGCTAAACTGACGGTAGATCTGCGCCGCCTCAAAGTATCCGCCCGGCACGCTGCCGATCACCACGTCGTAGGGAACGCGGTAGGTGCCGCCGCCGTTCGGGGGCAGCGCCGGCCAGTCGCTGCAGCGGAAGCCAGCCCCCGCCGCGTCGGCACCAGCCCAGAGGTGCTTGTGGCCGCCGCGGGGGTCATGGGCACCCACGTAGAGCGCCTGCCCCGCGCCATAGAAGACGGCAAACGGCATCGCCGCGGCGCAAGAGGGGTAGGTGCCGCCATACTCCACGCCCGGCTTCAGGTCGTACTCCAGACCCCACCCCATCGGTGCCGCCAGCTTGGGCGCCGCCTCCAGCCGGATCCCCGAAAGCACCGGGAAGTCGGCCCGAGCCACCTTCCAGCCCTCCGGAAGCGTCGCCGCCAGCGACCAATGGGAGAGCGCACTCCCCGCCGGACAGCGCACGCCCACCGTCACCGTGGCCGTCTCGGCCTCCAGGGGCACCCTCCAGGTGAAGGTAACCCGCTCGCCGCGCTTCCGGGCGCCGGCCAAGACCGCCTGGCTGCTTGTCACCTCCCGCGCGGCGCCCTCGGGGCCCTCGAACGCCAGCGTCCACAGCCGGGCCTCGGGAGCGGGCGCCCCAATCCACTCCGGGCCATCCGAATCGGCCAGCCGCGTCAGCGCCAGCCTGCCCTCCGTCGCCTGGAAGTCGAGGCTCACTTTGCCAGAGTCCAGGCGGATCACTCGGCCGTTCTCCATGGCTGCCCCTTTCGCGCCTGGCCCCTGGGCCAGGCAAGCCACCAAGAAGCCTGTCCATGCCAGCGCACGCATGCTTCACTCCCGTCTGCTCGGTAATCACACCGTTCGCGGCAGCACGGCGCCATCCCTGCGCACCGCAACCACCAAAATCACCCCGGCGGCAACCCTCCGCGCCCCCCGGTCGGAGCACCGACCGGTCGGATCGCCGGCCGCCGTAGGAGGCGTCTCCAACGCCGAGGGGCCGATGGATTGACCCCCCTCCCGGGGGCCGCTATAATAACCGCATGAAACTCCTGGCCCTCGATGTGGGCAACACCAACCTGGTCCCCGGGGTCTTTGAGGGCGAGCGCCTGGTTGCCTCCTGGCGTCTCTCCACCGACCGCGGCCGCACCGCCGACGAGTACGGGGCGCTCCTCACCCTGCTCCTCACGCAGGCGGGGATCTCGCCCGGCGAGATTGGCGGCGTGGCGCTGTGCAACGTGGTGCCCCCCCTCGCCCTGATGCTCGACCAACTCCTGGCGCGCTACTTCGCCGCTCCCGTGCTGAAGGTGGACCACACCACCGACACCGGCCTCCGCATCTGCTACGAGCCGCCCGGTGATGTCGGCGCCGACCGAATCGTGGACGCGGCCGCCGCTTACCACCTGCGGGGCGGGCCCTGCATCGTGGTTGATTTCGGCACGGCGACCACTTTCAACGTGGTGACAGAGGCGGGCGACTACCTGGGCGGGGCAATTGCCCCGGGGATCGGCACTTCCCTGGACGCGCTCTTCGCCCGCGCGGCCCGCTTGCCGCGCATCGACCTGGTGCGCCCCCCGCGGGTGATCGGCCGCACCACGCGCGAGAGCATGCAGTCTGGGATCATCTTCGGCTTCGCTGGCTACGCGGACGCGGTCGTCACCCGCATGCGCGCCGAACTGGGGCCGCAGACGCGCGTGATCGCCACCGGCGGCCTGGCCAGCCTGATTGCCCCGGAGACCGAGACCATCCAGGAGGTGCGTCCGAACCTGACGCTGGAGGGCCTGGAACTGATCTGGCGGCGCCAGGCCGGCCGCTTGCCGGCGCCCGCCTCTACCGGTTCAGCTTGATGCTCACGTCGCGCGGCAGCGCCAGCCCACAGGCCACCTCGACCAGCTTCAGGATCGCGTTCGGCAGCGGGCAAGAGGCGTGCAGGCCGGCCGCCGCCGCGGCCTGATAGACGATGTTGCGCACCGGGGGCGTGAGCGCCACCTGGTAGCCATCCACCACCGGCAGCGCCTCCGCCAGCTTCTGGCAGTTGGGGCACTGCGTCTCGATCACCAGCGCCACCTCGCCGCTGGTCTCGTCAAAATCGGCCCGGATCCTGGTCTGGTAGCCGCACACCCCGGAGTTCACCTCTGCGGACGCCACACGCTCCTCCACTTCGCACACGAACACTCAGTTCGGACAACCGCGCTCCGCCACGGCCGGTTCCCGCACACGCAGGGTCACCGAGGTCGGCGTCACGTCCAGCTCCGCGCGCACGCCCAGCGGCAGCGTCAACGTGCCGGGCACGTGCCCCACCGGAAGGCCAATCGCTACCGGCTTTCCCAGGTCGGCCAGGTGGTCGGCCAGCACCGCCGACAGCGGCAGGGGTGGCTCGGCATCCAGGTCCGCGTCATGCAGCCGGCCGATCACGAACCCCGCCGCGGCATCCAGCTTGCCGGCCAGCTTCAGGTGCGTCAGCATCCGGTCCACCCGGTAGAGCGGCTCATGAACATCCTCCAGGAAGAGGAGGCACCCCGGGGCGTGGAACTCCCACGGCGTTCCCAGCGACTGGCACAGCAGCGACAGCGTGCCGCCGGCCAGCGGGCCCACGGCGTGCCCGGGCACTACTGCCTGCGCCGGCCGCTCGGGATCGGCCAGCAGGCCCAGCGGTGCCGGCTCTGTCACCAGCGAACGCAGACACTGCTCGGCCACCGGCGGTAGCGGCCGGGCCAACTCCACGGAAACCATCGGCCCGAAGAAGGTGACCAGGCCGGCACGGTTCAACGCCGTATGCAGCAGCGTCACGTCGCTGTAGCCGACGAACACCTTGGGCGTTTGGGCGAGCGCGGCAAAGTCGAGGTGGGGCAGCAGCCGGATGCAGCCGCAGCCGCCGCGCGCGCAGAAGATGCCCTGAATGTCCGGCCGCGCGAACATCTCCCGTAGGTCGGCCACGCGATCCTCATCACGGCCGGCCAGGTGCCCGCGCCGGTCGAGCACGTGCGGCGCCACCACCACGCGATAGCCCCAGCGCTCCAGGGTCGCGATCCCCGCCGCCAGCTTGGCGGGAGGCACGGGGCTGGAGGGCGCCACGATGCCAATGGTATCCCCTGGCCGCAGGCACGGCGGGCGAACAGGGAAAGGCGGCTGCATGGCAATCGGTTCGCGGTGAAGAAGCGGTTCCCTGCCTCGGCGCCGCGCGGAGCGCCACGTCTGCTCGCTGGCGGCTAGGGGACCGGGTTGTAGCGCAGGTAGAGGCCCGCGTATGGCCCCTGCTGGGCCACCGGCAGGTAGAGCGTCCGGGGCGGGTTGGTGGGCGCGCCGCGCCGGGCGAAGAGCACCCGGCCGAAGAGCGCCGGCTCGACCGGCACCAGGTGCTCGGACGGGGCCAAGCGCACCACCTGCACCGCTTCCCAGGCCATCCCGGCGTAGCTAAAGCGGGAGGGCAGCGTTGCCTGGCTCAACACCCCGGCCACGTCGTTGCCGGCCAGGGCCTGGTCGGCCGGGGATGCCGGCGCGGCGGCACGGGAGAGCAGCACCCCGGCAAACAGCAGCGGAAAGAGGAGCCCCACCAGAGCACCAACCCACCACCGCCACCGCCCCATCCACCCGCGCGCCATCGGTTGCTGGCTCATCGCTCGCCTCCGAGCGCGTGATACCCCGGGCGATTCCCGGCCAAACGGCCAACCAGGCAGGAGAGTGGGCGGGAGTGAGAGTAAGGGGTTACAGGCAACTGGGCGGTTCGACGGAGGAGGAGAAGCCATGCGAGCGTTGGTGATCACGGCACTGCTGGTGGCGAGCGCGGCCGTCGCGCACGCGGCGGAACGCCTGGCGATTGAGGCGTGTGACTATCCGAATGCTGCCGCCGCAGCAGCGGCGTGGAAGCCGGTGGAGAACGCCGATGCCGTGCAACTGGCGCCGGAGAAAACGCCCGATGGGAAGCCGGCGCTGGCCTTTCGGTGCGACATGCCCCGGATGAAAGAGCGCGCCTACTGGGATCGCAGCGTGGCCCTGAACCTGGCGCGCTTCGGGCGCATCACCTTCTGGGTGAAGGGCGTCGGTGATGCCACGGCCATCGGGGGATGCAACCTCTACTTCAACGCCGGCAAGGGCTGGTACGGCGCGACGTTCGCTCCGCTCGGGTCCACCTGGCAGCGCATCGTGCTGGACCGGGGCGCCTTCGGTACCGAGGGAACCCCCGAGGGCTGGAGCGCGATCCGCGGCCTGCGCCTGGCGTTTTGGAAGGCTCAGCCGCGCCGCATTACCGTGTACCTCGGCCCGATCGAGACGGTGAGCACCGACGTGGTGGTGGTGCGCAACGCCCGCGTTGGCGACGAAGCGCAGACGTATTCCGAGCTAGCATCCAGCATCCTGCTGCGCGCCGGCATCGACGTGGGCACCGTGGATGACGTGGACGTGGAAGAGGGCGTGCTCCAAGGGAAGCAGATCGCCGTCTACCCGCTGAACCCGCAGCCTTCGGAGAAGGAGCTTGACGCCGTGGAGGCGTTCGTTCGTGAGGGAGGCCGCGTGCTAGCCTGCTACGCGCAGCACCCCCGGATGGCCGCGCTGCTGGGCCTGGAGGGGATGACCCACCAACGCGCCGAGTATCCTGGGCAGTTCTCCCGCATGCGCTTTGTGCCAGACGCGCCGCCGGGGTTCCCTGCCGAGGTGCGCCAGGCTTCCTGGAACATCGAGCGGGTACGTCCGGCCGGCCAGGGTGCGCGCGTCCTGGCCGAGTGGCAGGATGGGGAGGGTAAGGCAACCGGCTTCCCCGCCATCATCCTCAGCAACACCGGCGCTTACGTCTCCCACGTTCTCCTGCGCGACGACGCGGAGAACAAGCAGCGCATGTTGGCGGCGCTGTTGGGCTACTTGCGGCCGGAAATCTGGGAGACGACCACGCGCAACGCCTTGGCCCGCGCCGGTGAGTTCGGGCGCTGGCGCACCTTCGGCGCTGCCGAACGCGGCATCCGCGCTCTGGCGAAGCAGACCGGCCGCACGGCCACCGTCGAGCCGGAGCTGGCGGCGGCCCGACGGGCGTACGCGCTGGCGAACTCGCATCGCAACGCGCGCCGCTTTACCGAGGTGCTGGAACCGGCGGCCGAGGTGCAGCGC
>JAAZEB010000274.1 GCA_012512505.1 Armatimonadota bacterium | reverse complement strand
TCCTGCTCGTGCGCGGGGAGTTGCCCGAAGCCCGAATGGGGCAGGCGCACGACGGGGAAGCCGCGGGCTTCGCCGTTGCGGCTGGGCAGCGTAGCCCGGCGCGCCTGGGCGCGAGCCTTCAGCACCGCCGGATTGCCCGCCAGGCCCGGCAGCGCCGCCAGCGCCTTCGCCAGCGGCCCCTCCAGGTCCAGGTCGGCCACGGGATCGAGGTTGGTGATGCCCCCCCGATGGAGCGCGCGGTTCGTGCTGCCGAAGAGCGCGAGCAGTTCCAGTCTGCGCTGCCGGGCCGACTCGGTGAGGCACTGCCAGTCGTAGGAGCAGTTGTCGCACCTGGGGCCGATCTCGAACTCCAGGTCCGCGAGGTCGGCGCTCAGGATCCGGTCCAGCGGCCCGTCCGGGGCGAGCAAGCGCGCCAGGTCGCCTTCCTCCTGCCACGTATCGAGGGGCGGGAGCGACAGGATGTCCTGGCTCGCGTTCGTCGCCTTGTCGATTCGGGCGACGACGCACTCCAGGTCCTCCGGTCTCAGGGCGGTACCACCCACCACCACGGGCTGCTGCTCCATCAGCGTCTGGAACATCATGCGGTAGGCCGTAACCTGAAGCCGGTGGTAGGTGCGGTCGCGGCGGCTCGCCTTCCCCTCCACGATGCGCACGCGAGGGCGCTCCCCGACCCAGCGGACCACGACGAAATCCATCCGGCCCCGCAGGGGGAACGCGCTGACCTGCGCCGCAATCTGGACCTCGCGGCAGTAGGCGGGTTGCCCGACCGGCAACTCGCGCAGGCTTGCCGCGAACTCCTCCCACGGCACGCCCTTCTCGCCGGGCGCGGCGAGTGTGGCGCAGCCCGCCTGCTGAAGCGCGCGCTCCCACCCCGCTTCCCGCTCCCTGGCGACGTGCTGGAGCACGAGGTCCAGGGGGTTGAAGAGGCGGTCGGCGAAGGGCAGCTTGGCGAGATCCGGCTCATGCCGCAGCTTGAACCGGCGGGCGCAGCCGCCTTGTCGAATGAACTCGCCGATCTCGGTCACTTCCAGGTAACCGGCGTTATCCTTCACGATCTGTTCTCCTCTCCGCGCGAAACCCCGAACAGTAGTTCCGGGAGATTTCCGCAAACCGATCCCCCAAACGCACTGAAGGCGCTGCCTCTCGACAGCGCCTTCACCGACCTCTCCACCAGCGGTGCCTGGTGGGCCATTCCCAGATTGTCCTAGCGATGCGAACGCACGTGTGCTGAGCGTAAGCATACCACACACACGCGTTTGCTGTCAACACCCCCGCAGGTAGGAAGATACCCGCGTGAGTAGGCTATTCGCCCGGATGCCATACCAGTGCCCCTACCACTGCTTCGCGTGGGCGGCGACCAGGCGGTTGCATGCATCGAGGCTGGACTCGCCGTGACGCGGTAGGATGTCCATCATGCGTATCCGCTCCTCGCGCCCATCATCTCGCGTGATGAAAGCGAACCAGTGATCGATGAGCGCCCGCAGGTCACGGGCAGGCTTACGCCCGCTGGGATCGTAGAAGTATGGGCTGAACCTGAGCGCATCGCGGTGGTGTGCCAG
>JAAZEB010000273.1 GCA_012512505.1 Armatimonadota bacterium | reverse complement strand
GCTCACCAGGGTGCGGCGTGTTTGGCTCGCAACTGCGTTGCCGCGATGGAACTTATCACCGCGGTGTTGTCTTTGGTGTGAGTAAGGAGAGGTAGTATGCCCCGCATCGAGACGAGCATCCTCGTCAATGCTGAGATCGACCGCGTTTTTGCCCTGGCCCGCGACATCGAGCGCTATCCGGAGTTCATGCCAGACATCAAGTCGGTGCGGATTACCGAGCGGACGGCGGAGCGCCAGGTGAGCGAGTGGGTGGGCCTGGTGCAGGCGGGCCGGGTGTCGCTGGAGATGAAGTGGACCGAGGATGACTTCTGGGACGAGGCGACGCACACCTGCCGCTGGCGCCAGCTCAAAGGCGACTTCCAGCAGTATGACGGGATGTGGACCTTCACGCCAACCGAGACCGGCACGCAGATGAGCCTGGCGATTGACTTTCGCTACGAGGTGCCGCTGGTGGGGCCGCTGATCAAGTCGCTGGTGAACCGGCTGATGAAAGCCAACGCCGAAGCGATCCTGGCCGCGCTGAAGGAGCAGGCGGAGAAGCCGGCCGCTGGGTGAGCGTTGGCCCAGCGGGCCTAGAGAAAGCGCCTCTGCCGGCCGATGATGGAAGGTACGCGGTCCCCATCGCCTGGGAGACCGGGCCTTGGTGGTGGCTTTTCGCGACGAAGGTTGAGCGCAGGGAAGGACACGGAGATGAGAGTGGGGGCGTGGGTGCTTGCCGCCGTTGTGGGGGTGATGCTGACGTCTGCCGCAGCACATGCCCAGGGGAAGGCGATCGTGCTCTTCGAGCTGCACGAAGCGGGCGGTGGCGGCAACGTGAACATCGTCGGGCAGTGCCTTGCTGGCGATGGCCGGCTCCTCTGGGGGGGTGGCGAGCAATACGTGGGGGTCGCCACCGCCAAGATTCGCGAGCGGTCGGTGGTGGCCGTGCCGGATGGTGCGGGGGGCGCGATCGCCGCCTTTGAGTTGGAATGGCTGGAGGGCGAGAACAAGGGCGACGTAGACATTGCCGCGCAGCGGATCAGCGCCGACGGACAGTTGCTGTGGAACGAAGGGGATCGCTCGACGCTGGTGGCCTCCAGCAAGTGGCGCGAGCGCAACCCGGTGATCGTGCCGGACGGTGCGGGGGGCGCGATCATCTTCGTGGAGCAGCACGCCCCGCCGGGCAGCGAATACGCCGGCGACATTGACGTGGCGGCGCAGCGGATCAGCGCCGACGGGAAGCTGCTGTGGGGTGAGGGCCGCAAGAGCGTGGACGTGGCCAGCAGCCCGGCGCTGGAGCGCGCGGTGGCGGCGGTGCCGGATGGCGCCGGCGGCGCGATTGCCGTGTTTGAGTTCGAGCGGCGCGATGGCGAGAACAAGGGCGATGTAGACATCGCCGCGCAGCGGATCAGCGCCGACGGGCAGTTGCTGTGGAACGAGGGGCGGCGCTCGACGCTGGTGGGCTACAGTAAGTGGCAAGAGCGGAAGCCAGTGGTCGTGCCGGACGGCAAAGGCGGAGTGATTGTCTTCCACGAGCAGTGGGCGCCGGCCGATAGCCGCAACGCCGGCGATGTGGACGTGGCGGCGCAGCGCCTCTCGCCCGAGGGGGATCTGCTGTGGGCCAACGGCGAGCGGAGCGTCGACGTGGGCGCGACGACGCAGATCGAGCGCAACCCGGTGGCAATCGCCGACGGCCAGGGGGGCGCCTTCGTTGCCTTCGAGATTGAGATGCGCGCTGGCGAGTATAAGGGCGACGTGGACATCGCCGCGCAGCACGTTGACAGCGACGGCAACCTGCAGTGGCGGAAGGCGGACGACCCGCGCCCGGTGGCCTCCAGCAAGTGGCTGGAGCGCCGGCCGTACCTCGTCCGCGACCGCGACGGCGGGGTGATCATCTTCCACGAGCAGTGGGCGCCCGCCGGCAGCGAGAACGAGGGCGACGTGGACATCGCCGCGCAGCGCGTCTCCAGCCTTGGCCAACTGCTGTGGGCCGAGGGGCGCAAGAGCATCGATGTGGGCAGCAGCCGGCAGATTGAGCGGCTGGCTACCGCCATCCCGGACGGCGAGGGCGGCGCCATCGCCGTGTTCGAGTTCGAGATGCGCGGTGACGACAAGAGCTCGTCGGCCGTGGCGCAGCGCATTAGCGCCGACGGCCAGCTCCTGTGGAACGAGGGCCAGCGCAGCGTCTTCATGCCGCGGGGCGACTGGCTCGGGCGCGCCGCGATCGTGGTTCCCACCGAGACCGCTCCGGTGGTGGTGCAAGGGCCGCCGGCCGATGTCACCGCCACCCGGCCCCGGCCTGCGGCGGCCGCCCCGAAGAAGGGGCACGTGGACAACAAGTCCAAGGGCGAGGACTGAGGCAGGCGGCTGGGGGCTTGCCGGGCGACGGCTTCCTGGCCCCTCCGGGCGGCCTGGTGCCGGCCGCCAGGGCAGCCCCGGCCGACCGGCGAGAGGTGGGCTGGTAACATGCGAACGAGGCGTGCGGGGCTGACGGCGCTGGCTGGCGTGCTGTTGGGCGCGTCGAGCCTTGCCGTGCTGGCGGTGCGAGGAGCGCCAGAGGCGTCGTCGCCCTGCCGCTACGGCCCGCCGCGCCGGGTAGCGCGGCTGCAGGACGAGCGGGTCAATGAGTGCTCGGGGCTGGCGGCTGGCCGGCGCAACCCGGAGCTGTTTTGGGCGCACAACGACTCAGGCGACTCCGCCCGGCTCTTCGCGCTGGATCGCGAGGGGCGCACGCGCGCCGTGCTGACGGTGACGGGCGCCCGCGCCCGCGATTGGGAGGATCTGGCGGCCGGCCCCGGGCCGGACGGCACCCCCTGCCTGTTCATCGGCGACATCGGCAACAACAGCCGCCAGCGCACCGACCTGGTCGTCTACTGCATCCCCGAGCCGGTGCTGCCGGCGGAGGCGACGGAGCTCGCGTCGGAGCCGGCCGTGGCCTACCCGTTCCGCTATCCGGGAGACAGCCCCGACTGCGAGGCGCTGTTGGTGCATCCGCAGACCGGCGCCCTCTACCTGATCGCCAAGGACACGAGCGGGAAGCCGGAGGTCTACCGCTTCCCCACCCCGCTGCAGCTGGACCACCCGGTGACGCTGGAGCGGGTGGGGAGCCTGCGCCTGGAGGCGCCGAGCATCATGGGGCGCATGGTCACCGGCGGCGACATCGCCCCCGACGGCAAGCGACTGGTGCTGCGCACCTACCTGACAGTCCTGGAGTTCCGGGTGCCGGAGGGCGCTGCCTTCGAGGAGGCGTTCCGCCAGCGCCCCGAGGTACTGCGCGGCCCGATGGAGCTGCAGGGCGAGGCGGTCGCCTACCTGCCAGACGGCCACGGCTTCCTCACCCTCCCCGAGGGCAAGGGGGCGCCCATGCATCTCTTCCCCTGCATCACGCCCGGCCACACGAAGTGAGGTAACCGGGCGCTACCCCCTGCCGGCAGGTGGCAAGAGACCATTTCCCGGGTAGAGCAGCGGGGGTGCCGCGGCGCCGTGGCCGCCCGACAGAGGCCCGATGGCTCGGGCACTCCGGCCCGTTGCCTGGGAGAGTAGCGGAGCGCCGCAGCAATGCGGCTTCCCACAGTGTGAAGCCCGATGGCTCGGGCACTCCGGCCATCTCCTAGAAGGGTAACACCCCTCGGCGTCGGAGACGCCCCTTACGCCGGCCGGCAAGACGCCGGCGATCCGACCGCGTACTGGGTGGTCCCTCAGGGCTACCCGCCCAGGGCGCGGCCGCCATCGCTAGTCCCCTCTTTCACTCGTCCCAGCTCTCCAGGCGGGCGCCTTTGGTGCTGACCAGCGCCGCCAGGGCGTCGGTAGCCTGGCGCAGCACCGCTTGGGCATCGGCGTCGTCCTCGCCGCGGGCCACGATATCGAGCGGCAGAGGATGCCCCGGCGCGGCGCGCAGGGCGACGTAGGCTTTCAGGTAGCAGGTGGGGAACTGGCGCATCACCTCCTGCATCGGCCCGGAGAGCTCCGACTCCGGCAGTGTCACCGCCACCCGGATGGAGGCTGTTTTCCCAGGCATCTGGGCGGCGATATAGGGGCCGACGTGGAGCGTGAAAAGGGGCATGACTTCCTGTGGTGGCCCGGGGAGGATGAGGAGGGTGGCATCGCCGAACGGCACGCGCAGGCTGGGCGCCCAGCCCGCCGGGTTGGGGAAGACCTCGGCCACCTCGGGGATGGTGGCCATCTTGATCAGGTTGGGGGTGGCGTCTTCACGGCGCGCCAGGCCCCGGCGCTGGAGGTAGCGCTCCAGCGTTGGCTCGTGCAGCACCGTCTTGCATCCCACGAGCTGCGCCACGGCCTCCACCGTCAGGTCATCCGGGGTGGGGCCGAGGCCGCCGGTGGTGATCAGGAAGCGGGTGCCACGCGCCAGGGCACTCCGCAGCGCCTCCACGATCTCCTCCAGCGAGTCGATCAGCACGGTGATGCGCCGCAGCTCGCCTCCCATCTGGGCGATCTGCTGGGCGATCCAGAAGGAGTTGGTGTCTTGCACCCGCCCCAGCACCAGCTCGGTGCCGATGGCGAAAAGCTCGATCGATGGCCGGTCTTCCATGCGCGCTCCTGTATGTATTGCGCATTGCCTGCATTCGGGAGTCTCCCTTTGGTGCAGAGTGAGGCAGGCTGCCTGGTGCCATGCCTCTACGCAATGCGTGTACCGACAACGAACGTTGCCACCCAAGCGGGTTCTGGGCGCCCGCCTGCGGATCTGTCATCCCTTCGCCTTGCTCAGGGCAGGCTCTGAGCACAGCGAGGGTTCTTTTCCCAGGGCAGCGCAGTCGCTGCGGGTTCTAGGCGCCCGCCTGCGGATCTTTCATCCCTTCGCCTCGCTCAGGGCAGGCTCTGAGCGAAGCGAAGGATCTCTTCCCAAGCGGCGCAGTCGCTGCGGGTTCTGGGCGCCCGCCTGTGGATCTGTCATCCCTTCGCCTTGCTCAGGGCAGGCTCTGAGCACAGCGAGGGTTCTCTTCCCAGGGCAGCGCAGTCGCTGCGGTACTGCCTGCACGTCTAGGGAACAGATCCCTCGCTGCGCTCCAACGGACACGGGTCAGTGCACCTCCCGACTGCTGGCAGAGATCCTTCGCTTCGCTCAGGATGACAATCTGTGACGGCTTGTGGATAGTTATGGGGCTGCTGCGTGTCCTTCCTCCCGGGGCACACGCCTGGCTGTATCTCAACGTACGGTGTCAGCGAAACACGCAATACGCAATACGCTCTACTGTTTCTTCAGTACCACCGCGTCCAGGCCGGCCATGAGGCCGACGGACTTCTCGTTCTTGCCGATCACCTCCACGCGGAGGGTCGCCTCGCCCGGGGCGAGCTCCACGATTCCCAGGCTGACCGGACCGGTTGGGATCACCCCGTCGTTGAAGGCGTCGTACGGCTGCCCGATCACCTGCCCGTTGAGGCGAAACTGGGCGATCCCGTAGTCAATCGCCTTGGTGAGATAGACCACCACCTCGTAGCGGCCGGCCTCTTCCACCGGCAAGGCCAGATCCACCCACTCGCCAACCTTTGCCGGCCGCAGCCAGAGGTGGGTCTCGCCGGACCACTGGCCGCCGAAGCCGCCCATGTCCTGGGGATCCACCGCCGCAATCTCTTTCGCCAGGATGCGCAGGTTCTCGCCCTCCAGCGCGCCGGGGATGCGGTACTCAGGAAGTGGCTGGTGCAGCTCGCGGTCGGGCGTATCGTCGGTGAAAAAGTGGGTGCCGCCGGGTGCCTGATACCAGTAGGCCACCGAGGCGTAGTCCTTGTCCTGGCCGTAGTTCTCGATGGTCATCCGGAAGCTCTTCTGGAAGGGGATGTTGTCGGCAAGGTGCCAGCGGTTCACGGCGGTGTAGTTGGCGTTGCCCGGGCCCTCGCACAGCGGCTGGTTGTGCAGCGCGTGCGTGAAGGGCTGGTTGGAGCACCAGGCGTAACCGAAGTAGTCTTCGCTGCCGGTGCCGAACCAGGACGGGAACTTCTCGCCGTCGACCCACACCTTCTCATCGCCCTCGCCCCACCAGCCCTTCACCGGGTTCCAGATGGAGAGCGCGGCTCCCACGAAGCGGCCCCGGCCGGTCGCCTCCAGGAAGGGCCAGTCGAAGACCCTGTTGGGGTACTCCTGGCGGTAGCGGGCGTGGAAGTGCATCAGCCGGGAGAAGGGCCGCCGCAGCTGGTCCTCGGCATACACCTCCCAGGTGAAGGGCACGCGCGGTCCGCCTTCGCGGCCGATCACTTTGATGACCGCGTTGCGGGCATAAGGCATGTACCAGTAGGAGTAGCAGGTTCCGTCGTCCGTGATGCCCAGCGGAAGGGAGCGGTAGGGCGTCAGACCCGGGGCCGTGCCGAAGAAGTGGTCGAGGGGGGCCAGGACCTGCGGCGACTTGGCGCCGTCGAAGGTGATGGAGAGCCAGAGGGAGTGCAGCGCCTTCCGGGCCGCGTCACGGTCCTCCGGGAGAGTGGGCCGGATGCGGATGGCTGTGATGGCGCCGCCGCGGGTGCTGCCGATGTCCGTGACTACGGTCTCCTCGCGCGGGCGCGGCTCTGGCCCCTCCCAGTGGGTCACCGCCCCCGTCATCCGGGGCTTCCCGGCAGGGGGCGCGCCGCATTGCTCCATCCGGCGGCACACCGCCTTGAGCATCGCCTGCTGCGCCGCGGTGAGGGGCCAGCGAAACGGCTCGACCTCGGTGCCGGCCGGGTAGGTCCAGTAGTTCACGTGGTAGTAGAGGCTGCCGGGGTTCTCCACGACGACCTTGCAGTGCTTCTGGTAGGGCATCGGGAGGTAGCAGTTGGCGCCCAGGGCACGGACCCCGACGATCGGCACGGGGATGCCTGGGAACTTCCCGGCGGTGAGGGCCGCGAAGTCAGCCTGGAAGGTAGGCTGCGTGGCCCCGTCGATGTAGACCTTGAGCGTTCCCATCGGATTGGCCGACCAGATGCGTACGATGCAGCCGGGGCCGTCCATCTCCGCCAGGACGTGGCCTTCCGGGTCCTGGCGCAGGAACTGGCCGGCGTCGCCGTTGGCGCTCCAGTCGAGGAGGGTGCCGTCATCACCGATACGCGAGGCGCGGTCGTAGCTGGAGAACTGCTTGCAGGTGGCGCCCTCTTCCGGGAGGACGGCCAGCCGCTCGAGGTCGACCACGTCGCGCAGGAAGGCGCTGTAGGGACGCGGCGCGGCCGTCGCCGGCGCCGCCACGACCAGCGCCACCAGGAGTCCGGTCAGTAATCGCTTCATGGCTTTGTCCCATCCGTTCGTAACGAGGGGTTGGATGCCTACAAGCGGCTCAATCGGTGGAGTTGCCACCCTGGCCGAACTCTACCAGGGTGTAGATCTCCGAGAGAGGGATCTCGCAGCCGAGAGTGGGGAGGGGCAGGGTGTCCTCCAGGCCGCGGTAGTCACGGAAGAGCCAGCTTCCATCCGGCTGGCGCACGAAGTGCTCTACCTGGCAGCGGTCCTGGGCCACCAGCACGTACTCCGCCAGCGAGTCGAGGTGGCGGTAGTGGGCCCACTTCCAGCCCCGGTCGTTCGCCTCCGTGCTCTCGGAGAGCACCTCGAAGATCACCTGGGGGTTGAGGAGTGTATCACGCGCCCCATCGACGAAGCGCGGTCGGTCGCACACCACCATCACATCCGGGTACGTGAAGAGGCCCGTCTCCTCCACCTGGAGGCGCATGTCGCTGGGGTACACCCGACAGCGCCCACCTCTCAGCCGGTTGCCCACCTCGCGAATCAGGTTGGCAACAATGAGGTTGTGTGCCTCACTGGCGCCGGCCATGGCGTAGACCTCGCCGTCGAGGTACTCGTGCTTCGTCTCGGCTTGGCGCTCGTTCGCCAGGTACTCCTCCGGAGACAGCTTCGGCTCTGGTACCGCGGCCATGGTGCAGGCTCCTCTGGGGCCCTCATGGAGGGCAGGCGTCTGGCCGATTATAGCACCGGCCCCAGGCTCCGTCAATCGCCGGTAGGGAATGGAGCCACCAGCGCGGAAGTGCATAAGGCGCGCTGGCCGCGCGGCCGGCGGGGAAGATGGTTTGGGCTGGAGGAGTGTCATGGCGGTTGCGAAGAAGATCACCTGCCTGGGCGCCGGGAGCTTCTACTTCCTGCGTGCCATTCCCGACCTGCTGCTGAGCCCGGAGCTGGCCGGCTCGGAGCTGGTCCTCTACGACATTGACGCGGAGAAGGCGGAGCGGATGGCGGCGATGGGACGGCGGCTGGCGCCGCGGGCCGGCACCGGCTTCCGCGTGCGTGCCGCCACCGAGCTGGCCGACGCGGTGGATGGCGCCGACTTCGCCCTCTCCTCCATCGGCGGCAGCGGCGCGGAGGTGACGGCGAACGTCTACGGCTCTTCCTACCACGCCGCCGATATCGCCATCCCGGCGAAGTACGGCATCCCGCAGATCGTGGGCGACACCTGCGGGCCAGCGGGGATGATGATGGGGCTGCGTTCGGTGCCGGCCTATCTGGCAATCTGCCGGGAGATGGAGCGGCGCTGCCCCAACGTGGTGGTGCTGAACCACTCCAACCCGATGGCGGTCCTCTGCCGGGCGCTGCACAAGTACACGAACCTCACTGTGATTGGCATCTGCCACGGCGTGCAGCACGGCATCGCCGTGGCGGCGGAGTCCCTGGGCGTTCCCGCTGAGGAGCTGGACTGCCTCTGGGTGGGTACCAACCACTATTACTGGTTCACCCGGGTCGTCCATCGCGGCAAGGATGTCTACCCGGAGCTGAAGGCGCGCCTGGCCGCGCGCGAGGCGCCCCAGGGCCGGCGTCTCAGCAGCCAGCTCTCGCAGATCTACGGCTTCCAGATCGTCTACCCTGAGGACGACCACATCATCGAGTTCTACCCGTTCCTGGCCCAGGCGTCCGGCGGACCGGAGGCCCTCCCCTACGGGCTGGATGAGGCGGCAAAGGCGTTCGCGGCGCAGGCCGCCCCGCCAGACGCTACGGCCCAGAGCTCGCCGGAGGCGGTGCGCGCCACCTTCCTGCGCCGCTACCAGGAGCTGCTCGACGCGGGCGAGCTGCCCGAGTGCCAGGACAACAGCATCACCGGGGAGGGGATCGGTTCCCTGGTGAGCGCCATTGCCACCGGCCGGCGCCAGGTGTGCATCGCCAACGTCGCCAACAACGGAGCAATCCCGAACCTGCCGACGACGGCCGAGGTGGAGATTGAGGCGGTGACCGACTCGTGCGGCGTGCGCGGCGTCCACATGGGGGAGTGCCCCCTGGTGCTGAAGGGGATCCTGGAGAAGCGCTTCGTCTGGCAGGAGCTGGTGGCCGACGCCGCGGTGAAGGGCGACCGCAACCTGGCGCTGCAGGCGCTGCTGATCGACGAAATGGCGATCTGGCCGGACCAGGCCGAGGCGATGCTCGACGAGCTGCTGGCGGCCTCGAAGCCGCTGCTGCCGCAGTTCTTCCGGTAAGGGCCGGCAGCGGGTCAGGCCTGCTTGCCCGACGGGGACTGCTTGGTGAGGCGCAGCACCAGGGGAAGCCATACCACCGCGGCCACCATCGCCACCGCCGGGTAGGCCTGGCCTGGCAGCGCCAGCAGGAGGCCGGCGCCCTCGGTCAACCCGCCCATCACGCCCTTGGAGAAGCGGTAGACGAAGGCGTCGATCACCTCCTTGGCGCGATAGCGCATGTCAAACGAGAGCGGGATGTAGAGGATCTCCTTGCCGGCGCGGAAGAGAGAGTAATCCAGCCCTTTGAAGGTCATGTAGGCGAGCGCACCGGTGCCCAGCGTCGGGTGCAGCAGCAGCGCCAGGCAGGTGCCGAGGTGGATCAGGGGGATGAGGGCGTGCGTGACGCGCAGCGGCAGCGCGTGCAGCAGCAGCGGCGCCCCCACGAACTGCAGCCCGCCCGCCAGGATGTTCAGGTTGCGCCAGAAGCCTCCCAGATAGGCGGCCCGCGCGTCCTTCGCCGGGTAGGCCTCCTCCGCCAGGCCGTAGAAGCGCAGCTCCAGCATCGTCGACATCACCTGGGTGAGGGCGATCAAGACCGCCAGCCAGACCAGGTAGCGCGACTGCCGGAACAGGCGCAGCGCCAGGTGGCCCTGCCGCCCGCCTGCCTCCTCTGGCGCCGGTACCGGCTCGCCCGCCAGGCGGTAGGCCAGCCAGGAGAAGATGCCGGCGGGCACCAGCGACGCGGCGGTGAGGAGCACGAAGCACTCGGTGCCCCACGGCTCGGCGTAGCGGCTGAGGATGTCGGCGCCGAGGATCGACCCGAGTGAGGCGATGCCAGTGATCGGGCCGTTCAGGCGCTTGGCGCGCGCGTGGGTGAGGGTGCTGTTGATCAGCGACCAGTACTGTTCCAGCACCACCACGATATAGGCTTCGCGCACGATGTAGAGGACGCCGGTGGCCGGTGCCAGCCCGGCCACGATGGCGAAGTAGCAGGCGATGAGCAGCGCCGCGGCGGCGCCGGAGGTGAAGAGGAGGGCGCGGGCGGGGCCGAAGCGCGAAAGCAGGAACCCATAGCCGTAGAGGGCGAGGAGCACGGCGGGCGGCATGAGCGCCATCATGAGCGGCAGGTGTTTGGTGCCGTAAGCATCCTGGAAGAGCACGGTGGAGGCAGTGCGGATGAACTCGTAGCCGAAGAGGAGGCAGGCCGCCGCCATCGCGATCGCGGCCATCGCCGCGATCGGCCGCGCCTCCGTTTTGCCCTGCTCTGCCGCGCCGCTGGTGTTCACGTTGTTTGCCCTCACTACTTCCTTTGCGTACCTTCCTGCTATTGGCCCCAGACCGGCGCGGATCCTGCTGCTTCCCTCCGGCGGCGTGCCGGCGCGCCGCCAAGGGAAGGTTCCGACCGGTTGGGGCACGGAAGGGCCGGCCGGGGCCGGCAGTGGGAGAGGGGATGCGCCATGAACGCGGGCAAGGCCGAGGGCGCCATCACCTGGCCGGAGGCAACGATCCACACCCTGGACCGGGTGATCCAGGCGGGTGGGGTGGTGCTGCTGCTAGGGGGGTCCGACTCGGGCAAATCGACACTGGCACGGGAGTTGGTGAACCGCGCGCTGGCCGCCGGCCGGCGCGTCGGGATGGTGGATGCCGATCTGGGCCAGTCGGACATCGGCCCGCCCACCACCATCGGCTTCGGCGTGGTGGATGCGCCGGTGGCGATGACCGGCCCACTGCGCCCAACCCGGCTCTACTTCGTGGGCGACACCACGCCGGCCCGCCACCTCCTGCCGGCGGTGGTTGGCACGGCGCTGCTGGTGCGGGCCGCGCGCGCCCAACGCTGCGACCTGATCGTGGTGGACACCACGGGGATGATCTCTGGGCGTCTGGCAGCGGCCCTGAAGTTCCACAAGATCCAGGCGATCCAGCCGCGCACGATCCTGGCGCTGCAGCGGCGCGCGGAGCTGGAGCCGCTGTTGGCGCCCTTCGCCGCGCCGGACGGACCGCGGATCACCCGGCTGACCGTGGCCCCGGGCGCCCGGGCGCGACCGGCGGAGGAGCGGCGACAGAACCGCCGGCGGGCCTGGGCCCACTACCTCGTCGGGGCGCGGGAGCAAGTGCTGGAGCGCGCGGAAGTGGCGCTGTGGCCCGCCCCGCGCCCGGGGGCGCTGCCTGGCCTGCGGCAGCGGGTGTGCGGCCTGCTCGATGCCTGGGGTGTCACCCTGGGGGTGGGCATCCTCCGGGCGGTGGACACGGCGACGGTCACGCTCTTCACCCCCTTGGCCGATACCCGGGCGGTGGCCACGGTGCAGGTTGGTCCGCTGATCCTGAGCGAGGAGGGCGAGGAGTTGGGGCGAGTGGGCGAGATTCGGCACGGCGCCGCGCCAAAAGGGGCTTGACAAAGCTCCTGGGGGTGGGTAAAATGGTGCCGACGTTAGCACTCGCGGTGTGCGAGTGCTAAGACAAACCATTCGGAGGTGTAGCCTGATGCTCAAACCGCTCGGAGACCACATCATTGTGAAGGCATCCACGGCTGAGGAAGTCACCAAGGGCGGCATCGTGCTGCCGGATACGGCGAAGGAGAAGCCCCAGCAGGCCGAGGTGATTGCCGTCGGGCCGGGCAAGCTCACTGAGGCAGGCAAGCGCGTCGAGATGGAGATCAAGCCGGGCGACCGGATCGTCTTCTCGAAGTACGGCGGCACGGAGATCACCGTTGAGGGGGAGGACTACCTGATCCTCAGCGAGCGCGACGTTTTGGCCGTTCTGGAGTAGACACGCCACTATCCGGCAAGGAGGAAGCTGTTCTATGGCTGCGAAGGACCTGTGTTTTGACGAGGAAGCGCGACGCGCGCTGGAGCGGGGCGTCAACAAGCTGGCCGACGCGGTGAAGGTGACGCTGGGGCCGCGCGGGCGCAACGTGGTCCTCGAGAAGAAGTTTGGCTCGCCCACCGTCATCAACGACGGGGTTACCATCGCCAAAGAGATCGAGGTCGAAGATCGCTTTGAGAACATGGGCGCGCAGTTGGTGCGCGAGGTGGCCTCGAAGACGAACGACGTGGCGGGCGATGGCACCACCACGGCCACCGTGCTGGCGCAGGCGATTGTGCGCGAGGGCCTGAAGAACGTGGCCGCCGGCTCCAACCCGATGGTGATCAAGAAGGGGATCGAGCAGGCGGTCCAGGCGGCCGTCGAGCGGATCCGCGAGATGGCGACCCCGGTGGAGGAGAAGGACGTCATCGCCGAGGTGGCCTCGATCTCTGCCAACGACCCCAGCATCGGCGAGCTGATCGCCGAGGCGATGGAGAAGGTTGGCAAGGACGGCGTGATCACCGTTGAGGAGAGCAAGAGCGCCGAGACCCGCCTCGAGCTGGTGGAGGGGATGCAGTTCGACAAGGGCTACATCTCCCCCTACATGGTCACCGACGCCGAGCGGATGGAAGCGGTGCTGGAGGAGCCCTACATCCTCCTCTTCGAGAAGAAGATCTCGGCAGTGGCAGACTTGATTCCGCTGCTGGAGAAGATCGTGCAGATGCGCAAGCCGCTGCTGCTCCTCGCCGAGGATGTCGAGGGTGAGGCG
>JAAZEB010000272.1 GCA_012512505.1 Armatimonadota bacterium | reverse complement strand
CCAGGAGATCAACTCGTCGGGCGCGTGCTCCACCACGATGAAGTTGGCGCGCAGTTGGTCGGCGTGGCGGCGGTAGGCCGGCGACCGCGAGCGGGTGACGTGGATCTCGGTCACCCCATAGTGGCGGCAGAAATCGATCACCTCGCGGACGACGTTGCCGCGCCGCACCTCGCCCGGCCCCTCGCGGCCGGCAAGCGTTTCCACCAGCGACTCGTAGGCGAAAAAGAGGCGCTGGAACGAGGTGGGATGGGTGGTCAGCCACTCGTCATCGAAGACGAAGACGGCGGGAGCGCCGGGATGGGCGCGCAAGGCCGGATCGTGCGGCCCCAGGGAGTCCTCGAACAGCCAGACACCGCGGCTCATCGGATCATCGCTCCCGGCCGGCGCGCGCGCTCCTCCACCGCCGCCAGGCTTCCCTCGAAGGGGCAGCGGTAGACGGTACACCGCGCGCAATACTCACCGTCGGTACACTGCTCCACGCGCGCCCGGTTGAAGAAGTAAGGCCGGCCGGAGATCTCGCCCAGCACCCAGCGCCAGGAGAGCGCGTTGACCACCGAGTCGGCGTCCACCAGGTGTTCCTGGAAGTAACGGAAGCCCTCACGCCAGTCTACCCTCTGCCAGTGCAGCAGGTAGGAGGCGATCCAGAGCCGCGACTGGTAAGAGAGGAAACCGGTTTCCCGCAGGCAGCGCAGCGACTCGTCGATGCAGTAGAGCCCGTAGGTGCCAAAGCGAGGCGCCCGGCCGCCGGGCGCGGCTGCCTCCGACGCGCTGCTGCCACTCTCTGCCACAGCCGCTTCCTCGCTCTCCGCCGCGGCGAGCGCGCCATCCACGGCGGAGGCCATGCTCCGCTCGCGATAGAGCAGGTGCCAGAAGACGCGCCAGAGGAGCTGCATCACGAAGCCGCGCGAGGTGGCGGCACCAAACCGTTCGACCACCGAGTCGCGCACCTCGCGCAAGGAGAGGAGGCCATGGCGAATGTAAGGGGACAGGCGTGAAGTCTCGCCGTCGGGAACATGGTTGTGGGTGGCGTTGTAGCGGCGCACATCGAACGCCTGGAGGCGACGCAAGCCCGCGGCGCGCCCACCGACGAAGGGAGAGGCGATCGGGGCGCCGGTGTAGAGGCCCCGCAGCGCCTCAGCAGCGTACTGCCGCAGCGCCTCTCGTTCCTGCTGTTCCCTGGAGAGCACCATTTCCGCGGCTACCAGTATGCCACACACCCCCCCGGTTGTCAAGGCCGTTGCCTTGACTCGCCCCTAGGGCCATGCTATACTCGGGGTGGCAATGCCAACACCTTGGGGGTAAGCAATGGCTTCCACGAACGCCCCGCTCCGCCTGGCCGTGCTGCTTTCCGGCCAGGGGCGGGGCAGCACACTGCAGGCGTTCCTCGATGCCGCCGCGGCCGGCCGGCTGCCTGCGCAGGTCGCCGTCGTGCTGAGTACGACGCCGGGCACCCCGGCCATCGCCCGGGCCCGCGCGGCGGGCGTTCCGGCGTTGGAGCTGGAGGTGCACGATGTGCCGGACGGCGAGGCGCTAGACGCACGCCTGCTGGAGGCGCTGGCCCCCTTCCAGCCGGATCTGATCTGCCTCACCGGCTTCATGCGCAGGCTGGGTTCCCGCTTCTGCCAGACCTATCGCTGGCGGATCTTGAACAGCCACCCGGCGCTGATCCCCGCCTTTTGCGGCAAGGGCATGTACGGGCACCACGTTCACGAGGCCGTTCTCGCCTACGGAGTAAAAGTGAGCGGATGCACCATTCACTTCGTCAATGAAGAGTACGATGCCGGTCCCGTGGTGACCCAACGGTGCGTGCCGGTGTGCGAGGATGACACCCCCGCGACGCTGGCGGCGCGCATCTTGCCGGAGGAGCATCAGGCCTACGTGGAGGCGATCCGGTTGTTTGCTGAAGGGCGGCTGCGCGTTGTCGGCCGCCGGGTTGAGGTCTTGGGAGCAAAGTAATGGGCATCAAACGCGCGTTGATCAGTGTCTCAGAGAAGACGGGAGTGGTCGAGTTTGCTCGCGGCCTGACGGCGCTGGGGGTGGAGATCCTCTCCACCGGCGGCACTGCCAAGGCACTGACGGACGCCGGGGTGCCGGTCGTGCCCGTCGAGCAGGCCACCGGCTTCCCGGAGATGATGGAGGGCCGCGTCAAGACGCTGCACCCCAAGATCCACGGCGGCATCCTGGCCGACCGCAGCAAGCCGGATCACCTGGCGCAGGCGCAGGCACACGGCATCGGCCTGATCGACCTGGTGTGCGTCAACCTCTACCCGTTCGCGGCGACGGTGGCCCGCCCCGACGTCACCCTGGAGATGGCAATCGAGAACATCGACATCGGCGGGCCGTCGATGATCCGCTCCGCGGCGAAAAACCACGCCGCGGTGACGGTGGTGGTGGACCCCAGCGACTACGAGGGCCTGCTGACCGAGCTGCGCAACAGCGGCGGTGAGGTCTCGGAGGCTACCCGCCGCCGCCTGGCCGTCAAGGCGTTTGGGCACACGGCCAACTACGACGCGATGATCCACGCCTACCTGCACCAGACGTACACCCGGCAAGAGGAGGCGTTTCCGGAGTACTTCACGCTGGCGAACAAGCGCGTGCAGGAGCTGCGCTACGGCGAGAACCCGCACCAGCAGGCGGCCTTCTACCAGGACGTGAGCGCCGGCGAGCCGGGCATCGGCACGGCGCGGCAGCGCCACGGCAAGGAGCTGTCGTTCGACAACATCGTGGACGCCGACGCGGCCCTGGAGCTGGTGAAGGAGTTCGAGCTGCCCGCCTGTGCCGTCATCAAGCACACCAATCCGTGTGGCTGCGCCCAGGCTGCAGACCTGGTCACCGCCTTCGGGCGGGCGCTGGAGGGAGACCCCGTGTCGGCCTACGGGGGGATCGTGGCCTGCAACCGGGTGGTGGATGTGGCGACCGCCGAGGCGATAACCGCCCCGGGCACCTTCTTCGAGCTGATCATCGCCCCCGGGTTCGAGGACGCGGCGCTGCCGATCCTCACCGAGAAGAAGCGCTGGGGCGCCGACCTGCGCCTGCTGGAGGTGCCAGGCTGGCAGGGTTCTCCCAGCCTGGTGCCGGCGCATCGCGGCTTCGATCTGAAGAAGGTGGTCGGCGGCCTGCTGGTGCAAGAGCGGGATCGGCACCGCCTCACCCCCGATCAGCTCACTATCGTGACGCAGCGGGAGCCAACAGAGCAGGAGGGCCAGGATCTGCTCTTCGCCTGGCTGGTAGTGAAGCACGTCAAGTCGAACGCGATTGTGCTGGCGCGCGACGGCGCCGTGGTGGGCGTGGGGGCCGGCCAGATGAACCGCGTCGGGTCGGTGAAGATTGCCGTGGAGCAGGCCGGGGATCGCGCGCGCGGGGCCGTGATGGCGTCGGACGCGTTCTTCCCCTTCCCGGACGGGCCGGAGGTGGCGCTGAACGCGGGGGTCACGGCGATCATCCAGCCGGGCGGCTCGAAGAAGGATGCCGACACGATTGCGGCGGCCAACGCGCACGGGGCGGCGATGGTGTTCACGGGGGTGAGACACTTCCGACACTGATTGGAGGAGTGGGGCGTGGTGGCAGCGCGCCCCACTCAATACGATGCGCATACTCGACCGATATATAGCACGGGAGCTCCTTACGCCGTTTCTGTTCGGCGTGGCGATGTTCACGGCGATCTTCATGGGGGCTTCGGTGCTGGCGGAGCTCGCGAAGCTCGCGATCGCCGGCGGCGCGATGCTGGAGATCCTCTGGATCTTCATTTTGTCGCTACCCCAAGTGGCCGTGGTCACCTTCCCGATGGCGATGCTGCTGGCCACCCTCCTGGGGATGACCCGGCTCTCCTCCGAGTTGGAGGTGGTGGCGGCGCTGGCCAGTGGGATCAGCCTGCGGCGAATGGCCGCGCCGGTGTTCGGTGCCGCCGTCGCCGTGGCCCTCTTCGATTTCGCGTTCTCCGAGGTGGTGGTGCCGGGGTGCCAGGCGGCCCGCAACCGCGCCGTCGACCGCATCAAGCAGCAGGGCGGGCTGGTGAGTGACGACGCGCTCACGATCGCGGTGCCGTCTGATGGCCCGCCGCGCCTGGTGGCGGTGGCGGACAAAGTGAAGCTGAGCATGCGCCAGGGTTCCGGACGGGAGGATGAGGGTACCCTTTATAATGTGAACGTGGTCTACCGGAACGCGGCCGGCCTGGCCGAGATCGTGGTGAACGCCCGGGAGGCCTACTGGGTGCCCAAGCTGGGCCTATGGCGGCTGGTGGAGGCCAGCTACTGGCAGATCCCGCGGCTGGACGCGGGCCGGGCGGGTTCCTCCGGCCTGCAGCAGGTGCCGGCCGGGCTGCGCATTGAAGAGAACCTGGTGGACCTCGGAAAGGAGCCTGAGGAGCTGCGCGAGCGGATGAAGCGGCCAGACGAGCTGACGGTTAGCCAACTGCGCGAGGTGATCGCCAGCCGGCGCCAGTCGGGGATGGGAGTCGCCCGCTATGAGGTGGCGCTGCACCACCGCTTCTCGGTGCCGTTCGCGGCGGTGGTCTTCGCGGTGATCGGTGTGCCCCTGGGGCTACGGCGCCAGCGCACCGGCTCGTCGCTCGGGTTGGGGATCAGCGTGCTGATCATCTTTGTCTATTACATTTTGTGGCACTGGCTGGGAACAATGGGCAAAGGCGGTGCCCTCGATCCGTTAGCCGCCGCCTGGATCCCGAACGTGATCGGCATGGTGGCCGGGGTCACGCTGATGCAGCGCGCCCCGAAGTAGATTCAAAGCCCCTGGAGAGCGACCATGAAATACACGTGGTTCATGTTCCTCGTCCTTACCGTAGCTGGGGGGCTGATCGCCTTTATGGGCGACCGCCTGGGCCGCTACATGGGCAAGCGGCGGATGACCGTCTTCGGCTTGCGGCCGCGGCACACGGCGCTCTGCTTCACCGTGGTGGCTGGCATGCTGATCGCGCTCACCTCGCTGGGCGTGATGTCCTCCATCAGCAAGGACGTGCGCGTGGCGCTGTTCGCGGTGGACGACCTCACCCGCCAGCGGGATGACCTTACCCGCCAGCGCAACGACCTCACCCGGCAGAACCGGTCGCTGTCGCAAGAGAGCAAGCGGCTGCGGGCAGACTACGAGGAGTCGAAGCGGCGGGTGGCGGCGGTTTCGCGGGAGGAACAGCAGTCGCGGGCAAAGCTGGCGAGCACGCTCCAGCGGTTGGCACGCTCTGAGGCCGACGCGGAGCGCAAGGTGGCCGCCCTGCGCCGCGAGGCCGACCGGCGGGCACGCCTGGCCGCGGAGAAGTCGCGCCAGATCGACGAACTGGGCCGCCGTCTGGCCCGGGTGCAAAACGACCTAGGCAGCATCTCGGGGCGCCTGCGCGCGGCTCAGGCCCGCTACCGGGAGGCGGAGACGCGCCGGCAGGAGGCCGTCGCCAGTTTCGCGGATATCTCCAACCGCTACCAGGCCGTGCAGGCCCGCGAGGTGCAAGCGCGGGACGACCTGTCGAAGGCTCAGGCCCGCCTGACTGACCTGCAGCAGCAGGTAAAAGGCTGGGAGCAGCAGGCAAAGGATGCCGAAGCCCTGGTGGACGACCTGCAGCGCGCCCAGGCCGACCTGGTGGCGCAGCGTCAGGAGTTGGTCGCCGCGGTGGAGGACCTGAAGAAGCAGCAGGCGGAGCTGAAGGACGCCGTTCGGCTGGCCCGGGAGAAGGAGAAGGACGCCCAGAGCTGGGTCGCCCTGCAGCGGATGGGCCCCCTGATCTACGTGCGTGGGCAGGAGCTGGCCTGGGAAGTGATTGACGGACGTGAGTCACGCGCCCGTATCCGCGAGCGCCTGCAGGCGATGGTGGAGCGGGCGCGCGCCGCCGCGGTGAGCCAGGGAGCCGGCACCAAGGAAGAGGCAGAGCTGGCGCTGGTACCGGTGCGGTTCACCCAGTCGGCGACGCAGGCAGCGCTGGGGATGGTGGTCGGACCGGAGGCGATTGACGCGGCCACCGCGGAGATCAGCCGCGCCAACACCAGCGTGGTGGTGCAACTGAAGGCGGCGACCAACACCGTGGCCGGCGATCAGGTGTACTCCGAGATTCAGGTGTGGGTGAACCGGCTGGTGTTCCACGAGGGAGAGCCGGTGGCGCGCAAAGTGCTCAACCCGCGCCAGCCGGTCGGTCAGATCGTACAGGAACTGGTGGCGCTGCTGCACGGGGAGGTGCGCTCCACGGCGGTGGCGCGCGGGATGATCCCCCGCCTCTCCAGCGAAGAGGGGATCCTGCCGTCGGTGCAGGTGGGCGAGATCCCGCTCTCTGATGTGGTGCGGACCGCGGAGCGCGTGCGCAAGCAGCGCGGCAGCGCCACGGTAGAGGTGGTGGCGGCCACCGACTTGTGGGCGGCCGACTCGATGAAAGTCTCGTTCCGGGTGAGCCCGGGGGCCGCGGAGCCGGGGAAGCGCCCCTCGGGCGGAATCCTGACGATCCGGTGACGGCGCCAGCCAACGACGCGGCGGCGGTCGTCCTCGCCGTAGACCCGGGCACGGCAAAGTGCGGGCTGGCGGTGGTGGATGATCGGCGGCGGGTTCACGCCCGGACCGTGGTGGAGGCAAGCGACCTGGCCGACGCGGTGGCGGCACTGCTGCGAGCGCACCCGGTGACGCACGTGGTAGTGGGCGACCGCACCGGCGCCCGGCGCATCGCCGCGCGGCTGCGAGAGGTGGCCGGGAGCCGTCCGGTGCTGCCGGTGGACGAGCACCTCTCGACGCTGGAGGCGCGCCGGCGTTATTTCCGCGACCACCCGCCGCGTGGGTGGCGCCGGCTGCTGCCGCCGGGGCTGCGGGTACCCCCCTGCCCCACCGACGACTACGTCGCGGTGATTCTGGCCGAGCGTTTCCTGGCGGCCAGCGCTGCCGGGCAAGCGGGCGAGCGGCAGCGCAGGGCGAGAGCATCTAAATGATTGCTACCCGACCAACACCTTGAGCCGGTAGTCGTCGTCCAGGCAGGCCTTCTTGCTGCGGGCCTTGATACCACGGTGATTGCTGCGCTCTTGCTTGAGCAGGCTGACCGCCGTCCGCCGCAGCGTCGCCATGTTCTCCGGGGCATGATCCTGCCAGATCCGGCAGGCATCCTCCCCCATGGACACATCGAGCACCCAGTGGAGGCTGTTCTCTATCCGCCAGT
>JAAZEB010000271.1 GCA_012512505.1 Armatimonadota bacterium | reverse complement strand
GTGCCGCCCTCCTGCAGTTCCACCTGGTCCGGGGCCAGGGTGACGCGGGTGATGGTCGACTCCAGCGTCAGCGGCACCGGCGTGGCAACGTGCGGCTTCACCTCCACGCGGACGCTGCCGGTAGCCAGCGGCGTGCTGGATTCCGCGGCGTAGGCGCGGGCGTTGATCGTGACCCAGCCGGTGGGCACGCGGGAGATCTCCCGCGAGGTGGCCGGGCGCTCGATCTTCACCGAGGAATGGTAGGTGCCCGGGGCATCCTCCTTCACGTCGATCTCGATGGTGGAGGCGCGCTGAGGGATCAGGCGGCCCCCCTCTGGCGGCAGTGCCGGCCAGGCGAGCGAGAAACGCAGCGCCCCCGCCTCAGTAGCGGGGGAGGGGTTTGGACGCGTGATCGAGGAGCCGCCGCAGCCGGCCAGGAGTGCACCCAGCAGCGGCAGCAGGAGCGCGGCTTGCTGTCGGACCGTCACCGCACACCTCCCCGTAACGCCGGGTGCCCGGCACGGGGCGAGCGGATCTGGATATCTAGTTCGCCGTTGGTCTTCACCTTGATGTGGGTCCACTGGGGGAGTTGGCACCAGTGGTCGGCCACCAGGAGGAGGTTGGCGGCACTCAGGGTAATGCTCAGGGCGCCGATGACGATCCCCGCGGCCGGGAGAATCGAGCCGGCCAGCAGCTTGAGCGCGGCCGCCGAGCCTTTCGTCAGCACACCGGCCTTCAGCAGCGCCTCGGCGAGCGGGCCCATCAGGCCAATGGTCTCCTTGACCACATCCACCGCCGCGGCGGCGAACGCCTGCGGGCTACCATCGGCTGCCCGCAGCCGCTGCAGCGCCGACCGGCTGCCGCCGTAGATCTGATAGACCGACCAGGCGACGTTGACGGCGGCGAAGCGCTGGCTGAGCAGCACGTCTTTGAACCCCATCACGGCGTCGATCAGCGGCGTCACGGCGTAGAGGAAGACGGTCTTGTAGACGACTTCACCGTTCTCCCAGGCCTGGTTGGGCACCAGGTCGCCCGGGGGGTGTCGTTCAGCTTGGACTGGCCCAGCCCGCGGATCCAGTACTCGCAGGAGGCATTGCGCTCGAAATCCACCTCATCAATGTAGGTGCTGGGGGTGCCCATGTGCGCGTCGAGCACGCCGGAGACGCCCACCTCGCGCAGGAGGGCGGTGGCCAGGGCGCCCCAACTGAACGGGGAGGCCCCCTCGACCACGGTCAGCGGCACCACCTCGGCCAGGTTGCCGTTGGCGTGCAGGCCGCGGCGCTGCACGCTCACCCAGCGGAAGCCGCCATTCGACAGCTTCATCGCCACCTTCTTCTTGTCGCTCTCGTCGGCGACGCGCACGGTGACGAGTCCGTGGGCATCAAGGTCCGGGTCCACGGCGCGCGAGCGGTGCTTCGTCGCCCACTCCTCCAGGCACGCCTCTGCCAGGCGCTTGAACTCGGCCTGGTCACGCACCGCGGAGAGAGGCTGCGTGCGCAGGGCGCCCTGCAGGTAGGTGCGGAAAGCAGCGAAGGAGGCCAGCGCCTCGATGGCTGCCAGGCGCTCGGCTGCGGTCTCCGGGTCGGTATCCAGGATGCCAGGGGTCAGCCAAAGGTAGGCCAGGGCGGTGCTGCGCGCATCGACCGCCAGCGGCGTCGCCTGGCGGCCGCGGGCAGCGGGCAGCGAGATCGTCAGGCCGCGCACCTGGTACTGGGCGTCGGTGGCAAAGAGGAGCTGGGCCCCGGCCTGCGAGACGGTGGTGCGGAAGGCGCCGTCGGTGCCAATCGGCGCCTCCACCTGCCAGGCTGACTGCAGCTTCAGGCTCTGGCCGCCGATCTCGTTGCGC
>JAAZEB010000270.1 GCA_012512505.1 Armatimonadota bacterium | reverse complement strand
CGGATCTGGAAGTGCGGCTGGCACGCGACCGGGCGCTCCTCTTCATCGAGGAAGCAATCAAGCAAAGGCGTACTCTCCACGGCTTCGAGGTGGATGACGTGGCCCGGGCCTGCATCCGCGACGCGGGGTATGGCGACCATTTCGTCCACCGCACCGGGCACAGCCTGGGCACGGCCGACCATGGCAACGGCGCCAACCTGGACAACCTCGAAACCCATGACGATCGCTCGCTCCTTCCCGGCACCGGCTTCACCATCGAGCCAGGCATCTACCTGCCGGGCGAGTTCGGCATTCGCAGCGAGATCAACGTCTACCTCAGCGAGGCGGCGGTCCAGGTGACCACCCTGCCGATGCAGGCGGGGATCGTGCCGCTGTTGCACGCCGTGTGAGCCGCGCGCTTTGCCGGTGGCAGGAAGATCGGCGGTGAGGCGCCAATCGAGTGGGGGGAGTTGCCGCCATGTCTTGCGCCGCCGCGAACACGCGCCCACCGGGAGAAGCCGAGGCTTACGCCGGCCTGGAGGCGCGGGCCTGCCCGCCCGGCCTGGAGTCCTGCGATGGCTGCACCCGCTGCGCCACCCGCTGTGTTGACCACATCGACCTGTCGTACCCGGAGTTCGCGCGCCTGGTGGCACACCTGCGCTCGCTGCCGGAGGCCGCGGTGCGGGAGGTGGTGGGGCAAGACAAGCGCCTCTTCTGGGAAGAGATCCAGGTCTCCGAGCTGTGCCCCTTCCTCGACCGGCGCACGGACCTCTGCCTCATCTACCCAGCACGTCCGCTCATCTGCCGCCTCTTCGGCCACGTGGCGTGGCTGCCCTGTCCGCGCGGGATGGTTCCAGAGGGGCTCCCGGAGGCCCCGGCGCTGATGCGCGAGTACGCCGCGCTAGAGCGCCATCCCCTGCGCGAGTGGCTGGCGCGCACGGGGCTGCGCCTGCCCGGCTTCTCTCCCGCCTGAGGACTACGCCAGCCGCAGCCCGGCGCTTTGGGCGTGCTGCTCCACGAAACGGCGTGCGTCGCGCATCTCTGTCACCGAGGTGTCATCCACGCTCTCGATGATTGCCGGCGCGGCGATGCCATGGGCGGCGATCAGCGAGAGGAAGTGGGCGTAGTCAATCGTGCCGTGCCCGGGGCCGGGCCGGGCGAGGCTGCCGTCGGCACGGCGGCTCAGGTCCTTGAGATGGATCAGGCCGGTGACTGGGGCGAGGGTCTGCACGATCGCGGGCAGCCGTTCAGGCAGGCGGTCGTACTCGGCCGCGGGGATCAGGTTGGGCGGATCGAGCACCACCCGGCCCACGTCGTCGTCCACCGCGCGGGCAAAGGCGGCGTACTCCGCCGCGGTGCGCAGTACGTGGGTGTGGAACGGCTCCAGGCAA
Organism: Armatimonadota bacterium; assembly: GCA_012512505.1. GTDB lineage: Bacteria > Armatimonadota > JAAZEB01 > JAAZEB01 > JAAZEB01 > JAAZEB01. The sequence continues at coordinate 27,328 of JAAZEB010000270.1, read as the reverse complement.
AGGTAACCGGCATGGCTGCGCAGCCGCGTTGCCAGGCTGCGGGCCTCGGCCAGCGCCACCGCCCGGGCCTGGGGAGTCCAGTTGGCGGGCACGGCGTCCTCGACGTGGCGCCCGTAGCTGCCGCTCCAGAGGGCGATGCGCCGGCACCCCACGGTGTGCAGCGCCTCGATCAAGTCGTAGACGGTTTGCAGCCGGGTGCCGCCGAACGTCTCCTCCCCGGGCCGCAGGAGGTTGGCGTAGGCGCCGAAGGCGACGATCTCCACGCCCTGCTGAAGCGCGGTGTCCGCCGCCACTACCGCTTCACCGGTGGTGACCGCCCAGAGGAACGTCACCTGGCAATAGCGGTAGCCGGCGGCGGCGGCGAGGCCGGCCTTCCGCTGCAGATCGCTCAGGGTGTGGCACCAGAGCATCACCCCGAGCTGGATCCCGGTCTCCATCCTGCCTCCCGGCGCGGCGCGCGGCCGGTGGGCCTTGCCGGCGGGCGCCACGCTGGAAGCCTGCCGGCAAGAACCGGGCCACCCGGGCCGCAAAGCCGCGAAGGAGCGCGCCAGGAAACGACCGGACGCCCCTTCGCGGCCTTGTCGGCCGGCCGTCTAGCCGATACCCCAGCGGGGCTCGCGGTAGGAGACGAGCGAATGGACGCTGCCCTCGTCCTGGGCGGCCTTGGTGCGGCGTTCGAAGCGCAGCCGGCCCGTGTAGAGCGCCTCGTGCAGCGCGGCGATGGAGCGCACTCCCAGATCCTGGAAACCCTGGGAGATCCCCCGGGTGAGGTAGGGCACGTAGTCGGTCAGCGAGCCTTTGTCGACCACCGTGCCGGAAACGCCCTGGGGTACCTGAACGCTATCGCCGCCTTCCACCAGGTAGCGCTTGCCGCCGCCGGCGCTCATCGCCTCCAGGGAGGCCATGCCGCGGTACTGCTTCACGCGCACGCCGTTCTCGTAGAAGTACTCTCCCGGCGACTCGGCGGTGCCGGCCAGCAGCGAGCCGAGCATCACGGCGCTGGCGCCGATGGAGAGGGCCTTGACGATGTGGCCGATGCCGCGAATGCCCCCATCCGCTACCACCGGCACGCCCCGCTCGCGGGCGAAAGCGGCGCAGCGGAAGACGGCGGAGGCCTGAGCGCGGCCTACGGCCATCATGTTTTGGGTGATGCAGATCGAGCCAGGGCCCATGCCGATGCGCAGCGCGTCGGCGCCGGCACGGATCAGCGTGTCGCATTGGGGCAGCGACACCACGTTGCCGGCGATGACGTCTACTTGCGGGTAATGCTCCTTGATGTAGCGCAGCGTCTCCAACTCGAACTTCGAGTAGCCCTGGGCGGCATCAATCACCAGCACGTCGGCACCGGCGGCCACCACCTTGTCGATGCGCTCCCGCTCCTCCTCACGGGTGGAAACAGCGGCCCCGACCAGAAGCTGCTTCCGCGGGTCCTTGGCGGCCTCCGGGAACTCCTTGTTCTTCACCAGGTCGTTGCGCGAAACGAGCGCGACCAGGCGCCCCTCGGCATCGATCACCGGGAGCTTGCCCTTCTTGCTCTCCTTGAGGATCCGGTTTGCCTCACTGAGCGTGACCCCCTGGGGGGCGGTGACCAGGTCGGTGGTCATCACCTGCTGCAGCGGCCGCGTGCGGTCCTTCTCGAAGTCGATGTCGCGGTTGGTTACCATGCCGACCAGGCGCGTCTGCAGGCTGCCGTCCTCGGTGATCGGGATGCCGGAAAAGCCGTGCGTCCGCTTGATCCGGTCCACATCGGCGACGGTGTGCCTGGGGCTGAGGACCACCGGGTCGGTGATGAAGCCGTTCTCGAAGCGTTTCACCCGGCGGACCATCGCCGCCTGTTCGTCGGCGGTGTTGTTGTAGTGCAGGATGCCGATGCCGCCCTGCAGCGCCAGCCCGATGGCCATCTCGGCCTCGGTGACGGTGTCCATCGGGGCGCTGACCAGGGGCCGCTTCAGGCGGATGCGGCGGGTGAGCTGCGTTTCCAGCGACACCTCGGTGGCGTGGAAATCAATGAAGCCGGGCAAAAGGATGTAATCGTCGTAACTGAGGCCGACCCCGTCCTCAAAGAGGGCCTGGGCGGTCACACCATCGGTTGGCATCTCCCATTCTTCACTCATATCAAACTCCTTGCTTGGCGCAATGTGCTGTGGCTAACTCTTCCAGCAGTTGGGGGGTCACCTGCTCCAACGAGGCCGCCACCAGAGCCGCGCGCGACAGGTCTCCCGTCTTCGTCCAGGCCGTGGGCACCGCGATGCAGGGGATGCCGGCGGCAGCGGCCGCCGCCACGCCCTTGGGCGAGTCTTCCAGGCAGACGCACTCGCCCGGGCGAACTGCCAGCGCCCTGGCCGCTTTATGGAACACCTCGGGGTCCGGCTTGGCGCGGCGCACGTCCTCGCCGGCCAGCACGAGACAGAAGAAGCGCTGCAGGTTCAAGTGGCGGAGCACCACCTCGGCGCTGGAGCGGCCGGCACCGGTGGCCAACACGCAGGGCGTGCCGCGGGCGGCGAGGGCCGCCAGCAGCGTGATGGCGCCGGGCAGCGGCACCCCCCTCTCGGCCAGGTAGCGCGCGAACAGCTCCTGCTTGCGCGCGAAGATCGCCGGCCACTCTTCCGGCATCCCGCCCGCCTGGGCATACAGCTCGCGAATGGAACCGCCGCCCAGCGTCACCTGCTGGCGGTACTGCTCCGGGTGCAGGGGCAGGCCAACCTCCCCGAACGCCGTGACGTAGGCGGCCGCGTGGATTGGTTCGGAGTCGACAAGGAGGCCATCCATATCGAAGATCACGGCGCGTGGTAAGGCCGGGCTCTGGGGAGGCCGGAGACGCCAATCCGGGACCGTGTCTACCGGATGGACGGCGCCGGTTGTGGATACTGTTGCCATAGGGTATTTTAGCACGAGTCGCGGCGAGGCGCAACCCCGTTCTCTGAGGCGTCACGCCGCCGAGGGGTACTCCCCAGGAGATGGCCGGAGTGCCCGAGCCATCGGGCTTCGGCAGTCTGGAATGCCGCATTGCTGCGGCACTCCGGCACTTTCCCCAGGCAACTAGCCGGAGTGCCCGAGCCATCAGGCTGCTGCCGGGCGGCCGGCGAGACGCCGGCGATCCGACCCATCGGCGGCGGCGGTGCCTTACTCTTCGGTATGGGCGATGAGCTTCACCCCGCGCCAGATCCCGCCCACGCCGATCGTGTTCAGCACGCGCACCGCCACCACGTTCTCCGCGTTGGGCTTTAGGTGCTTTGTCACGTCGATCAGGAAGCGCTTGTCAAAGCCGGAGGGGCCAACGTCGTGCTTGCCCGCCTGCCGCCCATTCACGTAGACCCACGCCGACTCGTCTACCGCGCCGAACGCCAGGTAAAGGCGCTTTCCCGCCGGCAGGCGCGGCGCCCGGAAGCGCACCCGATACCAGGCGTGGCCGGTGTAGCCGCTGTAGTTCTGGACGTCCCACACCTCGCGAATCTGGATGGGTGTCCACCCGGCCTCATCCAGTTCGGCCCGCGCCCAACCGCGGCGCACTCCCCGGTCTTCCGGGTCGAGGCGGAAGCGCCACTCCAGCGGCAGATCCAGCAGGGGCTCGTGCGCTTCCCAGAGGTCCCCGAAGACCGTCTCATCATCCACCGGGCCCAGATCCTTGGCCGTGTAGGTGCGCACCACTCCCATCAGAGAACGCCAGGGGGGCGCCGGCACGTGCGACTGGCGTGCGCGAACCAGGGCCTCGAGGAAGCCGGGCGGGATCGGTTTCTCCACCGGGGTGTCGCCGGCGGGGTAGACCCACACCCACCCCTTCCAGAAGTTGATCGACTCGGTCCACACCCAAACGTAGCGGTCGGAGTAGGCGAGGGCGTTGTGGGTGGCGTGGGCCAGTTCATCGGGGGTGTAGTAGTTGCCCAGGGGGTCATCGGCGTTGAAGGAGAGGCGCTGGTGGCGCGGGGCGCCGTTCCAGTTGTCCGGCCAGACGGCGAAGCCGGCCTGCACGTGCCGGGCAAACCGGTCCGGGTGGCGGCTGTCCTTGCGGGCGATCTCCTTCATCTGCTTGCGGCCCTCGGCGTACTGCCTGGCGTGTCGGTACCCGTAGGCGGTCTCGTAGCCGTCCACCACCACGAAGCCGGGCTTCGCTTCGGCGATCAGGCCGTCGACGAAGGCGGGGATCAGGCCGCACCAACCCTCCAGGTTGCGTGGATAGCCGGCCACGGAGGGACCAAAGTAGAGCAAGATGGTGATGTCGGGATACACCTCGTTGATGGCGCGGGTGATGCGCGCGCCCACCTCTTCCACCCGGGCGGCGACCTCTTCCGGCGTCTTGGTCTCTTTCTGCTTGCAGTTCTCATACTGGAACGGGCTTGGGCCTTCGTAGCACTCCGGGTCGAACTTCACGCCCTTCAGGCCGGCCCGGCGGGCAGCGTCTGCCAGGGTGCGCCAGTTGGCCACTAGGTCGGCGCAGCACGCCTCGTCGAACCAATCGAAGCTGCCGTCGTTGCCAGACTCAACGCTCATGAAGTTGTCGGTGAAGCGCCGGAATGGGGTGGCCCGGATGTTGGCGACGAACTGCTCCAGGGCGGCCTGCTGGCCGCGCAGCTTGGGCCAGAACGGGTAGAAGCCGCCGATGATGATGCCGTCGAAGGGAAGTTGCTCCATCTCGGCGATATGCTCGCGCACGTAGTCGGCGGGGGGCATGTGCCAGCCGCTGGCGATCAGCTTCTTCCCTTTCACGGAGGGCTTGGCCTCCGCGGCAGAGGGCAGCGCCAGCAGGGCTAGGGCGGCGAGGATGCCCACGGCCCACGCCACGGGCGTCTCGTGCGGAATCGATAGCATCAGGATCTCCTTCGGGGTTTTGCGTTGCCGGCAGGTTCGCTGCCGCGAGGGTGGGATCCTCCCGGGCGCAGCCTTGGGAGGGGAACGCCGGCCCAGCGCGAACCCCTCCTGCGGGCGGAGGAGAGCGCGCGCTTCTGGCCCGGCGGCAGCGCTGCCGGCGCCGGGGGCTGGCGCCTCGCCTCTTCCATCGATCCCCATCGGAGAGAGAGCGGGGCACATGCTTCCTAGCCGTCACGTGCCCGCGGCGGCGCGGGCTGCCTACCGGCTGGACCGGAAGGCGAGCCTCCTCGCGGGCCTCTACACCGGCGCGATCTTCCCGTTTATCGGCATCATCGCCCGGGAAACCTTGCACGCCTCGGAGCTGGAGCTTTCCATCCTCAGCGCCGCCCCGTTCCTGGGCTCGCTTCTGGCCATCTTCTACGCGCACGCCGTGGAGGGACGGCGCAAGGTGCGCTCGATGGTCGGCCCGTTCATCCTGTGCCGCGTCATCCTGTTCTGCGTCGCCTTTGCCCACGGTTCGCTGGCGTTCGTGCTGCTGGTTGGGCTGGCGCAGTTGGTGGCCGGGGTGGCCGGCCCCGCCACCGCCGCGGTGCTGAAGGAGATCTACCCCGACGACAGCCGCGGGCGAATCATGAGCTACAACCGGGTGGCGCTCACGGTGACCTCAGCGCTCATTGCTCTGCCGGCGGGATGGCTGCTGAAGCAGGTTGGCTATCAACTCCTCTTCCCGGTGGCCGCGGTGGTGGGGATGGTCGGCTCGCTCACTTATCTGCGCATCGAGAACCTGTATGCCGACCGCTGGCCGCCGCCGCCGCCCGCCCTGCCGCTGCGCCAGCGCCTCGCGCCCCGCACGGCCTGGCGGGCGCTGGGAGAGTCGCTGACCTTCCTGCGAAGCACCTTCCAGATCCTGCGCGATGACAAGAGCTACCGTTGGTTCGCGCTGTCCGTTTTCACCTACGGGTTCGGCAACCTGATGGTGCTGCCGCTGTACCCGATCTTCCAGGTGGACCGCCTGCACGTCTCGACGCCACAGATGGGGTGGCTGGCGCAGATCTCGCAGGTGACGATGATCCTCGCCTACTTCTACTGGGGGCGCTATGTCGATCTGCTCAGCCCGCTGCGCGCCGTGGCGCTCAACGTGCTGCTGAACGCCTGCATTCCGCTCCTCTACTTCTTCTCCAGCGAGGCGTGGCACCTCATCCCGGCGTTCGTACTCACCGGCATCACCAACGCGGGCATTGACCTCGCCTACTTCAACAGCATCCTCGCCTTCGCCAACGAGCAGACGGTGGCCCGCTACCAGGCGCTGCACTCCTTCCTCCTGGGCATTCGCGGCACGGTAGCCCCCTTCGCCGGGGCGGCCCTCATGCGGGCGATGGGAGCGCACGGCATCGACGTAAAGTACCTCTTCCTGGTCAGCATGGCGCTCATCCTCCTGGGGTGCTGGATGCAGGCGGCCGGGGTGAAGGCGCAGCCCCCGCGGAACACGTCGGGCAATGGCGAGGGAGCGGCACGTCGGCAGGGGATCCGACGCCGGCCAGCGAAACGAACCGTGAAGTAGGGCGAAAGGAGCCAGCATTCGATGGCTACGATGGAGGTGCCGGCTAGCGCGGTCGAACGACTTGCAGCAACCGGCAGTGAGATTTGGTGGGATTCGTCTCCGCTCATCTTCGCGGCGTGGCTGGAGGAGATGGTCGGGAAGGCGTGCTGCGAGAGCCGCAAGGCGCTGCTGCGCGCTCAGCTCGAGAAGATGTACCGCTTCGATGACCCGGCCGCCAGCCTGCTGCGCGGCATCACCACCAACCCCCCGCTCTCCGGCGCCGTCGTCAAGGGCGATCCAGCGGGTTGGGACCGGTGGACTGAGAACTACATCAAAGAGCACCCGGGGGTCACCACCCGCGAGCTGTTCTGGGAGACGTACAAAGAGGTGGTCCGGCGCGGCGCAGAGATGTTCCGCCCGATCTTTGAGGCCACTGGCTACCGGGAGGGCTACCTCTCCGGGCAGGTGGACCCGCGCATCCTTCAAGACACCGACGCGATGGTGGCGCAGGGCGTCGAGCTGAACACGATGGCGCGCAACGTGATGGTGAAGATGCCCGGCACCAAGGAGGGGATCGAGGGGATCCGCCGCCTGACAGCCAAAGGCATCCCCACCAACGCCACCCTCACCTTCACCGTGGGCCAGTTGGTAGGCGTGGCCGAGGCGGTGAAGGCCGGCCTGGCGGAGGCGCGCGCCAACGGCGTGGACCTGAGCCAGTGGCGCTCGGTGGTGACGATGATGCTCGGGCGCTTCGAGGATGCCAAGCCGATGGCGCAGCAGGCGGAGCAGCTCGGGATTGAGCTGAGTGATGCCGACAAGCGCTGGGCGGGGCTGGCGATCTTCAAGAAGGTCTACTGCCTCTACCAGGAGCGCGGCTACGAGAGCAAGGAGTTGGCCGCCTCGATGCGCCTGGGGCCGGTGGTGGACGGCCGGCAGCACATCTGGCACATCGAGAAGCTGGCCGGCGCCGACGCGGTGCTCACCATCTTCCCGAACATCTTTGAAGGCTGGATCCTCAGCTATGCCGACCGTCCGATCGAGAAGCAGATCGATGAGGAAGTGCCCGCCGAGGTGCTGGAGAAGCTGCTGAAGATCCCGTACTTCCGCGACGCCTACGACGAGCACGGCATCGCTCCCGAGGAGTTCATCAACCACCCCGCGGTCGTTGAGACGGCCACCGCCTTCAACGCCGCCACCGATGAGTTGGAGGCCTACGCCGCCCAGCGCATCGCCGCCGTCCGTGGCTAAAGGGCTGCGTCGCCTGCGCTGGTGCCAGGTGTCAGGTGATAGGTGATAGGTGGCAGGTGATAGGTGGCAGGTGCCAGGCGCCGTAAACGACGTTCCTGACCCTGGGGGCAAGCGCCCTGAAGGACGCTGAAGCCGAGTACGGGGCGCCTGCAACCGCACATCAGAGCCGGCTTTCAGCCGGCTTGTCCCCTGGACAGGGTGGTCCTTTAGGGCCACCCCTCCAGGGCACCCCTGGACTTAGTTTGGGCAAGTGAGGTGGCGTGCCTCGCCACCTCACTTGCCTGGGCCTGGGTTAGACTCGCTGCTTCCGTGGGGATGATCCCGCCGGGCGGCCGTTGGGCGGCTCCGGGCGGACCCGAGAGGAACCCCTACAGCGGGCAACCGCTTCGGTTCCGAGGAGGCAGGGCGTGACACGAACGGCTCAGATCGCCGCGGGCACCGGTCTCACCTTGGCCGGGCTGGCCGGCATCAATGCGCTGGTGGGCTCCCGCTCCGGCCGCCTGCCGGAGGCGTTGGCCGAGGGCGAGCGGCGCGAGTATGCCTGGCGCCACGGGCGGGTCTCTTACCAGGTGGCGGGCGAAGGCATCCCGCTGCTGCTCCTCCATGGCACCTACGCTGGCGCCAGCAACTACGAGTGGCGGCGCAACTTCGGGCCCCTTGCCGAGGGCTACCGGGTGTATGCCCCCGACCTGCTGGGATTCGGTCACTCCGACCGCCCGGCGTTGGCGTACAGCGACGACCTCTACACCGACCTGGTGCACGACTTCACCCGCGACGTGGTGTGCGATGCCTGCTTCGCCATCGCCGACTCGTACAGCAGCAGCTTCCTGATCGCCGACGCCGCGGCCAATCCGTGCTGCTACCTCAGTTTGATCCTCATCTGCCCGCCGCCGATTGAGGCGCGCAACGGGACGATGGGCCTCGGAGCACGGGCGTTCGGCGCCTTGCTGCGCGCGCCGCTGGTGGGCACGGCGCTTTATCACCGCGTGGTCTCTTGCGCCAACATCGAGGCGGAGCTGAGCAAGGTGTACGGGCGGCGCGAGGCGTTTGATGAGGACACGGTGCGCTACTACCACCGCTCCAGCCACCAGCCCGGGGCGAAGTGGGCCGCCAGTGCCTTCATCGCCGGGGTGCTGAAACGCGACGTGCGCGGCGAGTTCCGCTCGCTGCAGATGCCGGTGCTGCTGGTGTGGGGCGACGAGGCGGCCTATACCCCCGTGAGCAACGCTGCCGGCTACCTGGCTGCCAACCCGCACGCCGAGCTGCGGGTGTTCCCGGAGTGTGGCAGCCTGCCCCACGAGGAGTATCCCGAGCAGTTCAACGAGTTGGTCCAGGCGCGGTTCCAGGTGGTGGTCGAGGAGGCGCCACTCGCCGCGGCGGCCTAGCGGAAGGGGCGGCGGTCGCGGCGGCAGAGGATCTCGACGGCGTGGCGGCCGGAGTAGAGGCAGGGGGGCACGCCGCCGCCTGGCACCACCCACTGGCCGGCCATCGCGAAGCCCTCGAGGCCGGGGAGGGTGCGCGGCATCGTCGCCATCAGGGCCTCCGGCGTGGGCAGCCAGCCCTCGAAGGCGCCCCGGTCGTTGAGGGTGTAGCGCCAGGTAGTGTAGGGGGTGGCCACGTCCGTCACCTCCACCGCCGCCCCGATGCCCGGGTAGTGCGGCTCCAGGCGGGAGAGCACCTCGGCGGCCACGCGCGCCTTCTCAGCGTCGTAGCGCGCCCGGTCCTCGGCCTGCAGGTCGTTCCAGAAAGACCATTTGGTCTCGAAGGAAGCCTGCACCACGGTGCTTCCGGGCGGAGCAAAGCGGTCGCTGTAGTTGAAGAGGCGCACTGCCAGGTCCTCAACGTCGCGGCCTGCCACGCGGAGCGGCCGGGCCAGCCGGAGGACGCGGAGCCAGGGCTCTCCCGTGAAGCGACGCCGAATCCCAAAGTTGATCATCACCAGCGGCCGGAAGCGGGGCCAGTGCTGGTAGCGCATCTTCAGTTGGTCGTCTAGGTAACGTCCGCCCAGCATCCCGAAGAGGGTCGCGCGCCCATCGGCTGCCGAGACGACGGCCGCGGCGCGGTGGATGGTTCCATCGGCCAGGCGCACCCCCACCGCGCGCTCTCCCTCCACCAGGATCTCCGCGACCGTGGTGTTGTAGTGCACCTCGCCGCCCAGGTCACGGTAGCGCCTCTCCAGGAGTTCCACCAGCTCCCTCGAACCACCCTCGGGCAGGGCGAGGTCGCCGGCGGCCATCTCGCCCAGGAGCATGAGGATGAACCACAGCGGCACCTCCGGCAGGAAGAGGTTGGGGAGCACCCACCGCAGCCAGGGGTCGCCGGTGCGGCGCTGGACGTAGTCCGACACCGGCAGGGCATACCAGCCGCTGAAGTAGCGCAGCACGTGCCGCATCGCCCAGAAGGAGCGCAGGCGGTCTAGCGGGCCGGTGAGCTCCGCGGGCCGGCCCATCTCCAGAGTGCCCAGCCCGTGGGTGGCGAAGCGGCGGGCCCCCTCCAGGATCTCCGCGATGACAGCGGAGGCGGCCGGCGACGCCTGCTTCAGATCGGCCTCCAGGCGATCCAGGTCGGCGGTCACCGCCAGGGCGCGGCCGCTCCGCTCGTCGAGGAAGCTGACGTAGGTCTCCATCGGAACGGCGCGGAGGGTGGGGGCGATCCCCAACTCGCGATAGAGCTCGTAGATCGGCTGGCCGGGCCGGTAGCCGATGAGGAAGTGGATACCGCCGTCGATCAGGTAGTCGCCGCGGCGCCACGCTGCCACCACGCCGCCCGGCTGGGAGTGATGCTCGAAGATGCGCGTGGTATAGCCGTTCAGGCGGGCATAGCACCCGGTGGCGAGGCCGGCAAGCCCGGCGCCGATCACGACGAGCGGGGGTGGCGGCATCTCAAACGCCCATGGGGTTTTCGACCAGGAAGGCCTCCACCTGGTCGGCCGTGGGGAGGGCGGGGATGGCGCCCCGCACGGTGGTGGTGAGCGCCCCAACGGCGTTGGCATAGGTGCAGATCGGGTCGAGCTCCTCACACTCCAGATCGCCTGGTCGGCGGCCCTGACGCCAGGCAGGCAGGATGCCGGCCAGCATCCCGGCGACGAAGCCATCGCCGGCGCCGGTTGTGTCCACCGCCTCCACGTGGTGGCCGTGAATCCGCACTTGGGCGTGGGGGATGAAGCAGTCGCATCCCTCCGCTCCCATGGTGACAGCCACGAGTTGTATGCCCTGGTCCAGCAGCTCCCATGCGGCCTGCTCCCGGTCGTCGATGCCGGTCAGGAGATAGAGCTCTTCCTCACTAACCTTCAACACGTCGGCGTGGGCCAGCCCCTCCCGCAGGCCCTCGCAGGCGCGCTCGAGCGAGGGCCACAAGTTCAGGCGCAGGTTCGGGTCGTAGGAGAGGAGCGCGCCGGCTTCCCGGGCCAGCTCGATGGCGCGCAGCGTGGTGGTGCGCGCCGGTTCGTCAATCAGGGAGATCGAGCCGTAGTGGAGGATGTGGGCCCGTGGGATGAGCTCCTCGGCCAGTTCGTCCGGGCGGAAGGTCATGTCGGCGCTCGGGTTGCGGAAGAAGACGAAATCACGCTCGCCGGTCTCGGTGAGTGAGACGAACGCCAACCCGGTGCGGGCGTTGGGGTCCAGCACCATCCCGGTGGTGTCCACCCCGTTGTCGTCCAGCGTCTTTTTCAGGACCTGGCCGAACGGCTCGTCGCCCACCTTGCCGATGAAAGCGGGGCGGGCGCCCAGGCGTGCCAACCCCACCGCGACGTTGGCCGGGGCGCCCCCGGCCGCCTTGTGGAAGTCTTGCGCCTCGATCAGCGACACGCCCGACTGCAGCGCGACGAAATCGATCAGCGCCTCGCCCAGACAAATGACATCGAGATCACGCATCACATGCTCCCTGGCCAACCGGGAATGAGCGGGTGGCCCTGGAAGAGTGGCCCTAAAGGACCACCCTGTCCAGGGGACAAGCCGACTAAAGCCGGCTCTGATGTGCGGCTGCGGACGTCGTTACGGCGCCCCACGAACGGCGCCCGCATTCGGCACCTGACACCTACCACCTGCCACCTATCACCTATCACCTGACACCATCTACACGGAGAGGACCTGGGCCAGTTGGTGCCGGCTCAGGTCGATCTTCTTCTCGATGGTCCACGCGGCGTCGATGTCGTTCACCTCGATCGCGTTCCCCACGGTGCCGACCATGCAGGTCCGCCGGCCGGCCAGGAGTTGGTCGACCGCGGCGAACCCCAGGCGCGCCGCCAGCACGCGGTCGAAGGCGGTGGGGGTGCCGCCGCGCTGGATGTGGCCCAGAATCGTCTGCCGGGTGTCCAGGCCAGTGATCTGCTCGATCTGCCGGCCGATCTCCAGGGCATCGGCGGCGCCCTCGGCCACCACCACGATGGAGGAGATCTTGCCGCGCCGCCGCCCCCCGGTGATGCGCTGGCAGACGGCATGGATATCGAACGGCACCTCGGGGATCAGGATCGCCTCCGCGCCCCCCGCGAGCCCCACTTCCAGGGCGATGAACCCGACCGAGCGCCCCATCACCTCGATCACGAAGATCCGCTCGTGCGAGGCCGCTGTGTCGCGAATCTTGTCGATCGCCTCCAGCGCCACATTCACCGCGGTGTCGAAACCGATGGAAGACTCGGTGCCGGCAATGTCGTTGTCAATCGTGGCGGGCACGCCGACTACCGGCACGCCCCACTCCGTGCCCAGCACGCGAGCGCCATGGAAGGAGCCCTCGCCGCCGATCACCACCAGCCCCTCGATGCCATGGTGTTGCAGCGTCTCTACCGCCTCCGCCTGCCCCTCGCGTGTCCTGAAGCGCTCGCTGCGTGCCGTGAGGAGAATCGTGCCCCCCCGGTTGAGGATGCCACCGACCGAGGCGGCGTCCATCGGCACCACCTCGCCGCGCACCAGGCCGTCGTAGCCCCGGCGGATGCCCATCACCGTCACCCCCCGGCTAACCGCCGTGCGTACTACCGACCGAATGCACGCGTTCATCCCCGACGCGTCGCCGCCGCTTGTCAGAACTCCAATACGCTTCATGCTGCTAGTATACGCGGCCAGCGCCCCCCTCGTCAAGGCGCGCTTCTTTAGCTCTCCCGCCGCGGGGCTTTGGGAGCGGGTTACGCTGCCACCCGGCTGACGCGCAGTTCGTGCGAGCCGTCCGGCCGGGCATACTCGTAGTAGTAGTGGATCTCCCCCGGGCGACGCAGGGCCTCCACGTAGCGCACGCTGCCGGAGGCGTGCGGCGATGTCAGCGCCGGGCCATCCACCGTCTGGCGTTGCAGGTGGCGCAGGTCCGGTCCGGTGGCAACGCCGGCGCGCTCCTCGTAGTTCTCGGCCACGGAGGCACTCCCGTCGTACAGCGCCACCCACCCGTGGGGCGTGGGCAGGAGCGCGCTGACGCGGGTGCAGTAGGAGTCCCAGCCGGTGTCAGGCGGGGAGAGGATGTCGCCAGCCCACGTGAAGGAGCGGCCGTCCTCGCTTAAGGCCAGGCCGGTGTGCGACTTGACGATGCCGGTGTTGTAGACATCGGCGGTGGCGTGCATTTGCTCGCGCTCGGCGGCCGGCGCGTCTGGCTTGGCCGGCGCGTAGCTCACCACCATCAGCCAGCCACCCTCTTGCCGGTAGACCACGGGGTCTTTCACCCCCTCGCCGCCGATGTCGGCCGCGGTAAGTACCTTCTGCCGCTCGGCGGGGCGAAACTCCTCCGGCCGGTCGGCCTCCAGCAGGTCAATCCGCCAGCGCTCGTCGGCCGGGTCCACGTAGGCGATGAAGAGGCGCCAGCGGCCCTCGGGGCTTTGCACCAGGCAGGAGCGCTCGATGGATTGGCTGCCGAACTCCTCTCGCCGGGCGCTCCAAATCGTCTCGAAGCGCAGGCCATCCTCGCTCGCGGCAATCCGGCACTCGCCGCCGCGCCCCAGCGCCCGCGGCTTCCGCAGGCGGTAGTACAGGAGATAGCGCCGACGCTGCTCGTCGTAGCAGGCGCTGGGGGCACCGGCCCACCAGCCGGCGCCACTTCCCGGCGGCTCGATCACTGTGCTTCCCGTCCGTGGGTCAAACAAAGGCACGCCGTCGAACTGGCGTGGTTCGGCATCACTGTGCATCTCCATCACTCCATGCAGTAGATCACTGAGTCCGTCCCAAGGAAGAGGATCTCCACCGCGCCGTCGTTGTCGGTATCCGCGAAGGCGAGGGTGCCGGGCGCGGCGGGGAGAGAGGCCTGCCACACGACGTGCGGCGCGCCGCCTCGGCCGTTTACCGCGTAGAGGGTGGTGCCGACGGCAAAGACGAACTCCTCGCAGCCATCGCCATCGACATCGGCGGTGTAGACGAGGGCGCGCGGGTTGTCTGCCAGCGGCCACTCCCACTTCTGGGCACCGGTGGCGGCATCGAGGCAGCGCAGCCCCTTCCCCCGTTCCCACCCGGTGAAGCCGAGCTCCAGCTTGCCGTCGCCGTCCACGTCGCCCAGACCGGCGGTACTGGCACCTCCGGGATGCACCCACAGCCCCCGGCAATCGAGCGTGGTGAGGCCATGGTGGTAGGGGCCACACCAGAGGATCTCCTCCACGCCGTCACCGTTGCAGTCCGTCACGATCGGCTGGCAATAGGCCCCCCAGACGCCCTCGAATAGCCCGCTGGCGGCCTCGATGGAATGGATCAGCGCCCCGGTGGTGCCTTTGGCGGCCATGTAGTTCACCGGGTACAGGGAGACCACGTCCTCCAGGCCATCGCCGTCCACGTCGGCGGCGCAGACGAACGAGCCGCCAGCGCCCCAACCGCGCCCCTCGGCCGGGGTAGCGTTGGTGCGCACCTCCCGGAGGTGCCATAGGGGCGCGCCGTCGCGGCCGCGCAGCACCCAGGCCTCGTCGCTGTGCATCGTGCTGCGGCGGGCGGAAACCCACACGTCATCACGGTTGGGATCGCTGAAGCGCCCGGCCCACCAGGTGGTGATCCCGCCCAGGTTCCAGGGCGGGTGCGGGCCGGGGAAGCCGGCGATGCGTCGGCGCCACACCCGCCGGCCGCGCGCGTCGGCGGCGACCATCTCCCCCTCGCCGGTTTCCGCCCAGTTGGCGAAGAGGGCGCAGCGGCTGCCGTCTCCCTTCAGATCGGCCAGCACGACCGGGCCAGCACCAGGCAGCCGCCAGCGCAGGCGCGGCGCCTCTCCTGGCCGGGACGGCGGCGCCAGGGCCAGAATGTCGTTGTCGGCGCCTTCGCAGAGGACCAGCCGCGGTCCACCCGGTGCCATCGCGGCCGCCACCACCGGCCGCACCTCGCCAGCGCCGAGGGCCTCGTTCGACACGCCCACCTTCTCCAGCGCCACTACGCGGGCGCGGGCGCTATCGGCCGGCCCCAGGCGCACCGCCCGGGTATCCTGCTGCCGGATGGTCAGGAGCACCTCCTCCTGCCCGTCGTCGTCGATGTCAGCGCAGTGGCGCAGGCGCGGCCGCGACCGCTCGGGGAGCGCCAGCCGCCACTGTGTCGACACTCTGCCGTCCTGGCCCACCGCGTAGGCGGTGAGTTGGTCGCGGCCGTCGGCGTGCTGCTCCAGGACGAAGAAGGCGCGCCGGCCGTGGCGGTCCAGTGCGGCCGTGACCACGTCGTCGGTGCCGCGCGCCACGATGGTGGTGTGCGTCGGCGCGAGGGGGTGTGGCTCGGTCACCCAGCGCCCGCGGGGGTGCCGCCACAGCGTCTCGACCTCCCGGCCGCGGACGCGCAGCAGACGCAGCGCCGCTGCCTCGGGCAGGTACAGCCCGTCGGTGTGGGCCACGAACAGCTCCGGCGTGCCGTCGCCGTCCACATCGGCGGAGCCGTGCAGGTAGGCGGCCGGCAGGTCCAGCACGGGATCCCCGTGGAGGGCATCCCAGGCGACCACGTGCCACTTGCCGTCGCCGGTGTCGTTGAAGAGGTTGGCAATGATCTCCTTGCGCCCATCGCCGTTGATGTCGAGCACCGGGTTGGGGCCGGGGCGGATGATGCGCTGCTTGCTCTGGATATCGTGCTCGATGTCGCGGCGCCAGAGGAGACGCAGATGGTCGCCCTCGTTCAGCACCACGTCGAGGTGCATGGCGAAATCGGCGATCACCACGAAGTCGAGGAGGCCGTCGGCGTTGAGGTCGGTGCAGCAGAAGAAGCCGTAGTTGCGGTAGTCGTGGATCTTCAGCAGGTGCTTGGTGCGTCCGCTCTGGCCGTCGAGGACGATCACCCGGTAATGGGGCGCGAAGGCGATCTCCAGCTTGCCATCGTGGTCCACATCGGCGATGGTGAAGTTCGTGTTCTGAACGGTGTCGAACACCTCTGAGCGCCACACCTCGCGCTTGGTGCCGCCATCATGGGCGTAGCAGACCGCCTGCTTTGGGTCGAGACCGGGCGCGTCGGGCACCGGCACGAACGCCACCGTCTGCAGACCCGGCACGTCCGGCAGCAGTTTGGCCGCCTGCCCCGGGTCGGGCACCAGACGGCCATCCCCGTGCAGATCAACCAGCTTCGGCCCGGCCCCCCAGCGGCGGCCCTCTGCCGACTGCAGGTAGTCGGCGAGTTCGTCGGCCGGCCGGGAGGTAGCCACCCGGCTGCGGACCCCCGACACTGGGTCGATAGTGATCCACGCCTGCCCGGCCTCCACCGGATAGCGCCAGGCCACGGTGGGAGCCTGGCGCGAGTCACCTGGCAGCGACGCCCTTCCCGTCAGGCGCGTGTCTCCCCGGTAGACCGGCCAGTCACCGGCACGGGGCGCGCGGCTCGCGGGATGAGTGGTGGAGGCGCCTGCCAGGCTGCCGGAGAGCGCCAGGCCTGCCAGGCCCGCTGCGGTGACTGCTCGATGGAACACGTCAGGTCCTCCAGTGCCGCCGGTAGCGAAGTGAGCGGTGCTCACTTCGGCCTGGAGGACGGGTGCTCCTGCCGCGGTGGCGGAGGCCCGGAAGCCGCGGGCGGCAGGGGGGCGCCTAACGGATGCTGTCTACTTCCTCAACGTTGTGGCGCCGCATGATCTCGGCGGCCAGGTCGGCGGAGGAGGGGTCCTCGGTGCGGACGGTGACCAGCACGTGGCCGCCGCGCGCCATCGCCTGATAGCTGGCGGCGGGCTCCGCGGGCACTCCCAGGTCGATCAAGGCGCCCAGCAGGCCGCCGGCTGCCGCGCCGATGGCGGTGCCGGTGAGGGTGGTGACCAGCGGCCCGGCGGCGAGGAGCGGCCCCAACCCGGGAATGGTGAGGCTGCCGATGCCCAACAGCAGCCCGGTGAACGCCCCGAGCACGCTCCCGGCGGCAATGCCGGTGACCGTGCCGCTGGCCCCCGTGTCGGCGACCGGCGCGGCCGATCCCTCGGCCCGGCGCCCCACCGTTGAGATGTCGTCACGTCGGAACCCGCGCTGCAGCAGTTCCTCAATCGCCTCGCTGGCGCTGCGGCTTTCCCCGAAAACTCCGACTGCGGCTGGCATAGGCAACCCCCACCGCATCGTTCCCGAACCCGGACCCGGCCCAAACCCCGGGTGACGCAGCGGTGGGGCAACGCGTGTCACTCCACAACCCCGTAGGGGCGAAGCATTCGCGTGTCCAGGTGTTGCGGTTAGCAGAACCGTTGTTTCGCGAATGCTTCGCCCCTACATGCCAGGCCCAGAATGAGTCGCCTTTACCCGCCCAGCGGTGCCGGGCGAACGGGAACGCCGCGGGCGCGCAGCATCTGGGCCACGAGCGCCAGCGGCAGGCCCACCACGTTGAAATAACAGCCGCAGATGCCCTCGATGAGGAGGGAGGCATACCCCTGGATGGCGTAGGCGCCGGCCTTGTCCAGCGGCTCGCCGGTGCGGAGGTAGGCGTCGATATCCTCGTCACTCCAGGGGAGAAAGGTAACGTCGGTGGTGGCGTGGGCCACGTCGGTGTGCCGGGTGGTGCCGGACTGGCGGTCGATCAGCGCCACGCCGGTGATCACCTGGTGGGTGCGTCCGGAGAGGAGCCGGAGCATCGCGCGGGCATCGGCGGCATCGGCCGGCTTCCCCAGCACGCGTGAGTCGACCACGACGATCGTGTCGGCACCGAGGACGAGCCCCTCGGCGACGCGCCCGGCGGCCGCCTGTGCCTTCTCCAGGGCCAGCGCCTCAGCGAGGGCCGCTGGCTCCGCCTCCGGCCGCCCGTGCTCCGGCACGTCGGTGGGCATCACCTCGAACGGGATGCCCACCTGTGCCAACAGTTCGCGCCGTCGTGGCGACGCGGAAGCCAGCACGATGCGCCGGCTCACGCGGAGGCTCCGGTCTGAACGTAGGCGCGGCTCACCCGGCTGCCGTCTCCGTGGCTTCGCTGGTGCTGGCGGGGGCTGCCTCGGGCGGCAGCACCACCGGCTCGGCTTCCGCTCGCGGCGCGGTCGGCGCCCCACCGCGCAGGTCCTCCACCAGGACCTCCAGTTCCTGGATGCGCCGCTCGATGCGGTTGAGGTCATCGCGGGTGGCGATGTTCATCTTGCCGAGGGCGTCGCTGACCTCGCGGCGGACGAATGCTTGCGTCTCCTCGCGCTGCTTCTGGCCCCGGCGGAGGATGTCTTCCACCATGCCGCCGCTTTCCTCACGCGCCACTTCGCCGCGCTTGACCAGTTCGTCCACCACCTCCTGAACCCGCTCGCGCGTGAGCGCCGCGGCGCCAAACGCCAGGTCCAGGGTCTTCTCCAGTATCGTGCGCATCGTGCTCTCCTTGCCTGAGGCGGGTGGCGCCAACCAGCCACCGGGGCGTCCTGGTGGCTGGTTGGCGCCATCGGCCCGCCCCTAATGGTGCCGGGTGACCAGGAATCGATAGAACTCGCACGGCTCGCCGGGCCGGATGCCGGCCTTGCGGCAAACGATCTCGTACTGCTGCTCCGGGGTGTCAACTCCTTCCAGAGCAGGCAGGAGGAGCCCCCGCCGCGTACCCGACTTCACAATCATCCCATAGCGCTGAGGGTCGAAATCCTCCAGGCCGGAGACGCGCTCCGGCGGGGTGAGGACATCGACGGAGATGGTGAGGTCCGGCACCTCTTGGGGGACCACCGGGAAGAAGCGGGGGTCGCGGGTGGCAGCCGAGATGGCGTTCTGGATGATCTCCTCGGCCAGGGTTGGGTACGCCGGCTCGATGGTGCCGATGCACCCGCGCAGCTCCCCAAACTTCTTCAACGAGACGAACGCGCCCGCGCGCTGGGTCAGCATCGCCGGCGGGTCGGCCGGCACACTCAGCACCCGCCCCTCGCTGACGTAGGCGGTGATGGCGTTGCGCGCCAGCACCACCGGCGGGCTGTGAACCGCTCCTTCTTGGGCTACGTGCACCATGGCCGCCTCCGGGATCGCGGCTCGCGAAGCGCGGATCGCGAATCGACAGCCGATTTGAAGCCCTGGGAGCTTCCCTGCGGTTCGCCTTCGATGGAGGCGGGCGATTCGCAAGCCGCAACCCAAAATCCGAAATGCGTCTACTCCCTCGCCATTTCCTTGGTGCGGCGGCGCACCACCAGTCGGATCGGCGTTCCCTCGTAGCCGAACGCCTCGCGCAGCTTGTTCAGGAGGTAGCGCTCATACGAGAAGTGCATCAACTGCGGGTCATTCACGAAGAGCACCACCGTGGGTGGCTTCACCTGGCTCATTGTGGCGTAGTACACGCGCAGCGCCCGACCCTTCTCGGAACGGGGGTTGGCCGCCACGGCGTCCTGAATGACCCGGTTCAGTTCGCCGGTCGGCACGCGGCGCGCGTGCGCCTCCGCCACGTCGTCGACGGTATCCAGCAGGTCGTCGATGTTTTCTCCCAGCAGTGCCGAGACAAAGACGACCGGAGCGTAGTCCAAGAACGGCAGTTCGGCGCGCACGGTCTTGGTGAACTCGGAGCGGATGCGCTTGGCCAGGCCCTCGGTCCACTTCTGGTAGCCCTTGCGCATCAGGTCCCACTTATTGACGGCGATGACGCAGGCGCGCCCTTCTTCGTGGGCCATGCCACCCACGCGCTTGTCGCCGTCCACCACGCCCTCGTCGCCATTGAGCACCAGGATGGCCACGTCAGCGCTTTCGATGGCGCGGCTGGCGCGCAAGACGCAGTAGTACTCCACCGAGCCCTGCACCTTGCCCGGGCGGCGGATGCCGGCGGTATCCACCAGCACGTAGCGCTGGCCGTTGCGCTCGAAGTAGGTATCCACGGTATCGCGGGTGGTGCCCGGGATTGGGCTGACCACCACGCGCTCTTCGCCCAAAACCGCGTTGAGCATCGAGGACTTGCCGACGTTCGGCCGCCCGATGAGGGCGACGCGCAGCACGTCTTCAGGAAACTCCTCGGCCTGCTCGGGGGGCGGCAGCTTCTCCACGATCTCATCGAGCAGATCGGCCACGCCATCGCCCTGGGTAGCCGAGATCGGGTACAGCTCGCCGATGCCGAGGGCGTAGAAGTCGGCGATGCCCGCCTTGCCCTTTTTTCCCTCGGTCTTGTTCACCGCCACGAACACCGGCTTTTGCGCCGGGCGCAGGTCGTTGGCCACGTCCTGATCCAGCGGCGTCAGGCCCTCGGTGCCATCGACCACCAGGACGATCGCATCCGCCTCCTCGATGGCGAGTTCAGCCTGGGCCCGGACGCGCGCCGCCAGCGGATCGCCCTCGTCGTCGGCCAATCCCCCGGTATCGATCACGGTGAACTCCCGGCCGTTCCACTCGCCGATGCCATAGAGTCGGTCGCGCGTCACGCCCGGGATGTTCTCCACCACGGCCTCCCGGCGGCCGATGATGCGGTTGAACAGGGTGGATTTGCCCACGTTCGGGCGCCCGACAACTGCCACCACCGCTTTGCTCATGCGAACATGGTAGCACAAAGGAGGGGCAGAGTCAACGAGCAGGGCAGGGGGCAGGGGAGCAGGGCGCCGGCGCCGCCTCAGCGAAGCACTGCGCCGGCGTGTGCCGGCTACCGGGCGCACCGCCGCGCCACGAACGGGGGTGCCTCCGCCGAATGTGCCCCCTGAGGCCCTCTGGCGGAGGCGCATGGCTTACGCGGCCGCGTCGAGCCGGGCCAGCAGCTCGCCGCGGCGGCGGGCGATCCAGGCCGCCTCGCGGGGGAAGGCGGCGTAGTCCTGGATGTCGAACAAGAGCGCGTCATCCGGGTCCAGCCCGACGCCCTGCAGCAGCGCGTAGTCTTGCAGGCTCTCCGCGAACACCTCCCAGCGCAGCGAGTCGACCGGGCCGGCCTCGCCGGGGTAGACCTGGAAGCAGTCGCCGTAAGCCCAGCTCGGCCAGGCCATCCCGTCGAGGACGGTGTAGGGGTCGATCATCTGGCGGGTTTGGCTCTTGTACCAGTAGTTGTATCCCCAGTGCAGGAAGCCGCGGGCCCGCAGCCGGTAGAACAGCCAGCCAGACATACGCACCTTCACCAGCGGCGTCTCCAGCAGGCGGTTGACGTAGCGGCCGCGGGGGCCGCAGCACCAGTAGGCCCAGGCCGGGAACCCCTCGCGCACGAACTCCGGGGCGGTGCTGATGCTGGGGATCGGGGTGTCGGTAAGGCCAGCGCGGGCAAAGCTGATGTCGCTGAGGGCGTCCATCACGCGTATCCAGGGGGCCAGCTCGCGCAGCAGCGCGCGCGCGGCGCGATAGTTGGCCAGGTGCTCTTCCCCGTGCGGCTCGTCGGAGACGTGGAAGAAGCTGCGTTCCTGCAGGCCGTTCACTTGCAGGAACCGCTCCAGCGCCGGCAGGAACTGCCCCAGGAAGGCGCGGTAGGTGTCGGAGGTCGCCCCGGTGTCGGCCGGCCAGAGGAGGCGCTCGTCACGGCCGTGGCCCTCGTAGATGCGCAGGGCGTGCTGCACCCCCCACTGGGTGAACAGGTGCGTCCACTCGAAGCGCGACAGCCCCTGCGCCTTCGCCGCCGCGATCCAGCGCTCCACCTGCGTCCAGTCGAAGACGTAGCGGTCCCCTTCTCGACGCACGTGCAGGAGCTGCGTCGGCCGCTTCACCCCGTCCAGCGGCGGAGTGAAGACCGGCACGTAGATCGTGTCTTGCCCGTGCGCCGCCACGTTGGCCAGGTAAGGATCGAGGATGCGCCAGAATGCCTCCTCGAACGGCTCGACGCCGTAGCGGTCCATCAGGGCATCGGCATAGAACCAGTGCGTCACCGGGAAGTCGCGTCGCTTGGGCAGCACCCCCGGGTGAACCGTCAGGGTGGCGCTGAGGGTTACCGGCTCCGCCCCTTCGGCCGACAAGGTGACGTGCACCTCCCGCGGGCCTGGCGAGGTGTCGGTGTCCACGCGCAGGGTGATCCAGAAGGCGTGCGTCTCATACGGCCCGGCGTGGATCACCGTCTCCGGCAGAAGCGGGTCCGGCACGTAGCCGGGTAGGTACTCCAGCCCCTCGATCTCCTCGGGCGGCACCTGGGTGTTCAGGTGTGGCATCGGCACGTAGCCGACCCGGCGCACGAGCACCTCTACCCCCGCCGGGGCGTTGACCGTGGCGGAGACCGTGCGCTCCTCGCCGTCGGTTCGGAAGAGGGCCTGGAACGAAAGACGCTCGCTGCGTGCCGCCTCCAGGGCAAGGGTGGGGCAGTTCATCGCGGGCGACCGGGGATAGAAACGCTTCAGAGAAGTGGATAGCCAGTACTGCATTCGCTTAGGTTCTCCTGTGTCGGCGCGGGCGGCAAGGCGCGCGAACGGGTTCATCGCGCCCGGAATAGCGGCGCGTCGACACGAACCGGCCTGCTCACCCGGGGGGAGGGAAAGGCCTCCACACCCTCACGGTCTGCCACTCTGTTCGGGAGCGACGGCACCAGGACCTGCCGCGCGTGACCGCGAACGTGGGGTCAGGGCGAAAAGGGGGGCCAAACCATGCCAGCAGTACGGATCGCCTTGGGGGTGTTGCTGATGAGCATCACGGCATCCGCCGGCGCGCTGCCGGACCCGGTGGTGCCCGCCGGCCTGGGCGTGAACATTCACTTCACCGGCGAGCCAGCGCGCGACCTGGAGATGATTCAGGCCGCTGGCTTCCGCTTTATCCGCATGGACTTCATCTGGGAGGCCATCGAACGAGAGAAGGGCGTCTATCAGTTCGAGGCGTACGACCAGCTCACCGCCGGCCTGGAGAAGCGCGGCATCCGCGCGCTGTACATCCTGGACTACAGCAACCCTCTTTATGAGAGCGACCGCAGCGTGCGCACCGCCGAGGGCCGCCAGGCGTTTGCCCGCTTCGCCGCCGCCGCGGCCGCACGCTACCGCGGTCGTGGCATCCTCTGGGAGCTGTGGAACGAGCCGAACATCGGCTTCTGGGTGCCCCAACCGAGTGTTGACGACTACATGGCCCTCGCCAAAGCAGTCTTCCCAGCGATCCGCGAGGCCGACCCGGAGGCGCTCCGCGTTGCTCCCGCCACCTCTGGCATCCCCCTCGACTTCCTGGAAGCCTGCTTCCGCCGGGGGCTGCTGGATCTGGTGGACGCCGTCTCGGTGCATCCCTACCGCCAGTCGGCGCCCGAGAGCGTGGTGCCCGACTACCAGCGTCTGCGTGCCCTGATCGCCCGCTATCGCCCGGATCGCCCGGATCTGCCGATCCTCTCCGGCGAGTGGGGCTACTCCTGCGTCTGGGAGGGTTTCAACGACGAGCGCCAGGGGCAGTACCTGCCGCGCCAGTTCCTCACCAACCTCAGCGAGGGCATCCCCGTCTCGATCTGGTACGACTGGCATGACGATGGTCCCGATCCCAAGGAGCCGGAGCACCACTTCGGCACGGTGACCCTCGACTACCAGCCGAAGCCGGCCTATCAGGCGATGCAGCGCCTGGTGGCGGCGCTGGAGGGAATGCGCTTTGTGAAGCGCCTGCAAAGCGATCCCGCCGACTGGCTGCTCCTTTTCGCCGACGGCGAGCGCCGCGCCCTGGCGGTCTGGACCACCGGTGAGGCCCACGAGGCCGAGCCGATCCCCGGCCAGAAGGTGCGCCTTACCGGCGATCCGCAGTACCTGCCGGTGCCCGCTTCGGCGCGTGCCGTGCTTGCCGAGGGCGCCTGGCGGGCGGCCGCCCAATCCGTCGGCGTGCGCGGCGGCGCGGCGCCGGGCGAGCCGCTGTCGCCTGCGCTGACCCTGACGGCGCGCAACCCGTTTGCCGAGGCCGTGCCCGTCCACTTCCGGGTGATCCCGCCGGACGGGGCGCGCGGCCGCTTCGAGGGGCCGGCCCGCTTCCGCCTGGCACCTGGCGAAGAGAAGGTGCTGCGCTGGCACGGCCGGCTTCCCCGTTCCGCCACGGCAGAGACGGCGGTGACCGTGGAGGCAACGGTGGCCGGGCACCGCCATCGGCAGACGGTGCCCCTCATCCTGACCAACTGCCTCTCGCTGGCGGTGGTGCCCGAGGCGGAGGGCGGGCTGGCCGCCGTAGTGCGCAACCCATCCGGCGACGCCTTCACGGGCACCTTGACCGTGCAGGTGGGCAGCACTCGACACCCCTTTGCCCTGAAGCTCTCGTCCGCCGCGGGCGGCCTGCGGGCAGAGGTGCGGGGGCGTTCCGGACCCGTGCCGGCGATGGTTGAGGGCGACGCCGTGCGCGTGCGCCTTCCCGCCGGGTCGGGCGACGCCGCGCGCGTGCTGCGCGCCACCTTGCGCGAGGGCCGCACCCTGATCGCCGATACCGGCCGGATCCGCTGGCAGCCGCTGCCGGTAAGCACGGAACCCGCGGCCGCGCACAATGATGGCGATGCCAGCGTGCCGGCCACCTTCACCCTCACCGACACCGGCCCAGCGCCGGCAGGAGTGCGCCTCAGCTACGACTACGGCGAGGGGTGGAAGTTCGTCCGCATCGCCCCGAAGCAGGCGCTCCCGGTGGAGGGGAAGCCGGTTGCCATGGGGGTGATGGTCAAAGGAGATGGCCGCGGCTGCTTGCTGCGGCTGCGGTTTGTGGACGCGAACGGGCGCACCTTCCAGGCGGAGTACGGCGCGCTCGATTTCACCGGGTGGCGCTACCTGAGCGCGCCGCTCAACAACCCGCGCATTCTCCACTGGGGGGGCACGGGCGATGAGACACGCATCGCCTACCCGATCCGCATTGATACCCTGGCGCTGGTGGACAACGGCAAGCGCACGCCCGTGCAGGGCGCGGTAGAGTTGGCCGGCTTCCACCTGGTGTATGGTGAGTAGCACAGCGCGCGCAGTAATGGATCGAGACGAGAAAGGACAGCAACGAATGAGCAGCAAGAAGGCCGGGATCGGCATCGTTGGGTGCGGCAACATCAGCGGACTCTACTTCCAGGCGGGGCAGGTTTTCGACATCCTCGACATCCGTGCTTGCGCCGACATCGACCCGCGTCGGGCGGAGGCCAAGGCGGCGGAGTACGGAGTGAAGGCCTGCACCGTGGCCGAGTTGCTGGCAGACCCGACGATCGACATCGTGGTGAACCTGACGGTGCCGAAGGCCCATGGCGAGATCGGCTTGGCGGCCCTGGAGGCTGGCAAGTCGATCTATAACGAGAAGCCGCTGGCGCTCACCCGCGAGGAAGCCCGGCGCATGCTGGAGCTGGCGGCGGCGAAGGGCCTGCGCGTGGGCGGCGCGCCAGACACCTTCCTGGGTGCCGGCTTGCAGACCTGCCGCCGCCTGATTGACGACGGGGCGATTGGCGAGCCGGTGGGGGCAACCGCCTTCATGCTCAGCCACGGGCCAGAGCAGTTCCACCCCGACCCGGAGTTCTTCTACGAGCCGGGCGGCGGCCCGATGTTCGACATGGGGCCCTACTACCTGACGGCGTTGGTGAACCTGCTGGGCCCGGTGCGCCAGGTGACGGGGATGGCGCGCGCCAGCTTCCCGGAGCGCACCGTGGCCACCGGCGCGAAGGCGGGCAAGAAGATCAAGGTGCAGATCCCCACGCACATCGTCGGGGTGCTGGAGTTCGCCAGCGGCGCCGTGGGCAACCTGATCACCAGCTTCGACGCGTGGGCCTGCTCGCTGCCGTGCATCGAGATCTACGGCTCCGAGGGCACCCTCAGCGTGCCCGACCCGAACACCTTCGGTGGTCCGGTGCGCCTCTTCCGTGCCGACACGAAGGAGTGGCGCAACATGGAGCTGGTACCCGGCTATCCTCAGCAGTCGCGCGGCCTGGGCATCGCCGACATGGCCCACGCGATCCGCTCTGGCCGAAACCACCGTGCCAACGGCGAGCTGACCTACCACGTCCTCGACTTGATGCATGCCTTCCACGATGCCGCGCGCGCCTCGAAGCACGTGGAGCTGTCGAGCACCTGTCAGCGCCCGATGCCCCTGCCGACCGACCTGCCGACCGGCATTCTGGACGACTGAGGGCCGGAAGGACGGCGGACCGCTTCGGGCCTGAAAGCAAGCGCCGATCCGGGAGAATAGTAGTGTGCCGGCCTGGCCACCGGGCCGGCACGTCGCGTGGAGGGGAGGACGGATGAGCGTGAGAGAGGATGGCGGGGCCACCCCGCAGGCGATCATGGAGATGGCACGAGGGTTCCAGGAGAGCCGCATGCTGCTCTCGGCGGCCGAACTCGACGTGTTCACGCACCTGGCGGGAGGCCGGCACGGCGCGGCGGAGTTGGCCCAGGCCATCGGTGCCGATGCCCGCGCACTGGCGGCGCTGCTCGATGCCCTGGTGGCGCTGGGCGTGCTGGAGAAGGATCGCGACGGTACCTACGGCAACACCCCAACCACCGCACAGCTCCTGGTGCGGGACGCGCCCGGGTCCATGCTGGCTGCTCTGGCGCACTCCGCGCACATGTGGGAGCGCTGGAGCGCCCTCACCGATGTGGTGCGCTCCGGCCGGCCGGCAGCGCTCCCGGAGGTGAACCAGCGGGGCAGCGAGTGGCTGGAGAGCTTTCTCGGCGCGATGGACGTCTTCGCCCGCGAGGCGGCGCCACAGGTGGCGGCCGCCGTCGGGCTGTCCGGAGTGCGGCGGATGCTGGACGTAGGCGGCGGCGCGGCCAGCTACGCCATCGCCTTCGCCCAGGCGGAGCCGGAGTTGACCGCCGTGGTGTTCGACCTGCCCAACGTGGTGCCGATTGCCCAGCGCCACATCCGCCGCGCCGGTCTGGAAGCGCGCCTCACCACGCAGGCGGGCGACTACCGCACCGATACCTTCGGCAGCGGCTTCGACCTGGCGCTCCTCTCGGCGATTGTCCACAGCAACAGCTTTGAGGAGAATGCCGACCTGGTGCGCCGCTGCTACGACGCCCTGGTGCCCGGCGGCCGCCTGGTGATCCGCGACTTCATCATGTCACCCGACCGGACGCAACCGGCGCCGGGCGCGCTGTTCGCCATCAACATGCTGGTGAGCACCGAGGGGGGCGGCACCTACACCGAGGCGGAGATGCGCGCCTGGCTGGAGACCGCCGGCTTCCGCGAGATCCAGCGCATCGACTTGCCGGGCATGAACGCCTTGATGATCGGCCGGCGGTAAAGCAGGGGGGTGGGGTGACGGCCGCTCGCCACTCCACCCCCGGAGGCAAGGAGGCGGGCATGGGAGAGCGCTTGCAGGGCAAGGTGGCGGTCGTCACCGGCTCAACAAGTGGCATCGGCGCGGGGATCGCCCGGGGGCTGGCGGCCGAGGGAGCCCGGGTGGTGGTCAGCGGCCGCCGACGCGCGGAAGGGGAGGCGGTCGCTGCGGCGATCCAGGCCGCCGGTGGCGTGGCCGTGTTCCAGCAGACGGATGTGAGCGTGCCCGAGCAGTGCCGGCGGGTGTGTGAACGGGCGGCTGAGGAGTTCGGCGGCCTCGACATCCTGGTGAACAACGCCGCGATCTTCCCCCGCATGCCGTTCGCGGAGACGACCCCGGAGTTCTGGGACGAGAT
>JAAZEB010000269.1 GCA_012512505.1 Armatimonadota bacterium | reverse complement strand
GTGCCGCCCTTTGTGCCGACGCCCGCCGAGCAGCGGCAGGGCCATGCCCTCTTCGCGCGCGACTGGAGGGACGATGTCCACCTGAACTCGGTGCCTCGCCGCGAGGAGGTCACCCGCAAGCTGAGCCTCTTTGCTTCCGCCGGCGAGTTGGAGCCGATTGTCTTCTCGCTCTATCCGCTGCGCGACCGGGGCCGCGTCTCCCTCTCCGTGAGCGACCTGACCGGGCCGGCCGGCCGGGTGCCCGCCAGCGCGATCCAGGTGGGCGTAGTCTCACACCGGGTGAGCCGGGTGACGATGGAGGGCACCGTCTACACGATCGCGCCGCGCTACGTCATGCCGCGAACCGGCGCGGAGATCAAGAAGGGGGTGACCACCACCTTCTGGCTGACTCTGCGCACGCCGCGCACCGTGAAGGCGGGCACTTACACCGGCCGGGTGACGCTCACCTTCGCCGACGGCACGAGGGATGCCGTGCAGCTCAGCGCGCGGCTGTTCGCCACGCCGCTTGCGGAACTGGACGTGCCCGCCGGCCCCTGGGGCTGCGACATCAGTCTCCCCTGGTTCTCCGAAGACCTGGGTGACTGGGGAATGACGATGTTCCGCAAGTCCCTTGCCCGGATGCGGGAGTACGGCTGCACCGCGCTCTCCGGCATCCCGGCCATCCGGATCCGCGGCTGGAAGGATGGCAAGCCGGACATCGACTTCACCGCGGCCGACGAGCGCATGGCGATTGCGAAGCAGATGGGCTTCCAGCTCGTCTCCACCTACGGCGGCGGGATTGGGGGCTTCGACAACTACTCTATCGACCAGAACGCCATGGCGAGCGCCGGCTTCACCCACTACCCCGACTTTCTGCGCGCCATCCTGACCGAGGTGGACGCGCACGCCCGGCAGGCCGGCTGGCTGCCGGCGGTCTACAACCTGTGCGACGAGCCGCTGGGAGACGACGTGGCCCGCGCCGCCGCCAACGCTGCCGCGTGGCGCGAGGCGGCGCCGCCGACGCTGCTGACGACCGGCGCTACGAGCATCCAATCGCCCGCGCCGGACGACCCGCACCTGCCGCTGGTGCGCGCCCTGAAGGTGCCGAACCTGAACCTCCACGACGAGGCGGCGGTCCAGCGAATCCAGGAGGCCGGCAACGAGTGGGCGTTCTACAACGGCGGCGACCGGTGGACCTTCGGCACCTACATGTATAAGTGCGTGAAGGAGTACCGGATGAAGTTCCGGCTCTCCTGGCACTGGAACGTGGTGGCCGGCGATCCCTACTACGCCCTCGACTGCCGGGAAGACGACTACTGCTGGTGCAACACGAACGCGAAAGGCGAGCTAATCCCCAGCATCCATTTCGAGCGCGACATCCGCGAGGGGATTGACGACTACCGCTACCTGCTGACGCTGGAGCGCCTTCTGCGGCGGAAGCCCAACCACCCGGCCGCAGCCGGCACGCGCAAGTTGGTCGCCGACAAGCTGGCGGCGTTCCGGCTGGGCGATCGCAGCCACGGGGCGAAGTGGCCGCTGGCGGAGTACCGCTCCTTCCGCCTGCGCCTCGCCCAGGCGATTGAGCAGTTGGCGAAATAGCGGCGGTCGTATCGGGGTCGGAGACCTCCTACACCAGGCACACGGTCGGATCACCGGCGTCCCGCCGGCCGCCGTTGGAGGCGCCCCCCGCCGTCGGAGGCGTCTCCAACGCCGATGGCGGCCACCCCCACCGCCCGTAGAGGCCAACCCCTCCTGTTCCCCCCGATTTCGGGGGGCCAGGGGGGCCAACCCATCCCGTTCCCCCCGGCCTCGGGGGGCCAGGGGGGCCAGGGGGGCCAACCCCTCCGCCCTCTCCCTGGGCCAAGGAACCGGCGCGCTTGCTGCCGAACACAGGCGAACTGAGAGGAGGGTCCGCGAATGAGACACGTGTTGCTGCCTTGCCTGGTGGGGGCGGCGGTTACCGCCCAGGCCGGCGCAGCGGAGGCCCCGCAAGTGCCAGAGAAGCTGGCCGCCATCGTGGCCAAGACGCAATCATTTGGGCTGGGGCGCTACCCGATTAGCTTCTGGAGCTACACCAACCTGAAGGAGCACGGCCGCTACATGGACGAGGCCGAGGTGGAGGAGTGGGCCGACGCGGGCTTCACCGTGCCGCAGAGCCCCAGCTTCGACGCCAACGACCCGGCCCAGAAGGCGCACATACAGCGGCTGCTCAACTGGGCGCGGGAGCGCCAGATGAAGCTGATCCTCTGCGACCCACGTTGCCGCGCCCAGCCTGGCCCGAACGGCGATTGGTCGCAGATGCCGCCGGACTACGCCGATGGCATCCGTGCCGCCGTCAAGGACTTTGGCAGCCACCCGGCTACCTTCGGCTTCCACGTCGGCGACGAGCCGGACGCGGCGATGAAGGAGACGTTCTTCCGCTGCTACCGGGTACAGAAGGAGGTGGCGCCGCACCTGTTCCCCTTCGCCAACCTGCTGCCCTGGTGGCCCGGCGCCGAGGAGCGCGCCGGCACCGATACCTGGCCCAACTACCTCGATGAGTACGTGCGTGACAGCAACGCCGACCTAATCAGCTACGACTACTACGGGCAGATGGTCCCGGGTGAGGATGGCTGGAACGGCTACTACGAGAACCTGCGCCTCTACCGTGAGGCGATGTGGCGCAACGGCGTGCCGTTCTGGAACACGTTGCTCTCCGTGGGCCACTTCCGCTACCGCTGCCCCAACTACGACGAGATCCGCTGGCAGTTCAACACCACCGTCGCCTCCGGCGCGCATGGCGTGCTGTGGTTCTTCTACTATATGCGCCAGCCGCATGCCAACTACCGCCTCTCGCCCGTCGATGAGCACTGGGACCGCACCCAAACCTACTACGATATCCGCCGGGTGCAGAAGAGCTTCCACCGCTTCTACGGGGATCTCTTCACCCGCCTGGTCTCCACGCGCGTGACGTTCCATCCCAAGGCGTATGGCAACGGTGAGGTGTTCAAGCCGAACGGGATTGTCTCACAGATCCTGGCCCCTGAGGGGCATCCGGTGCTGCTGGGTGAGTTCGTGGACCTGCAGGGGCGCCGCTACGTGATGCTGGTGAACAACAGCATGACCGAGTCGGCCAAGATCGGCCTCACCTTCCCCGGCCAGGACGTGAAGGTCTTCTCCTGGAACTGGTCTGGCGCGGAGTATGAGGGAGATGCTTACTGCGCCGACGGGCAGTCGCGCGATGAGAAGGGCCTGACGATCCATCACTGGCTGGCCCCTGGCCAAGAAGCGGTCTACCGGGTGCAGTCGCAGTCCGCGGCGCGCGAGCCGCTTCCGTAAGGAGGCCGCGGCCGCGCCTAGCGCGCACCACGGTGCATTGATGCCCCGGGCCGGCGAGCAGGCAGGCACTCGCCGGCCCGGCGGCGAAGAGGACACCGGCCAGGCGCACCCTTAGAACGCGCGTCCGACGCACAACGGGCGCGGTTCGGTGGTTGCCGGCCACATCCAAGAGGGTGAGGTCCTGATGCTGCCGAGTGTGCTGCTTCGTTTTGCCCGCTGCCTGCCGTGGGCCTTTGTCGTGGCCCTGCTTGTCGGGGCGGGTGCTTTCCCTGCCGGGGCGCAGCCGGAGCCGGAGGTGGTCGCCGAGTGGCGCTTCGACCGTCCGGAGATCCTGCAGACGCTGGCGCCGGCCAACTGGGAGCAGATTGCCGTGCGCGACGGCGTGCTCCAGGGGCGCACCCGCTACGACTCAATGCTTTCGCTGCCGCCGGTGAGCCTGGACGCGGCTCGCATCCGGGTGGTGGGCCTACGCGTGCGCTCCGACACCTCCGGCGGCGGCGAGCTCTTCTTCCGGCGTGGCGACGAGCCGTTCGCCGATGCGCGGTGCATTCCCTGGGAGATCCCCGGCGACGGCGAGTGGCACGACCTCTACGTCCCCATCAGCAACCCGGAGTGGCAAGGCACGATCACCGGCCTGCGCCTGGACCCGATCAACCCCGCGGCCCAGATCTCCGTTGCCTGGCTGCGCCTCCTCACCGCCGCGCCGAACAACCGGGTGCCAAACGGCGGCTTCGAGGAAGGGCTGGAGCCATGGCGCCTCACCGGCGATGGCACCCTCCTCCCGCGCGGGGCCTCCGGACGACGGGCGCTGCGGCTGGCGCCGCGGGCGCGGGCTGTCTCCGCGCCGGTAGACTTCTCCTTCCTCGGCACTTACCGCCTCCGCGCGCAGACCCGGGGCGGTGCTGGCTCCCTCTCTCTCCGCTTCCGCGACCTGGACGGGCGTCCGGTGGGCAAGCCCATCACCCTCCAGGCCAAGGCGTCTGCCGGGTGGGCGCCAGTATCGCTCACCTTCGACACGCCCCTGCTCGCCGCCGAGGGCACCATCACGTTGGCGGGTGGCTCCCAGGCCACCGAGTGGGATGCCGTGGCTTTGGACGAGGTGGCTCGCTTCCCGGTGGAGACCGGCCCGGAGCCCCACCGCTCCTGGCGAGCAAGCTGGATCTGGCATCCCCAGGCGGGCGATGGGATGACCGCCGCCTTCCGCACCACCCTGAACCTGCCGGCCGGCAAAGTGGAGCACGCCCTGCTGTTGGTCACCGGCGATGATGCCTTCACCCTGTTCGTGAACGGCCGCAAGGTGGCCGCGGACGAGGCGGTGGATGGCTGGCGCACCCCGGAGCTGGTAGATCTGCGGCGTCACCTGCGGCCCGGGCGCAACGTGATCGCGGCGAAGGTGCGCGAGCTGCAGTCGGCAGAGGGCCTGCTGGTGGAGGGGGAGATTCGGGTCGGGGGGCGCACGATCCGGGTGGCCAGCGGCAGCGCCTGGCGAGCGACGTTGGATCCGGCTCCCGGCTGGGAGCAGCCGGACTTCGACGACTCCGCCTGGGTGCGCGCCCGCAGCCTGGGCCGGCCGCCGATCAGCCCCTGGGGCCCCCTGGAGAAGCCGCACCTGGGTCCGCTGACGCCCGCCGCGGTGGTCCGGCGCCAGGTGCCGGCGACCATCCGCGCCGGGAGCACGGTGCGCCTGGGGGCCACCTTCCGCACCCGCGCCACCGGCAGCATCGTGGCGGAGCTGGTGCGGGGCGACCTGCGGGTGCCGCTGCAGCCGGCCGGTGGCTGGCGGCCGCGGCGGCAGGGAGACCTGGTCACGGTAGGGCCGGCGGCGGTGACGGTGCCGGAGTTTGTGCCTGGGGGCCGCTACCGGCTGCGTTTCGCGCCCACCGGCACCACGCTGCTGGGCCGCTGGGATGGGCGCGTCAGTGGCCCGACGGTGACGGTGCAGCCACGGCGGCCCGGTCCGCTGGCGCGGGCGGAAGTGCGCCCCTACCGGGGGGTGCCCACCCTCTTCCTTAACGGCAAGCCGGATGCCGGCATGCACTACATCCACATCCGTGACGTGCCGTTCCACGTGCGCAACCTGGCCGGCGCCGGGGTTCACCTCTACGTGGTGGACGTGCTGAACATCGGCTGGGTGGGGCCGGATCGCTACGACTACGCGATCCCCGACCGGATGATCCTCTCGGTGCTGCGCCACGACCCCCAGGCCTACATCATCCCCACCTTCGATCTGTCCGGGAAGGCGTTTCCGTTCTGGCGCGACCTGGTGCCGCGCGACGAGTGGACAACGACGGACGACGGTCAGCACAACGTGGGCGACTATGCCGGCCAGCGCAACGAGTTCCCCTCGCTTGCCTCGCCCACCTGGGCCCGGCTGACGCACGCCGCGCTGCGCCGCTTCGCCCGGCACCTCTACGCCTCGCCTTTCGCCGACCGCATCGTCGGCTACTGGCCCTGCGACGGCATCAGTTGGGAGTGGTTTCCCTGGGGCGCGCAAAGCGAGGAGTGGGTGGACTACTCGCCGGCCTACCTGCGGGCGTTCCAGAGCTGGCTGCGCCGCCAGTACCCCGACCTGGCGGCCCTCAACCGTGCCTGGCACACGCAACTGGCCTCTTATGACGACGTGCGCTTGCCCACGAAGGCAGAGCGTCTGGCAACCGATCGGTTGGCGTTCCGCGACCCGGCCGGCCCGCTGCGCCGCGTTACTGAC
>JAAZEB010000268.1 GCA_012512505.1 Armatimonadota bacterium | reverse complement strand
GTTGAACAGGTCCGGCTTGAGGAGCAGCGTCTCCGCCACCTCCAGCAGCGGCGAATCCTCCACGCGCATGGCAAGAAGCTGATAGAGGGTGTTCAGCTTCATGAACTGGATGCCGGTCTGCGCGAACACCTCTTCGCGGGGCACCCGCCGGAACGCCTCTTCCATCATGCCGTCGGTGCGCTGGTCGCGGTAGTGATAGGGGTTGCCAAGCAGCACATCGCCGCGGCCGAGGAGGCCAAAATCGACCCCCCAGGTATCAACGCCGATGGCCCGCAGGTCAGCGCCATGCGTCTGGGCACACTGCCGCACGGCGGCTTTGATCTCGGTGAAGAAGCGCAGTACGTCCCAATGAAGGTGATCGAGCACGCGAACGGGGCCGGTCGGGAAGCGGTGGACCTCTTCGAGGCTCAGCTTACCATCGTCGCCCAGCAGGCCCACGACGCCACGGCCGCTCTCGGCACCCAGGTCAATCGCCAGGAACTTTGCGGTTTCTGCCATCGAAAACACTCCCTCTCCGCCAGCACAGGTCGCAGACACGACAGGGTTCGGGTTGGGCGGGGGATCTCCTGCCGCCTAGGGCAACGCGCGCCTGATGGAAGGGGTACGACGCCGCGTCGGCATCTACCGGGTGCAGGTGCAAGGGTGGCCGTTCGCCCGTGCCTGGGAAGAGATGCGCCGCTACGAGTTCACCCCCCCTGGCGGAACTGAAAGACGCCGTGCGCATACGGGGGATGGCACGCTGAAGCGGCGGTGCTGCTCGTTGGCCAACAGATTCCGCAGTTCTACCGGGGGTTGGTGGAACTCATTTACCGCTGTGCCGGGCAAACGGCACGTGGAAGGAGCGGCCACCCGCTCCTTCCTTCCCCATGCGCGTTGTGGCAGCCGTGCGTCTGCCGCTGCATACCTCAGCCCAACGTCTGGCGGCCAAGGACCAGCGCGCGTGTCACTTCGGCCACGTGCCTTCCCTGGAAACGGGCGATGGCCAACTCGTTCTCGCTGGGTTGGCGCGAGCCGTCGCCGCCGGCCAGGGTGGATGCCCCGTAGGGAGTTCCCCCGGTGACTTCCCCCATCTCCATCAGCCGCGTCTCTGAGTAGGGCACCCCCACGATCACCATGCCGTGGTGGAGCAGCGTCGTGTGAAAGCTGGTGATGGTGGTCTCCTGGCCGCCGTGCTGGGTACCGGTGGAGGTGAAGACGCTGCCGACCTTGCCAACCAGGGCACCACGTGCCCACAGCCCGCCGGTCTGATCGAGGAAGTTGCGCATCTGCGCGCACATGTTGCCAAAGCGCGTCGGAGCGCCGAAGAGGATAGCATCCGCCTCGGCGAGTTGGTCGGGGTGGATCACCGGCACGTCCGCGAAACGAGCGCGCGCCTGCGCAGCCCCGCTTCGCTCCAGAGCTTCGGCCGGCATCAGTTCGGGCACCTGGTAGCGAGAGACCTCTGCATGCTCCACTGCCCGTGCGCCGGCCGCCACAGCCTCTGCCATCTGGTAGATGTGGCCGTACATACTGTAAAAGACGACTTGGACCTTGAACCCCATGGGGCACCTCCGGGCCTGCCTGCTCAGCGGTCCTCCAGGCCGGATCAAAGAGCAGCAGCTTGATGATCCGTTCGCTGGCCATCCCTAGGCATCCTCCATGGTAGTGTCAGGCCTGCCAGGCGGGCAACGCGCGCCTGATGGAAGGGGTAGGACGCCGCGGCGCTTCTGGCGAATCATAAAGGTAAGGAGGCCCTGCCAACCGCGCCGGGAGGATCGTGAGGATCGTGGCGATCCCGCTGCCGAATGGTTGGCGCCCTCGCCGGGGAGGAATAACGATTCCCGGGGAGATCCGCATGGCATCGGCCGGGGAGCGGCGCCAGACCTGGCCGGCAAGCCTCCTTCCGCCCGCCGAGCGAAGCGGGGAGGCGCGAAGATTGGGGCGCGCGGAGAGTGCGCCACGCGGTGTGCCGGGCGGCGCCGGTGCACCGGGCGGGGGATGAAATGGACACCATGACTCCTGCGTCGATACTGCGGATGCAGCACGCAGTGACCGATAACCTGGAGCAGCTCCTCGATGCGCTGCCGCCCTCGATTCGCCGCCAGTTGGAGGATCGCGGCCACCTGGAGGACCTGCTGGAGATCGTGCTCGACCTGGGCCGGGAGGCGGAAGCTCGCCGCCCGGGCGAGGTGATCTACCTCGAGGGGATCATCGGCCTGGAGGAGATCGACTACGTCACCAGCCGCGTGGGCGCCTTCGGCAAAGACAACCGCGCCGGCATCGAGCGCACCCTGCACCGCATCTCGGCGATTCGCAACCGCAACGGGCGGGTGATCGGCCTGACCTGCCGCATCGGCCGCGCCGTCTACGGCACGATCGACATCATCCGCGACGTGGTGGAGGCCGGCCACTCGATCCTGCTGCTTGGCCGGCCGGGCGTGGGGAAGACCACCAAGCTGCGCGAAGTGGCCCGCGTGCTCTCCGACGAGTTCAAGAAGCGGGTGGTAGTGGTGGACACCTCCAACGAGATTGCCGGCGATGGCGACATCCCCCACCCAGCAATCGGGCACGCCCGCCGGATGCAGGTAGCGACGCCCGACCAGCAGCACGCGGTGATGATCGAGGCGGTGGAAAACCACATGCCCGAGGTGATCGTGATCGACGAGATCGGCACCGAGCAGGAGGCGTTCGCCGCCCGCACGATCGCCGAGCGCGGCGTCCAACTGGTGGCGACGGCGCACGGGAACACGCTGGACAACCTGCTGATGAACCCGACGCTGTCGGACCTGGTGGGCGGCATCCAGGCAGTGACGCTGTCTGACGAGGAGGCGCGGCGCCGGCGCACCCAGAAGACGGTGCTGGAACGGAAGGCGCCCCCCACCTTCGACGTGCTGATCGAGATCATGGAGATGGACAAGCTGGCCATCCACCATGACGTGGCCGGCACCGTCGACCGGATGCTGCGCGGGGTGCCGCCACAGCCGGAGATCCGGGTGCGCAACCCCGAGGGCGAGGTGGAGATCCTGCCGGGCACCGAGCCGGAGGAGGCGGCGGAGATCACCGAGGAGGAGGAAGAACGCGGGCCGCGGATGGCGTTCGGCACGCCGGAAGAGCGCCCGGTGCGCAAGCCGGGTACGGTGGTGCGCATCTTCCCCTAT
Source organism: Armatimonadota bacterium (assembly GCA_012512505.1). Lineage (GTDB taxonomy): Bacteria > Armatimonadota > JAAZEB01 > JAAZEB01 > JAAZEB01 > JAAZEB01. Next base: position 454 of record JAAZEB010000268.1, on the reverse strand, counting down.
GGGGTGAGCCGCAGCCGGCTGGCAAAGGGGATCCGCGAACTGCGCGTGCCGGCGGTCATCACCAAGGATTGGCGCGAGGCAGACGTGCTGCTGACGCTCAAGGCGCACTACCGCCGCGAGCCAGGCAAGCTGAAGGAGGTCGTCGGCGGCGAGGTGCCGGTCTACGTCATCAAGAGCAACACCTACGTGCAGATCGCGTCCGCGCTGCGCGACATGTTCCAGATCGGCGGCGGCCCCAGCGGCGACGAGGACGCGGCGCAGCGCGAGGCGGAAGAGGCGGTGGAACGAGTGATGGCGGTGGATGAGCCGGTGGAGTTGTCGCCGCAGGGGGCATCGCTGCGCAAGCTGCAGCACCTGATTGCCCAGCAATACCACCTCCACTCGGAAAGCGTGGGCGTCGAGCCGAACCGACGCGTGCGCATCTCGAGGTGATGATGCCCGCACGCTTCATCAC
>JAAZEB010000267.1 GCA_012512505.1 Armatimonadota bacterium | reverse complement strand
TAGCGCGGCGTGCAGGGGCGAGCAACATCGCGGCTGCCCTACGAGCCTATGCGGGTCGGTTTGAGCAGGCGGTCACCATCGTCTTGACCGCTGGAATGCCCCGTGACCGCTGAATGAAAAGGCCCTGCTGCCCGCAACTTCGCGACTGCCGGCGTGCCCGGGCCAGGGTCTCCGAGACCCCACCCATCGGCATCGCCGCCTCCAGCAGGGGCGCGTTTTCCGGAGGAGGCAGCGCGAACGCCTCCTCCGGAAAGGGTCGTATCGCTGCCGCTACGGCCTGGGTTCCGGCTCCGGCGGGGGCGGCGCCAGGTCACCGGGAGGGATGTAGCCCCGGGAGGCCAGCGATCCCAGCGCCCAGGTCAGCGCCGCGGTGACGTCCTTCTGCAGCGCGGGCCGGTTCAGCTCCTGGTAGAGGTGCGGCAGCGCCACCGGATAGCCGCGCGCGACGAGATAGGCCAGGTCGTCACGGGCAAATCGCGGGATGCGCGCCGGCAGCGAGGCTGGTTCCACCTTTTGCTTGGGCGGCGCCGCCGGCTGGGCCGCGCCGGGGTTCTGCTCCAGGGCGCGCAGCAGGCGCGCCAGGTGGATCGCCAGGAAGAGGCGCGAGGAGGGTTCGTCTGGGCGGGTCACCGCCACGGCGGGCGGCTCCGGCTTCGGCGCAGCGTTGACATCGCTTTGGACCGCGCGCTGGACGCGGCGGATAGTGATAACGGTTTCCCGCCGCGTCACCGGTTTGTCCGGCGCGTACTTCCCCTGGGGATAGCCCTGCAGAACGCCGCGTCTGGCCGGCGTCTCGGGGCTGGTGACGGCCGCCCCGGTGGCGGCGATCCCCAGCACCACACCCAGCCACACGCCCGTCCACTTCCGGGAATGGCGCATTCCGGCCTCCTTCCGCCCTCCGTCGCGTGCCGCGCGCCCAGAGGGCTGGCTTACCGGCAGCCCGCGCCGTGCGGGGAGCGTAACGGCGACCGGTCGGTTCCCGCCGCGCGGCGAGGAGCGCGCGGCGCCGGCTCACTGGGTTGCGCCGGCAAGCATCCCGTACTGCTGTGTGCGGATCCAATCGAGGGCGCGCCCGGTGCCGACGGCCACGCAAGAGAGCGGATCCTCCGCGATGTGAACCGGGAGGTTCAGCTCGCGGCAGAGAAGCTGGTCCAGGCCGCGCAGCAGGGCGCCGCCACCGGTGAGCATCACGCCGCGCTCGATGATGTCGGCGCCAAGCTCCGGCGGGGTGCGCTCCAAGACGTTCTTGACGCGCTCCATCACCTGGCTGATCGGCTCGGCCAGGGCTTCGCGCACCTCCTCGGAGGTCACCTCAATCGTCTTCGGCAAGCCGGCCACCAGGTCGCGGCCCTTCACCTCCAGGCGCATCTCGCCTTCGAGGGGGTAGGCAGAGCCAATCTTGACCTTGATCCCCTCGGCGGTGCGCTCGCCAATCATCAGGTTGTAGACGCGCTTGATGTGGCGGGTGATGACATCGTCCATCTTATTGCCGCCGACGCGCAGCGACTCGCTGATGACGATGCCACCGAGGGAGATGACGGCGATGTCGGTGGTGCCGCCGCCGATGTCCACCACCATGTTACCGCTAGGGCTGCCGATGGGGAGGCCGGCGCCGATCGCCGCGGCCATCGGCTCTTCAATCGGATAGGCCTCGCCAGCGCCCGCCGCCTTGGTCGCCTCGATCACCGCCCGGCGCTCCACGGAGGTGGCACTAGAGGGGATGGAGATGAGCACCCGCGGCTTGAAGAGGCGCCGTGCGCCGCACACCTTGGTGATGAGGTACTCCAGCATCCGGTAAGTGTAGGTGTAGTCGGCGATCACGCCCTCGCTCATCGGCCGGATGGCGATAATGTTCCCGGGCGTCTTGCCGATCATCTGCCGCGCTTCCTCGCCAACCGCCAGGATGCGGTTGGTGAGCTTATTCACCGCGACAACCGAGGGCTCGCGCAGGACGATCCCCTTGCCCTTGAGGTAAACGACAATGTTGGCGGTACCCAGGTCGATGCCAAGGTCAGCGGCAAGCCCGCGCATGAGCGGCACCCTCTCCTTCTTCAAAGCAGCCAATCGTGGCGCCGAGTTGGGTGAACTTGGCCGCGATATCCTCGTAGCCCCGCTCAATGTGCTCGACGCCGGCAATCTCGGTGGTACCGTGAGCCATCAGGCCGGCGATGATCAGCGCGGCGCCGGCGCGCAAGTCGGACGCCGTCACCCGTGCGCCCGTCAGCCGCTCCACACCGTTGATGATCACGCTTTGGCCCTCTTGTTTGATGTCGGCGCCCATCTGGCGCAGCTCGTCCACGTGCTTGAAGCGGCGCTCGTAGATCGTCTCCGTCACAACGGAGGTGCCGACGGCGGTGGTCAGGAGCGCGGTGAGGGGCTGCTGCATATCGGTGGGAAAACCGGGGTAAGGGAGCGTCTTGACGGAGACAGCGCGGGGACGGCCGTTGCCGATCACGCGGATCCAGTCCGGCCCGGTCTCGCACTCGATGCCGGCCTCGCGCAGCTTGAGCACCAGGGCGGTCAGATGTTCGGGGATACACTCGGTGACGCGCACGTCGCCGCCGGTGGCAGCGGCGGCGCACAGGAAGGAGCCGGCCTCCATGCGGTCGGGAATCACGCGGTGGGTGGTGCCGCGCAGGCTGGAAACCCCCTCAATCTCGATGACGCTGGTGCCGGCGCCGCGCACCACGCCTCCCATGGCGTTGACGAAGTTGGCCAGGTCCACCACTTCTGGTTCTTCGGCGGCGTTCTGGATGGTGGTGGTGCCTTCGGCGAGGCAGGCCATGGTGAGGATGTGCCCGGTGGCGCCGACGCTGGGGGAGTCGAGCAGGATGTTGGTGCCGCGCAGGCGGTTGGCGCGCGCCTCGACGTAGCCATGCTCGATGCGCACCTCGGCCCCCAGTGCCTCCATCCCCTTGATGTGGAAGTCCACGGCACGGGTGCCGATGTCACAGCCGCCAGGAAGGGGCACGCGGGTTCGCCCGAGGCGGGCGAGGATCGGCCCGGCAATGCAGAACGACGCCCGCATCTTCTTCACCAGGTCGTAGGGCGCGTCGGTGGTCTCAATGCGGGAGGCATCGACGTGCATACGGCCGTTGGGGAGCAGGCGCACGCGCACACCGATGGCGTTCAGCAACTGCTCCATGGTGCGGATGTCGCCGATGTGCGGCACGTTTTCGAGAACGGTCTCACCCAAACCGAGGAGGGCCGCCGGAAGAAGAGCCAAGGAGGCGTTCTTGCTGCCGCTAGTGCGAACGGACCCCTGCAATGCCAGACCACCGGTGACGTAAATCTTCTTCAACTACGAGCCTCCTCCGGGATCCGCAGCGGGGGCACCGTCCTCGTGACGCAATATTCCCCCGCGCCATCCGGGCACAAACGCAACACCAGGGGGGCCGGGGCAACAGGCATCGGAGGGACAGTAATAGGGGTCGCTCCAGTGTCTGCTCAGTGCAAGGCACGAAGGCTCAACCGGGCGGATCCTTGCCCGCCCGCTGCCGGGCTGTTCAGCGCTTCCTGCCAGACCAGTATACCTGATCGGACTCGCGATTGTCAACATCGGCGGACGCGCCACCGAGCCCTTTTTGGGCAGACACTTGCCACGAATGTACACCCCTGCTCCGCCCACCGGCCGCGAGCAGGATTCCCCCTCCTTCCGCGCGAATGTTTGTTAGGGACGCGCCGGCGAACCGGTGTGGCCCGCCCCAGCGCCACCGCGGCGCGGATCCCCGGCACTTGATAGGAGAAAGCTCCTTGTACTTTGTCGTTTGCCTGGCACTCGGCCCGTTGCTGTGGCTGGCCCTGGCGCGGCCCCCACGCGCCCGCGAGGGAGCCCTGCTGGCGGGCGCCATCCCCCTCCTCCTCGTGCTGGCCGGGGTCGCCTGGCAAAACAAGCAGCCGGAGCTTCTGGCGGCCGGCCGCGTGAACGTGAACGCGGTGGGAGCCGAGGCGCTGGCACGGGCGGTGGACGTGCGCCCCTCCCTGGCGGAGGCGGTGGTGCGCTGGCGCGACGAGCGCGCTGGCGGTCACTTCCGCAGCCTCGGCCGCATCCCATCCCTGGGGCAGGCCAACCGGCGCGATCGGGCGCGCATCGCCGCCCTGGCCGCCGCCAAGGCCGACCCACAGCGGCGCCGGGAAGCGCTCGCTCAACTGCGCGCCATCCGCGACTCTGGCCGGGTGGGCAACGAAGCGCCCAAGGGAGACCGCGGCCTCTACCCCGACCGGCATCGCCAGTGGCTCGCCGCCGTGGCCCTCGACCCGCGTCTGTCGCTAGACCGCTCGCCCCGGGCACGTCTCCTGGCGGTGCTGCGCGATCCCGCCGTGGTGGACCGGGTGATCCAGTTCCGCTACCTGCTGCCCAATCGCCGCTTCGACCTCCCCGACGTGCTCGCCGTGCCCTCGCAGCAGATCGTGCTGCGCGACTCGGCGGTGATCGGGCGCTGGCTGCGCTGGGCGGTGGGCCTGCCGCTGGGGCTGCTGTTGGGCCTCCACCTGCTGCTGCGCCAGCGCGCCCCAAACTGGGATCCGCTGCTGCTGCCGCTGTTCACCACCCTGGGTGGTCTGGGCGTGGTGGTGCTGTTCGCCATCTCCCGCCCGCTGCTGGACCCCGCCCTCCCCTTCTTCTCGTCGCTGCTGCTGCTGCCGGAGTTCATGCGCCAGGGGATGGCGTTAGCGCTGGCGCTGGCCAGCCTGGCCGGCTGGCTGCTGCTGCCCGCCGGGTGGCGCCGCGCCCTGGGCGACGGCCTGCGGCAGGCAGCCGAGCACTTCTGGCTGTGGGGCGGGCTGGCGTTCTGCCTGCTGGCCGCCAACCTGGCGGCGGGCATCATCGGGCGGCTGGGTGTCTCCGGCTGGGCGCTGGTGCTGAGCGTGCCCGCCCTGGGGGCACTGGCCTACTGGCGAAAGCGCATGCCCCCACCCGCCGTAGTCCTTCTTGCCGCCGGATTGATCTTCCTCTTGATCGGGGTGCGCGTGCAGGCGCGCAGCTTCGCCGTCCTCTACATCGAGAGTGCCAAGCTGGCGCTGGCGGCGTTCCTGGCCGCCTTCGCCGCCACCCACGATGCCCTCTTGCCAGATCACTTCCACCACATCCCCACCCGCAGTCTGCGGGCCGCCCTCTTCTGGTTTGCCGGCTGCTGCGCCCTGGTGCTGGCCACTGGCGACCTGGGATTCCTCCTCCTGCTGTGGCTGCCCGCCTGCGTCCTGGGAACCATGATGCTGCGCCGGCCGGGGCCGCTCCTTTTTGGGCTGGGATCGCTGGTGGCCGCCGGCATCACCCTCTACCTGACCGCGCCGCTCTTGCAGCACGTTCTCGGCTGGGAAGTGCCGTTCCGTGACCGCTGGCGCATGTTTCGCGACCCATGGCACGGCGTGTCCGACCAGATCGCCAACGCCCTCTACCGCATCGCCTCGGTGCCGTCGGCGGTGGTGGGCACCGGGCTGGGCCGCGGCACCCACCCGGAAACCACCGCCGACGTGCGCGACGTGATCTTCCCCTTCCACTTTGAGAACCTGGGCGCCGTGGGCCTGGTGGTGGTGCTCGGGCTGTTCCTGCTGCTGCTCTACCGCATGTCTGCCGTGGGCCTGGAGGCGCGGGAGGCATTCCCCCGCTGGTTCGTGCTGGGCAGCACCGCCGTTCTGGCGGTGCAGACTGCCTACGCCTTCGCCGCCAGCGCCAACCTGCTGCCGCTGACCGGGATCACCGCCGCCCCACTGGCCAGCGGCGCGGCCGGCGTGCTGGGGATGGGAGTGATGGTAGGCGTCGCCTGCGCCACCGCCGGCGGGGAGCGGCGCCGCCCGCCCCGCTCACTGGCCCGCGCCATCGGCTGGGTCTACCTCTGTGCCGGCACCCTACTCGCGGTGACGGCGGGGGCCTACGCCCACCTTGCCCTTTTCCGCGGCGATCGCGTGGCCCTGATGGCCTACCGGGGTCCGGACGGCGCCACCCCGCGCGACAATCCGCGCCTGGCGGAGGCCTGGGGCGATCTGCCCGCCGCCGAGATTCTGTGCCGCCGCAGCAGCACGGCATGGGAAACGGCGAACCTCCTGCCGGTCGCCTGGTCGCCAAAGGGAGTGGCCGGCCGACGCTATCAGCCGGGGGAGCTGGGAGAGGCGCTGTTGCCGGCGTCCGGGCTGCGCACCCCCACCGGCTGGGCCGAGGGGAACGAAGCCTACTGGGCCGACCTGCTGGTGGGAGTTCACTCGGAGAGCCTGACGGTGTTGGATCCCGGGGTGCGTCGCCGGCGTGTGAAGAAGGGGCTGCTGGCGCACTGGCGCGAGACGCACCGCCCGTTCCTCCGCCCGCCGACCCGCGAGGCGCCGGAGGCACAGCGGCTGACGCTGATTGCCGACCTGCAGCTCAGCGCCTACCGCCGCCTGAAGCAGTACCTGGAGGACGTGGATCGGCAGCGTCCGCTGGCCGACGGGCGGGCCCGGCGCGGGGTGATTGCCATCTGCGACCCGCGTACCGGCGAGTATCTGGCGGTGGCCCAGGTGCCGAGCTTCGCGCCGAACGCGGCGCTGGCCGATTGGCGCCAGCTCGATGCCCTGCTGCGCCGCTCGCCCTATGCCCTGGCCGACAACCTGCGCGGCACCCTGCGCGCCCCCGGCTCCGTCGCCAAGATCAACACCATCGCCGCGCTGCTGCAGGCCAAGCCGCACCTCTCCCGCCGCACCTACCGCTGCGCGCCGGGCGTCGTGCCTGGGATCTCCTGCATGGGCGGGGCAAACCACGGCTGGGTGACGCCAGCGCGCATCCTGGCCGTCTCCTGCAACCGGGGCGCGGCACAGGCCGCCCACGACGCCGGCTGGGTGAACTTGATGGAAGCCTACCAGCGTCAGAAGTACCGGTTTGCCGAGGCGGAACGCGCCCGCTATGGCATCCTCCGGCCGCCCTCGGCCGCGGCAGCCGGCGAGCCGCCACAAGACCGAGGGCCGGCGGCCGATTTCCGCGATTACACGCGCTTCATCGCCTTCGGGCAGGTGTTGGGGGCCAGCGTGGACGAGGTGATGCGCTCGGCCTGTGCCCTGGCCAACCGCGGGCGGCTGGTGAGCCCACACTGGCGCACGGCGGCACCGGTGTGGGAAGCAGCGGTGTGGCGCCCGGAGGTGGCCGATACCCTCTCGTGGTACCTGCTTGGGGCCGCCGGCCGCAGCGGCACGGCGGCGACGGTGTGGGGCAACGGCCCGCGCTACCCGTCGAAGACCGGCTCGGCGCAAACGGGAACGACCGAGAGCGACGCCTGGTTTGTGACCTACGGTCCCTGGGCGCCCGCCGCCGGGCAGCGGCCGCGCGTGGTAATCGTCGCCTGGGCCGAGCGGGTAGGCACCAAGGGGCGCCTGCAGGAGGGCACCGGCTCCGACATGGCCCGCCAACTGGGCATTCCCGCCCTGATGGCGGAGGCCCTGGCGCGGACAGCAGAATAGGCTGGGAGGCCCCCCGATTTCGGGGGGAGTTGTGTGTGATAGCCCCCCCGGCCCCCCAAGATTGGGGGGAGTGGTGTGCGATAGCCCCCCCGGTTTCGGGGGTGGGGGGTTGGGGGGCCACGCCCCGCGGGCCATCTGTCACGGTTGGGGGTAACCAGGAGGGGAAAGAGAGACGCGAGTGGCCGGTGGTGCCGTGGGCCGCTCCCCGCGCATCCGTTTTGGGAAGAGACTATGTTGAGAGACCTGTTCCGGCAGCTCTTCAGCCGGCTGCCGGAACGCGACATCCAGTGGATGGGGAACGGGGTGTGCGTTGCCTTTGAAGACGCCCCCGAGATTGGCTTTGATACCATCGTGCAACGAGTCCACTCGCTGTGCCGGCAGGCGTTGGAACGCTCCGCGCGCGGCGTGCTGGACCGCAACGAGCGCGGGGAGGCCGCCAACGAGCTGCACGTGACGCTCGTCGTCGGCGACGACCTGCGCGCCCAGCGCCTGCAAGAGTTCCTGGACGACCAGCAACTCGACCGGGAGCTGCAGCAGCACCTGACCCGCTGGGCCGAAGAAGAGCGCCTGGAGGTGTGGCAAGCAACCGTGCGGGTGCTGCCGATCGCGGTGAAGGCGGCTTCGGCCGGTCAGGGCGAGATCCAGGTGCGCTGGCGCAAGGTACGCGAGAAACTGCAGGAGAAGCACGGCCCGGAAGACCCCAGTCTCGAAGGCAAGAGCGGCACCGTGGAAGACCCGATCCTGGAGTACTTCTGGCTCTACGTCTTCGACACCCAGAAGGGCCAGGGGCAGTGGAAGCAGCTCCGGACCACCTTCTTCTTCGGACGGCGGGTGCCAGCCCCGCAGCTTCCGGTGGAGCGGGCGGCCAGCGAGCGCGAGCTCTCGGCCGATCACTTTTCGATTCTGGCCGACGAACGGCTTGGCTTCGTCCTGCGCGACACCAGCACCAACGGCACGATGGTGCGCCGCGGCGACCGCGCCGTGCTGCTGCAGCGCGGCGGCGGCGAGGTGAACCTGCCCCGCAACGAGATCCGCTTGCAGCGCGGCGACATTATCCGGGTGCAATACGGCGACGGCCACCACCGGCGCGGCGTCCTCACGATGCTGTTCGACCCGGATCGCAAGGCGGATGGCCCCCCGCCCGCCGAAGTGTGGGACGGCAGCCTGCGGGAGCTAGCCTGGGGGCGCAGTACCGAGGTGTGGCTGCACTACTTCCCCAACGGTGACCACCGTGCCGAGCCAAACCCCGTCGTCGTCTACAATGGCGACCAGTACCTGGGCGCCGTCGCCGCCGGCAGCGACGTGCGCGTGGAGTATGAGGCGGACCACCAGCGCTTCCAGGACCGGCGGGCGCTGGCGCTGGTGCGAAACTGGGGCCGCTGCTGGATCACCTGGCTGCGCGACGATGTGAGCGCCACGCTGGAGGGGGCACCGCTGCGCGTGGGCGAGGCGGTGGAGGTGCGCCACCGCGACCTGCTTGCCTTCCAGGGGGGTGGGCTGCCCTCCAGCCTGCTGCGGATCATTCGAGGCGGAGGATAGCAGCGTGTACTGGCTCAACGTGATCGTCACCCTCCTGCTGCTCCTCGGCCTGGTCGGTTTGCTGGCGCTGACGGCGGCCGACCTCTTCGGGCTGCTGCGCAGCGGGCGCTGGCGAAGCGGGATGGGGCAGCCGGCCGCCATGATCACCGCCGCCGCGGAGGCGACGCTGCCCCCGCCGCCCCCGGCTGAGCCCGACGAGGCGCCACTTGCCTGGATCCTCTATACCAGGAACGGCACGGTGGAGCACACGCAGCCCCTCAGCGACGGGAAAGCCATCTTCGTGGGCCGGCAGGCGTTCCCGGGGCTGGACCGGAGCGTGGCACTGCGCGCCGCCGAGGTGGCCTGGCGCGACGGCCGACCCGCCGTGCGCAGCCTGGACCCCACCTCGCCCCTGTGGCTGCGCCTGCCGGACGAGCCCGAGGCGGTGCCGGTGGAGGCAGGCGCCGGCTGGGAAGCGTGGGAGGCCGACGCGGAACTCGAGTTGGGCGGCTATCGGCTGCGCTGGCGGGAGGATGAGGAGTGAGCAAGGGGAGGCTGGCCATCGAGGCAGCGGCGCTGAGTCTGGCTGGCAACGCCCACCCGGCGGGCACCCCCGGAGGGAACTGGGACGCGGCCACTTGTCTCCCCTCGCTGGAATCGCCGGAGCCACCCGCTGGCTTCGACCTGATAGCGGTGGTGGCCGACGGCGTCTCCAGCACCGCCCAGGGCGGAAAGGCCAGCCGGGCGGCGGTGCGGGCGGCGGCGCGCTGGGTGCAGAAGGCGTTCGCCGACGTGCCCCCGGAGCGCCTGCGCGGCTACCGCGATCGCGACCTGGATGACCTGCTGGCCAACGCGGTGCGGCGCACCCACGACGCGGTGGTGCAGCAGGCGCCCGACGGACACACCACCCTGGCGCTGGCCTGCGTTCGCGACGGCCGCCTCTTCTGCGCCAACCTGGGTGACAGCCGCATCTACCAGTGGCGTGAGGGCACCCTGCGGCAACTCTCGGAGGACCACCACAGCGCCAACGGCATCACCCGTTGGGTGGGCGGGGCGCACGCGGAGCCTGCTCCGGCGGTGCGCGTCGGCGAGCCGATCCGCGAAGGAGATGTGCTGATCCTCTGCACCGACGGGATCAACGCCCTCTACGGCGACGAAGAGCTGGCGCAACTCGCCGAGTGGGTGTCGCGGCACCCCCTGGCGGAGACGTGGCCGCAGCTTGCCGCCGATGTGGAGGCGCGGATGCGCGCCCCCGCCTACGTGGACGACACGACGCTGGTGCTGCCCCGTGTGCCCGCCGCAACCGAGGAAAAGCAGAGGGAGAAAGCGCCGGAGACGAAGGCGCGCCCGCGGGCGGTGGCAGCCCCCGCCGCACCGCAAGCAGAGGGAGAGAGAGTGATGACCGAGACCCGCGAGGCAGAGCGCCTGGGCGCCGCCATCGAGGAGTTGACCGCCGCCGTGCGCCTGCTGCGGACACACCTGGCCACCGAGCGTGAGGAGAGCGGAGCGCGGCGCCGCTCAGGCAGCTTCCGGCCCGAACGCCTGGTCTTCTCGCTGGCGCCCCTGGTGCTGCTGCTTGGGGTAGCGCTCGGCCTGATCGGCGGCCACCTCTACCAACAGCGCGGCGCGGCCCAGGCGGCCGCCAAGCCGCGGGCGTTCAGCCTCAACATCAAGCCCCCCGATGACCTCGGCACTATCCTCGCCGAACGGGTGGAGGGGGAAGTGTATCACCTGACCTACACCACCCCCGACGGCAGCAAGCGGAAAACACTCCTCTACCACACGCGGGGCAACGGTGAGCCGTACGGCAAGGTGGTCGTTCCCCTGCCCGCCGCGCCCACGGAGGTCAAGCGGTGAGCGACGCCGGCCTGATCTGCCCCCGCTGCGATCGCGAGCTGCCGGCGCAGCCGCCAAGCGATGTCTGCCCGGGGTGCGGCCACCTAATCCGGCGCTGCGCCAACTGTGGCGATCTGCTGCCCGCCCAGCCGCAAGAGCGCTGCCCCAACGCGGCCTGCCGGGCGCGCGTCCTCTACCTGCCGGTCTCCGGGGGCCAACCCACCCGGGTGCTGCACCTTTATGCCGAGGTGGTCTACAACGGCGTGCCGCTGCGCGTGGACGGCTTGCTGCGCCAACCGAACGACGGCACCACGCTCTACCGGGTGAGCGCGACCAACGAGCGGGCCTTCCGCAAGCGGTTCCATGAAGCGCCGCCGCGCCGGGCCGGCGAGCAAGCCCTCGTTTTAAAGGAGATGGTGCTGGAGTGCCGGGGGGCGCCGGCCGGGCGGAACACCACGCCGGAGGAGTTCGCGGCGCTGATAGCCCGCGTCTCGGCGCTGCGGCATCCGGGCATCGTGCGCACCTACGCCGGCTGGGAGGAGGCGGGGAAGCGCTACGTGCTGATGCAGAGGCTGGAGGGGCCAAACCTGGGCGAGCACTTCCTGCGCGGCGAGCGCCCTGGCTCTGGCCCGCCGGCCGGCACGCTGATGCGCGCCGCGCGGGCGCTGGCGGAGGCGGTGGAATACCTCCACCGGCAAGGCATCTGGCACCGCGACATCACGCCGACGAACGTGGTGTGGGAGGACGGGCGCCCGGTCCTGGTGGACCTGGGCAACGCCGTGCTAGCGAACACGAACCTGAACGGGCGCGCCCCGCTCACTCACCGCTATGCCCCGCTGGAGATGTACGCCGACTCCTCCCTGCCGATAGATCACCGGGTGGACCAGTACCTGCTGGGATCGCTGCTGTTCTGCCTGGCCTGGGGCGTGCCGGCGGACTTCTACCTGGAGCGCACCGGCCTGCACGCGGTGGCGCTGGCGCCCGATCGCGCGCGCGCCCTGCGCCGGGGCGAGGGCGACCCCCAGCGCCGCGTCAGTTTCTATCGCGCCGACCTGCCGGCCAGCTTCGCGCGGACCATCGACCGCCTAATGGCGGTTCAGCCGGAGGACCGCTTTGGCAGCGACGCCGAGATGCGTAAGGCGCTGGCAGCACGGCGAGCCGGGCTGCCGCTGCCATTGCACGGCTGGCGGGGCCTGGTATTGGCGGGGCTCACCGCCTTCGGCGGCGGCTGGCTGGGGGTGGAGGTATCACCCGGGGTGCGTGCCGAGTGGCACCTGCGCCAGGCCACGCACCAGGTGACGGCCGGCGAGACGCCCGAGGCACTGCGCAGCCGGCAGACGGCACAGTCGGAGCTGCGCGAGGGCGTGCCCGCGCTGTGGGAGGGGCGCCTGGCGGCCGCGCGGCGGGCATACGGCCAGGCATGCCTCGCCGCCGGCTGGCGCGCCCTCAACCGCGGCCAGGCCCGCGAGGGCGCCGTGTTGGCCAAGGAGGCGCTCAACATGCTCGGCACCGCCAACTCCGCGTCCGCCAGGGAGCTGCTGCGGCGCTGCCGAACCATCTCCCCCGAGTGAGCAGCAGGCCACGCCGACGCCCGCTCGCTCTGGGTGCTGCGATCTGCACCCGCGGAGGGGATATGATGGCACCGTGCAACTGGCACCTGGGGGGGTCCAACCGCCGCACTGGCCGGGGGGCCGTGGGCTTCACCCTCGTGGAGGTGCTGGTGGTAGTCGCCGTGATCGCCCTGCTGGCCGCTATCCTCTTCCCGGTGCTGGCCTCGGCGCGAGAGAGGGCGCGCGGGGCCACCTGCACCGCCCACCTGCGGCAGATCGGCCAGGCGCTCTCCCTCTATGCCAGCGACTACGACGAGCGCTTCCCCTGGGGCATCGACATCGTCGACCGATACGCCCCGAGCATCTGGGGCGGTCACCCTGGCTGGCAGGCGTTTCTCCAGTCGATGCCGCTAATGCACGAGGTGGTGGACCCCTACGTGAAGGAGATGGGCGTCTGGCGGTGCCCCAGCGACACCGGCTTCACCTGGTTGGAGATCTCCAGCACCCCCCTGGTGTGCCAGCCGAGTGCCTACACCCAGTACGGCGCCAGCTACGCCTACCGCACCGAGCTCACCTTCCGCGGCCTCTCCGTCTCCGGCATCGAGTCGCCGGCCGAGATCAACGTGCTGCACGACCTCACCGGCGCCTGGCATGGCGGCAGCACGACCCGCGCCGGCTTCCGCTACTACGTCCTTTTCGCCGACTGGCACGTGAAGCAGCTCTCCTATGACGCGCTGATCGCCGCCTGGAGGAGGGACATGCCGTAGCAAGAGCCGGCGCCGCGCGTCAGCCAGCGAGTTGGCGGGCCACCTCCGCCAGGATGACCTCCTCAACCTCGCTGGTGAAGGCACCGGGTTGCAGGTAGAACTTGTAGGCGCCGCGCACCTCGTAGCCCCCCTGGGGGTAGATGCTGCGCGACGGCACGTAGCCGACGATGCCGTTCGAGTAGGCCGGCGTCGAGAGGACGTGGTAGGGGTGCGCCTGCTTGATCGCCAGGCCGATCTCCGTGACCACCTCCCCGGCAAGGAACACCAGCGCGTGCTGGCGATCCAGCGACAGCGTCTGCACGGTGAAGGGCACCGCCCGCGGCAGTGGACCCGCCTCCAGGCGCTGCAGCATCCGCCGCGACCACTCGCGGTCAACCCGGCTGGCGAAGTCGGTGCCCTCCGCCTGAGCCATCCGCTCCAGGGCCGCCCGGTCGGGCGCCTCCTCCACCGGGAGCATCGCGGTGCCGCTGGTCACCCGCAGGCAAGGTTCTGTCAGCCGGCGCGCGCGGAACCGGCCCGCCAGTGCCGCTGCCGCCAGCGCCTCGCCGGCGGCTTCCACCTCCTCGATCTGCGCGCTGCGGAAGAGGCCCCGCTCGTCCAGAAAGGCGGGCCGGATGTTGCCGGCACAGCCGGTGAGGAACAGCGCTTGGCCGCCCCAGTCACGCTCCAGGCGCTGGCGGAGGGTGCCCGGGTAGTCCGGGCCCAGGTCATAGCCGGCACGCGAGGTGGGGTGACACCCATAGAGGGTGAGTGAGGCGATCGGCGTGCCCTCGGCGGTGGTGAACCAGTAGGTATCGAGGTCGCGGTCGATCACGCCTTCCGGGTTGGGGTGGAAGCGCACGCCGCCGGCTCCGTCCGGCAGGCGGCGGTTGATGCCGAAGGCGCTGCGGGTGCGCGAGAAAGCGGCCTCGGCGGGCCCAGCCTCCGCCAGCGCCTGTTGCGCCGCCGCGGCGAGCTGTGCCTCCAGCCGGGTGAGGAATTCGCCGTCACGCTCCCCCAGCATCAGGATATCGGCGCAGCGGGGCCCGCAGTGCGTGTGGGTGGCGCAGAGGATCACCGCCTCGGCCGGCAAGCCGGTGGCGGCGCCGATGCTCGCCTTGAACTGCCGCTCCTGCTCGCGGTCGAAGTTCAGCACATCCGCCACGGTGATGAGGGCGGCGGTGTTGCCCTGGCGCAGCGCCAGCACTCGCGCCGTGAGCGGGGCGTAAACGCCAGCCGAGGGGCGGTCGCGGTCGCCATAGCCGTCCATCCAGACCGACCGGGTAGGGGTGATGTCTCTGACAGCGACACCGAGGTGCAGCATCTCTTTCTCCTGGGGCAGAGCCGGGCGCCGCGGGGCACCCGGGCCTCCCTTACGGCAGGAACCGCTTGGGGAACTTGGCGATGGCGGTGTAGGCGGGATCGACCACGTTGGGGATGCGCATCGTGCCCACCTGCGAGAGCACCTGCAGCGCCTCCCACCGGTCGTACCCGTAGTCGGCCACCAACCATTCCACCAACTGCAGATGGGCGATCTGAATCGCTTCCCAGAGGGGCCGGGCGTTGCCGACCGCCATCAGGTGGGTGTCATCCTCCAGCCGCGGCCACTCCAGCGCGCGCCCGGGCAGCACCCACAGCCGCAGCGTCACCTCGGCGGTGGTCTCCAGGGCAACGCCGCAGATCTCTCCATCGCCCTGGGCAGCATGGACATCGCCGAACGCCAGGTAGGCGCCGCGCACCCACACCGGGAGGTAGAGGGTGGTGCCGGCGCGCGTCTCAATGCAATCCATGTTGCCGCCGTACTCTCCGGGGGTCAGCGCCGTTTCCACCCGGCCGAAGCGCGGCGCCACACCGATGGAGCCGATGAACGGGTGCAGCGGGATCTCCACCGCGCCGATACGGCTGTTGGGCAGCGCCAGCCGGCCCACCCCGCGCGCCAGATCCAACTGCCAGTCGTACTGCTGCTCCGGCACCGGCGCGTTGAAGAGGAGGCGCCGGCCCGGGCCTTCGCCGGTGAAGCAGCCGAAGTGCTGGTTGTGCCGCGACCACGCGGAGGGGCGCGTCAGTTGGATCGCCTCGATCTGGACGGCGAGCACGTCTCCCGGGTTGGCGTCTTCCACGTAGATCGGGCCGACCAGGGGGTTGGAGGAGCAGTATTCGCAGTCGGGGTGGCGCTGCTTGCGTTCCTCGGGGAGCGGCGCCATCGTCTCGTCGTAGCCGCGGGCGTCACGCGTGCGCGCCACCACGCGGTCGCCAGAGCGAACGCGCAGCGCGGGCGGGTTTGGCCCGAAGGTGTAGTAGTAGATCTCCGGCTGCAGCCGGTGGGTGGTCGGCTCGCTCATGTCAGTCCTCCCGAGGGGCGCGCCATGAGGGATTCGGCATCGGCACGCCGGCCCAAACGGCGAGTTCGCGATCCGGCCGTCGACGCCTGCCGGCGCGACGCGGTCGATTCACCGGGGCAACCAAGCAAGCGGGCGTGGCCCGCCCACGCCGGGGCCACGCCCGCTTGCATCTCGCACCCGGCCAGCCGGGGGTTGCCCGGGTCAGTCCGCGCTGGAGATGGTCCAGGCGCCCCATTCAGGCTGCTTCAGCGACTTCACGTGTCCGTCGCAGAAGGCGAAGTTGGCCTGGCCGTTGTGCCGCGCCGCCCAGTTCGGGCAAGCCGTGCCCTGGGTGTAGAACTAGCCGGGGCCAACGTTGATGCAGTCGGAGTCGCCGGCCAAAATCGTGTTGGCAGGCATCTCCACCGCGGCATCAGCCATGCCGGTCGGGCCGATCCAGGCAGGCGCCCCGGCAGATCCCCCGGTGCCGCAGTTGAAGCCGTAGCCCCCCAGCGGGCGCGGGCTCTGGTTTCCGTAGCAGGTACAGTCGAACCAACGCCCATCGGCGCTGGGGCAGAAGAAGATCCCCTCGTTCTTGGTGTAGGGGGAGATCAACACCGGCCACTAGTTCTGGAACCCGTTGGTGGTCACCGACATCGGCAGCCAACGCTCGTCGTAGTCCTGGCGGTACATCATCGCCGCGGTGGCAATCTGCTTCAGGTTGCTCTGGCAGTTCGCCTTGCGCGCGTTCTCACGCGCCCGCGCGAAGACCGGAAACAGGATCGCTGCCAATATGGCTATGATAGCGATAACCACTAGCAGCTCGATCAGGGTGAAGCCGTTCTGCTTCCGACGCATGCAGTGTGCTCCTTTCGGGCGTGGGCTTCGCCGGCCAGACGCCAGGCAGGCCGACAAGGGGGTGCCCGCCCAGGCCGCTCCAGGCTGGTGAGCGTCAGGGCGTCCCTGGCCTGGTCTTTAGTTCCGCGCGTTCGGCGGATCTCCTCCCGCCGTGCCGGCCTGCCCGGCGGCGCTTGCCCCAGCCCCGAGGTTGCCGCTTTCCCCATCGCGGCCGGCGGGCCTCACTCCAGCGTCAGTTCGGGGAGGCGGCTGACGTCATGCACCCGGGTGAACGGCCCCCAGGCATCGATGCCGAAGCCACCCTGGGGGGTTGGCCCGGCCACGCGCACGATGTTCAGGTAGAGCTTGCCGCCCGCCGTCACCCCTCCCGGCACCACCTCCGCCAGCGGCCACACCACGCGCGCAACCCACCGGTCGGGAGCAGAGACATCCGACACCACGGTGAACGGCGCCGGCTCCAGTGGCACGTTCTGGCGGAAGTTCACCTCGCCGTGCGAGAGGGCCACCTTCAGGCCTTTCGGGTTGAGAGCGTACTGCCGGTAGGGCTGTCCACGCTGCGCCGCCACGAAGATCTCCCAGTCGTCGTAGGGGAAGACCATCGCCGAGGATTGCAGCGTCGTCGGGTCGCAGGCGTCCCCCAGCTCCAGGTAGAGGTGCCGGCCGTCATGGGCGATCCGCCCGGAGAGCTTGCGGTTGGCAGGACGGTCGCTGTTGCTCTGATACCACGGTCCGGGCAGCGGCGCCGCCTGCTCCCAGGCCAGCCGGGAGGCATCGCCGCCGGCAGCGGCAAGCCGGGGCACCGTCACCGTGGGGATCGCTGCCGCCTTCACCCGCTCGCGCTGCTGGAGGCCCTCGGTCAGGTAGCTCCAGGTGCCGACCTCGAACAGGGCGACGGCACGCTGCTCGCGCTCGGTTTGGGCGCGCGCCCGAGCCTGCGCCAGCAGCGCCTCGAGCTCCGCCAGGCGCGTGGGGGTGTAGCCTTCGGCCTTGCCGGCGTGCGTCCGCTCGATCTCCAGGTAAAGCCGCTTCATCGGCACTGCCGCCGCGCCGTAGAGGCCGGTGAAGTAGTCGTCCAGCAACTGGTCCACGTCGCGGCTCGGGTCATCCATCAGCTTGAAGGTGACGTAGGCTTCCACTTCCTGGCCGAAGCCACAGTGGAACATGCCGCGGTAGCCGAGCCGATGGAAGAGGCGCATCTGCTCGCCGATGGCATGGGCAAAGAAGCCGGGCCAGCAGTGCAGGTTGCTGTTGCGCGCCGTCTCCACGGGGAAGGTGTAGTAGAGCCACAGGAAGAGCGGCCGACCGCTGCGCTTCGCCTCCGCGCCCCACTCCTGGAGAAGCTGCACCTCGCGCGGGTCGGGGCCGCCGGCCGCGCGGTTGGTGGTGAAGCAGAACTGCACCGCCACGCTCGGGTCGAGCTTCACCTTCGCGGGCGGCAGCGCGTGGCTGGCATAGGCCAAGGTGACAACTCCCCGGTCCGGGTGCGTGCGGTGCAGTTCGCGGACCACCTCGTTGACGAAGCGGAAGAAGTAGTCGCTGTAAACCCCGGTGGAGAAGCCGCCGCCGGTGTCTTCGCGGAGCAGCGCCTGGCAATCCGGGCACTTGCAGTAGCTGCCGTTATCCATCGGCTCGATGGGGAACCAGTTGGGCAACTGTGGGCGGAAGAAGATGCCGAGTTCGGCCCCGGTCTTCTTCCGGTCGTAGTAGTCGCGGGCGTCCTGAGCCACCTGAGCGATCAGGGCGCGGTTGGTGTAGCACATCTGGGGCGGCTCGCCCTCATAGCCCTTGGCGAACAGCTCCGGGCGGCGGGTGGCGGGGTCGCGCCAATAGCGGTCGTAGTAGCCGTAGAGGGAGTGGTTGCATCGCTGCACCTCGCCGCCGTTGCGCATCCGCAGGAGGAAGAGGTGAGCCAACACCCGCCGGGCCGCCTCCGGATCCGGGCAGCGCTGGCGCAGGTCGGCATAGGCCAGCTCCTGCCACTGGCGATACTGGGGAGTGTCCTTCGTCCACAGCGCCACATACTCATCGTAGAGGCCTGGGTTGTCGCCGGTGGCACCGACAGCGTCGCGGTACTGGAAAGCGGGCGCCCGGCGGAACTCCCGGGGGCGCACCACGAGCGTCCGCTGCTTGGGGCAGATCGTGCCCAGGTCAGTGGGGTTCAGCCAGCGCACGCCACAGTAGCGCTCCAGGAAGTCGTAGGCGGCGTGCAAGGTGCCCTGCTCTTCCCAGAACCCGGGCAGGTTGCGGCAGCGGGCTGGGTCGGTCAAGTCGTAGACCACCGGATCGGTGGCCGGGTCGTCGCGCCCTACCAGGAAGAGGCAGCGCGGGCCCGGTTTGATTGCGTACTGTTGGGGGCCGAAGTGGGCGCGCGTCAGGCCAGCCGCGCGGGCCGCCTCCGTCTCCCCGATGTAGAGGGCGGTGCCATCCACCGGCTCACCCTCGCGCACCAGCGGCAACGTGGCACCGGTGATCGCGTGGATATGGTGTTGTACCTCGTAGGCGGCCAACTGCGCTGCCCGCGTCGGCTGCCGGGCCAGCACGATCGCCGCCGCTGGCCTCCCATCGCGCACCAGCGTCAGGCGCTCGGCACCCTCCGCCGGCAGCGCCGCTGCCGCCAACCCAACGTAAGCCACCATCCAGCGCTTCATCTGCTTCTCCTATTCGCTGCCCCCACCCTACGGGAAGAAGCCATGGTACGACACCCGCACCAGGATGGAGAGCAGCCCACCCACCACGTAGTCTCCCAGGATCAAACCGAAGAATAGCGGCAGCGCCCGGCGGTAGGTTCGCAGGCCGCCGTGGTGCAGCACCAGCCACTTCACCAGCCAGGCGATGAACAGGGAAAACCACAGCCAGCTCATCGTCCAACTCCCGGAAACGGCGTAGCCGACCGGGTGCAGCGGAAACCAGGCGAAGAGACGCCGCAGCGACATCATCCCGAGCGTCAGGCCAAAGCCCATGCCCAGTTGCGTCCAGGAGGCGGCCTCGGGTGACTTGGGCGTCTGCATCCAGTTCGCCAGCCGGCCCCACGACTCGCCGGCGGCCGGCACCAGGTAGCACTGCATCTTCGAGGAGAAGCCATAGCGGTAGGCCGCCCCGAGGCAGATCGCCGCCCAGGCCACGAATGCCACGGCGCACGCCAGCATGATCACCGCGCCCAACTGGCGACCGGGGATTGGGTGGCGCTCCGAGAGCTTCAGGCCCTCCAACTGGTGCGTCACCGGGTGCGAGCGGTAGCTGTAGGTGATCCAGTAGAAGAGCGAAAACATGGTGAGCGTGCCGGGCGCGAACGCCCGGGTGCCCAGGAGCGCGGTGAGGAGCCGGTCTGGCCCGCCGGCATAGAGGTCGTGGGTGGGGGCCCCCAACTCCGCGCGCATACGCATGATCGCCAGCATGAAGAGGAAGTAGATCGCCCAGAAGGCGGCAATCGCCCACGGCTCCATGCCGCCCAACCAGCAGAACAACGTCAGCCCCAGGGCGCCCGCCGTGAACCCGATCAGCGCCGTGCGATAGCGCATCACCTCCCCGCTATCATCCACCCGGTTCTTGCCGGTCCAAACACCCCGCACCACCTGTTTCAAGAAGCATCGGCTGCCCCAGAGGGCCAGCAGGCCGATCCCCAGCCAGGCGCCGGAAGACTGGTCGCCCAGGTACTGGCCGGCCAGTGGCTGAAACCCGAGGGCCGCGCGGCTGACCACCTGGGCCTTCCAGAAGAGGTAGAAGAACCAGCAACTGAAGGAAAGGTCCAGCGGGATCAGGAAGCCGAGGCCCACCGCGAAGGGGTAGAAGCAGAGCGGCGTCCAGCCGATCGCGTTCCAGGGGTAGCTGGTGAGGTAGCGGGCCAGGTCGGTCTTGGTGACCGGGTCGGGGAAGGTAGGCACGATGCCGTGGAGGGCGCGCATCAGGTTCAGCAGCCCGGCCGCCGCGAACCCGATCCAGAGGAGGTAAGAGCGGTAGAAGCCAGAGGAAGGATGCGTCATCGCCATCGGAAGCTGGATGATCGGGAAGGAGAGACGCTCGTGCTCGCTCCATTCGCGGCGGATGAGCACGTTCAAGCACAGGCACATCCACAGCAGCACCATGGTGAAGGCGAACCAGGCCGCCAACGGCACGGCCCAGGCGGCGAGGTGCGCCCGCTGAAAGAAGGTGGTGTTCCCCTCGTGAAGCGCTCTCAGCGCCTCCGGGTCGGAGACCGTCAGCCAGCGGGGGAGGTGGGCAAAGAAGAGGTCTCGCCACTCCGGGTGAACCTCGACGAAGCGGTGGGGGTGGGCAATGGTGGAGGTGAACATCTGCAGGAAGTCCACCCCAAACAAGCCGGTGGCTACGGAGACCATCACGTAGATGACCACCAGCTCCGGCTGGGTGAGGGCGCTGCGAGGGTGGTAGCGCCGCCAGGCAAGGCTGATCAGGCCCAGGAAGAAGAGGGTGGCAACGGCGTTGAAGAAGAGGGAGAGCACCGTGGCGTGAACGGAGGCCCACACCACCTCCGTCTTGATGATCACGTAGGCGTTCACCGGGATGAGCAGCAGCCCGATGAGCACCGCCCGGAAGGGGATGCCCGGCCGCCGGGTGGGCCACTCCACGGCGCCGTCCGGTGGCCCGATGCGATCAGCGACTGGTGCTCTGGCGTCTGTCGGCATGGGTTACGGCATCCTTCCAGGAGCGGGCTGACCCCGGACGGCAGGCGCACCAGCCGCCCGACAGCCGTTCCGGCAGGTGGTGCAGGCCAAAGCCGGCGATGGCCGGGCAGGCTTTCGCCGCGTCGCTCCCCAGGCGCACGCGCCGCAGCAAACTGCCGGAAACCGTCGTGGATGCTGCTGGCCCCGGCAGCGCCGGCCTACCGCTTCCCGGTCCAGATCGAGCGCAGGCACCACACCCGCAAGCTATGCACCCGGGCAGTTCCCTCCCGGGCAAACAGCGCCACGCCGCGCTCCTTGACAGCCGGGAGGACCCCGACCGGCAGGTAGACCCGGCCGTCGTTGGCAAACACCTCCACCGAGGCGCGGTCCACCAGCACTTCCAGGCGGATGCGCCCCGCCTCGGGTTTCAGGGGCGCGCTACTGCCGGCGCAGGTGAGCCGCTGTGCCTTCGCGTCGTAGGTGATCGGCACGCCGCGCACCGTTAGCCCCAGGGCCGTGGCATCACCCACCTCCAACTCGGCCTGCAGGTGCAGCAACTCGCCCTTCACGCCGGGCAGCGTCCGCTCGCCGGCCGGCAGCGCCAGATCCTGCCACTGCCAGGCGCGCGCGTGCAGGGAGGCCAGCTCGCGCACCGGGTTGGCAAAAAGGCGCAGGCCTTCCTCGGTAGGCCGCAGCGTCAGCTCCACCGGGAAGTCCATCATTTGGTTGAACGGCATCCCCGGCAGGCTCACCGTGCCCCAGGCGATGAGGACGCGCCGGCCGTCGGGAGCGCCGTTGAACGTCTGCGAGGCGTAGAAGCAGTTGCCGTGGTGCAGCGCGTGCGGGCCCGACTCCGGGGTGAACGTGCGGCCGTCAAAGCGGCCAACCAGGTAGCGCCCATTGCCGCCGTAGAAGATCCAGCGCGTTTCCCCCGGCCGGCCCTGCACCGGGATCTCGAAGAACTCCGGGCACTCGGAGGTGCCGGGGATCGTCACGGTAGACAGCTTCTCCCAACGCTTCAGGTCGGGCGAGGAGAAGAGCGAGAAATCGGAGCCGTCCAGGTAGAGCGCCATGATCCACCGGCGTCGGGGAGCATCCCAGATCACTTTGGGGTCGCGGTTGCCCGCGACGAGCTGGCTTAGCACCGGATTGCCCGCGTAGTTGGTCCAGGTGCGCCCGCGGTCTAGGCTGTAGGCCAGGCACTGTGTCATCTGGCTGCCGGCGGCGGTGAAGATGCAGACCAGCGGCGGCTCGGTGCCACGGCCGAAGCCGGTGGTGTTCTGTTCGTCCACCACGGCGGAGCCGGAGAAGCAAGTGCCGAGGGCGTCGGGGTAGAGAGCCACCGGCAGCTCAGTCCAATGCACCAGGTCGCGGCTGACGGCGTGGCCCCAGTGCATGTTCTCCCAACGGGTGCTGTAGGGGTTGTGTTGGTAGAAGAGGTGCCACTCACCGGCGTGGTAGACCAACCCGTTCGGGTCGTTGCTCCAGCCGCGGCGCGTGGTGAAGTGGAACTGCGGGCGCAGGCGCTCGCGGTAAAGATTGGCGCTGCCCCGGATGGTGTTGCTCTGCGCGGCCAGGGCCAGCCCGCGCGAATTCTCCGGGAGGCGCTCGCCCCGCAGGGTGAGGCGCTGGCCGCGGAACGGCAGCAAGTCCAGGAACACCCAGTAATCGGGCGTGTCATCCGCCAGGGGGATGACGAAGTCGCGCGCCACCTTTCCGCCGGCAACAACGCGCAGCCGCCGCTCGGGGGCCCCATCCTTCACCGGCAGGTTTAGGAAGCGCCGGGTGGCCACGAACTCGCGCTCCTGGTCCACCAGGGCGGGCAGCCGCTCGTCGGTCTGGAAGATGTGATCCACATTGATGTGGCCCCAGCCGCTGGTGGCCTGGTCAACGATCTGCAGGGTGGCGGTCTTCCCCACCAGCGCGGCCACGTCCCACTGCTGCCAGTCGAGGCGCTCGCTGCCGCCGGGGCGGTCGTTCGGGCCGGTGGCGGTGCGTACCACCTGACCATCTACCAACAGGTTGAGGCACGCCTGCCCGGGGTATTTGCCGCCGCCGATGAGGAACCGCAGATAGCGACGCTCGATGACGAAGGGGGGCGAGGTGAGCGTGCCGGTGCTGACATCTCCCCCGTGGTAGCTGTTGGCCAGTCCGGCACCCAGGAAGCCGGTCACCTCCATCTGGCCGGGCAGCGTCCCCGGGGCCGGCGCGCTGCCAAAGGCGGTGCCCTCCACCCCCCAGCCCTCGTAGTCATCCCCCTCAAAGTCGAACGCCAGCGGCTGCCCGTCGGGGCCGCGCAGCCACCCCAGGCAGCCCAGGCCCCACTTGTCATCCAGGTAGGCCAGCACCGCCTGCCGCTCGGCGCGGCGGAGACAGCGGTCGTACACCAGCACCTCGGCGACCTCCCCATGGAGGTACTCCCCGTCGGTGGCGAGCTTGCGTCCGAGGGCCACGCCGTCGGCGCCAAGGCGCAGCGCCTGGGGGTCGGTAGTGGCCCCCGCGAACGGCAGGCCGTTATCCCAGACGCGGATGTTGCGCGCGCGCGCCGGATCCACTTCGAGGCAGGTGAGGCGCCAGGCGTTCGGCGTGAACGGCACCAGGTCGTGCCGGTCGTTGCCTTCGCCGTTGAAGCCGTAGTGGCCGTTGACCGCCAGCAGGGCGGCGCGGGTGTGGCCAGCCAGCGGCACAGCCGCCTGCTCGAAGACCGACTGCGAGCCAGCGCTTTGTCGGGGGCGCCACAACACGAACAGGGTGTAGGCGGGGCAGCCCGCGGGCAGCACCGCCGGTCCGGCAAGGAAGTGCCGCGCCCCATCAAAGGCCACTGCCCGGCGCCCATTCAGCGCCCGGCGGCGCACCGTGGGGCGGGCCGCCAGCCGGGGCTGGACCAGGTGGCGCTCCCGGCCAGACTTGTCGCGCCAGCGATGCACGCGCCCAGCCTGCAACTCCAGCGTCTCACCGTCGGCAGCATCCAGCCACAGCATGAGGCCGGGCACCGTCCGGGGCGCCGGCGTCTCCGCCGCCCACCCCGGCGCCCCAGGCACGAGCACCGCCAACAGTAAGACCCCGAATCGTCGCATGTCTCTCCTCTGCGCGCCCGGCGCCGGGCAGGTGTCAGGTGTCAGGTGTCAGGTGTCAGGTGTCAGGACGCACCGGAGCCGGCTTCCAGCCGGCTTGTTCCTTGGGTCAGGGTGGTCCTTGAGGGCCATCCGTTCCGGCCACCCTCCCTGCCACCCGCGGTGCTGGCATGTTCCGCGCGTCTCCAGCTACTTCGCGAGCGAGGAGGCGGTCTCCTATCGGCGGCAGGGAGGCCGCCGCTGGTCGCGAAGCAGAAAGGAGTAGCGCGCCGGGCGTGCCGGCCGGCGCGAAGGGAGGGATGAGGATATGGAGATCAGGCGATTCCGCTGGGTTGGGGGCGTCCTGCTGGGCGTGGCGGCGCTGGCCCTGGCGCTGACGCCGGACGTGGATGCCGCGCGGAGCCGCCGGCAGCAGCCGCGCATCGGCCTGCAGCTCTACTCCGTCCGCGATGACTGCGCGCGCGACCTGCCGGGGGTGCTGAAGGCAGTGGCGGCGATGGGCTACCAGGGTGTGGAGTTCGCCGGCTACTACGGTCGCTCGGCCGAGGAGCTGCGCAAGCTGCTGGACGAGAACGGTCTGGTCTGCTGCGGCACCCACATCGGGCTGGAAACGCTGCTGGGCGACCAGTTCGAGGCCACGGTGCGGTTCAACAAGACGCTGGGCAACAAGTTCCTGATCGTGCCGGGCCTGCCTGCCGAGCGCACCGCGTCGCGCCAGGCGTGGCTGGAAACCGCGCGCCTCTTCAACGAGATCGCCAAGAAGTTGGAGCCGCACGGGATGTACGTCGGCTACCACAACCACACCGTGGAGTTCAAGCCGCTGGATAACGAGCTGCCGTGGGACACCTTCTTCGGCAACACCGACAAGCGCGTGGTGATGCAGTTCGACACGGGCAACGCGCTCGCCGGCGGGGCCGAGGCGGCGCCGTTCCTGCGGCGGTATCCCGGCCGCGCCCTCACCGTGCACATCAAGGAGCACTCGGCCACCAACGACAAGGCGCTGGTGGGCGAAGGCGACGTGAAGTGGGCGGAGATCCTGTCCTTGCTGCGGCGCACCGCCAACACCGAGTGGTACATCATCGAACAGGAAAGCTACGCCTACCCGCCCCTCGAGTGCGTGGAGAAGTGCCTGCGCAACTTCGAGAAGCTGCTCGCTCAGCAGCGCCGGTAGCATTTCCCCGGGCGAACGGTGAGGCGTGGGCCACGCGCCTCACCGTTCGCCCATACCGGCAACGCCCCGCGCCTACGCGGCCAGGTAGCGGGCAAACCAGTCGAGGGTGCGCTGCCAGGCCGCGCGGGCGGCATCCGGGTGGTAGTTCGGGCCGCCCGGACGATGGAAGGCGTGCCCCGCGCCGGGATAGATGTAGACCTCGTGGACCTTCCCGTGGCGCCGCAGCGTCTCCTCCAGCTCCTTGGCGGCCGCGACCGGGATCGCGCTGTCCTTCTCGCCGTAGTGAGCCAGCACGGGCGCCCGCAGTTGTGGAATGAGCGGCAGCGCATCGCCCGGGCGCCCGTAGAAGACGACGCAGGCGTCTAGATCCGGCTGGTGGCAGGCCAACAGCAGGCTGAGCCGGCCGCCGTAGCAGAAGCCGACGCAGCCCAACCGGTCGGCGCGCACCTCAGGCCGCGCCTTGAGGAAGGTGAGGGCGGCGCCCAGATCGCTGAGGGCATCCTCAGTGCTCAACTCGCGCAGGGCGGCCATCGCCGCGTCGGTGCCCCCCGGCGCGTCTGGCCCCAGCTTGCGCGAGACGAGGTTGGGCGCCAGGGCGACATAGCCCGCCTGCGCGAGTTGCCGCGCCGTCTCAGCAATGTAGTCGGTGAGACCCCGGTTTTCGTGGATCACCACCAGGCCTGGGTGGGGGCCCTCTGCCTGAGGCCGGTAGAGGTTGGCGCCAATCGGCATGGTGCCGTTGTGATAGGTCACGCGCTCGGCCTCCACCGCCGCTGGCGCCGCCGCCAGGACCTCGCCTGCCAGCAGTGCGCCCCCCGCCGCCGCCAGAAACTCGCGCCGGGTCAGATCCTTGCTTGACGCCGCCATCGGTTCGCTCGCCATCGCCCCTCTCTCCCGCGCGTTCCCGGGCGCTGCCCGGAACCACTCACCCCGAGAACAGACCCGGTCGGCCACCGGTTCCCGGGCATGGCGCCGCCTACCGCAGGTGCGGCTGCAGGAAGCGGAGGATCTCCCCCTTGGGCACAGCGCCTACCAGTTCATCCACCACCCGGCCGTCGCGAATCAGCTTCAGCGTTGGGATGCCCTGAATGCCCAACGCGGCGGCGGTGCGCGGGTTTTCGTCCACGTTCAGCTTGGCGACCGTCACCTTGCCCGATAGCTCGCTGGCCAACTGGTCGATCACCGGTCCAAGCCGGCGGCATGGCCCGCACCAGGGCGCCCAGCAGTCGAGCAACACCGGCAGCGGCGACTGGGCCACGACCGTCGCGTAGTTGGCATCGGTCACCGTTACCGGCCCGGCCGGCGCTGTCTCCAGCGCGGCGCCGCAACGCCCGCACACCGGCTGCCGCCCGTCCATCGTCGCGTGCACCCGGTTCTTCTGTCCGCACGCCGGGCAAGTCACCACCGTTTCCATCATCATGGTTGCCATCTTTTCCCCTCCTCATCCGGATAGAGGCCGGCTTTCGGCCCAACGATTCGCGGCACGCCACAGTCCTTGCCAACAAGCGGCGCCAGCGTCTGGAGGAGGAGACCCGGGGCGCGGCGAACACCCGGAGACATGCCGTTTTGGGTAGAGGAGACACAACCATGCAGCCCGAGTTTCGCGACCGACCCGCGTTCCAGGTGATGGGAGTCCAGGTGCGCGCCAACCCGACGACCGCCGACTACGGCGACCTCTGGGGCCGGCAGTTCGCCTCGCGCGTGGCGGAGATCCGCCCCTTCGCGGTGGACGACGCCGGCTACGGGGTCTACTTCTGCACCGGTCAGGAAGGCGAGATGGAGATTCTGGCGGGGATGGCCGTTCAGAACGTTCCGGAAGTTCCCGCAGGGCTGGTGCTGCGAGAGGTGCCGGCGGCACGCGAGGCGGTCTTCACCACCACAATGGCGCAACTCGGCCCTACCTGGGGCCGCATCTACGGCGAGTGGCTGCCCGCCTCAGAGTACGAGCG
>JAAZEB010000266.1 GCA_012512505.1 Armatimonadota bacterium | reverse complement strand
CCCCCCCGGTTTCGGGGGGGTGGGGGGGGCCAAACTCAGCCATCCACAAAGCCCCCCCGGTTTCGGGGGGGGTGGGGGGGCCCTCCCTCCGGATGGCCAGGTGGGTGGCCGGCCTCTGCTTGGTGCTGGTGGGCGTGCTGGTCACCGGCAGGGGGGCTCTCGCCGCCACGCCGGCCGAGGTGCGACAGTTGGCGGCAGCACTGCAGGCCCAATGCACGCCAGCCCCGCTCTTCAGCGAGCGGTTTCTGGGAGACCTGCGGCAGTGGGGGCTGCCGACGCCGCTAGGGCCGGAGGGTCTGCTGCTCCACCGCAGCGAGGGCACCCTCCCCGGCGCGCGTCAGCTCTTCATCCCCGGGCTGATCCTGCGCGACGGCGTCATCGAGTGTGAAGTGCGCCTCCAGCCGGCGGACCAGGCGTACCTGGTGGTGCGCGCGAACTACGACGCCGACACGGCCTATCAGTTCCTGCTCACCACGCGCACCGATGGTCGCTACCTCAGCGGCTTCGTGAAAAAGCACAACCTG
This sequence comes from Armatimonadota bacterium, assembly GCA_012512505.1. Lineage (GTDB taxonomy): Bacteria > Armatimonadota > JAAZEB01 > JAAZEB01 > JAAZEB01 > JAAZEB01. The sequence goes on along the minus strand of JAAZEB010000266.1, from coordinate 6,138 downwards.
GATCAGCTCTACGGCGGCGCCTACGTCGGCGAGAGCTACCGCGACTACTACCTGGCGGGCGAGTGGCTGCGGGTGACGCTCTACCTGCGCGGGCGGGAGCTGGTGGCGCTGGTGAATGGCGAGCCGGCCGCCTACTACAACCGAAGCGAGGCGCACGAGGGCAGCCTCTCCCTCCTGTGCGGCGCGCGCCCGCTGGCGGTCCGGCGCCTCTGCATCTACCCGTTCCCCGATGCGCCGCCGGCATCTCCGTACCGCCAGCCCCCGATGCGAGGAGGCTCGGTGGCTCAGCCGCCCCAAGCCCCCCCCGTCGATGCCCCACACTCCTTCCCGGGGCCAGGGGTGCCTCCGGCGGGGCCCCCGCGGCTTCGGGGTGGCATCGCCAGCGGCACGGTGCCGGGCAGCGGCGGCCGCGGGCATCACTGGCGGGTGGAGGCAGACGGACGCTTCTTCCTCGATGGCGAGGAGTGGGTGCCGTTGCGCGGCACCGATGGCCTCTACTGCGCCCGGCTTCCCGGCAGCGTGGACCACCAACGCGCCGTGGAGAGCATCCGCGACCCGGGCGCCGCCGACCGCCTGCGCCGGATCGGTCTCCCCTACCCCCCGGTGCGCCTGCGCCTGGTGGACTACCTCAACGCCTGTGCCACCGATCACCAGTTCAGCGAGGAGCCGGTGCTGGGCGGGTCTTCCCGAATCGTAGAGATCGCCGGCCGCCGCTACCGCGCCACCTCGGCCCGGCGCTGGCTTTCCTACTTCGCCTACACCTTGCGCGCCGACCGCCCGGGGGCGCCCCATCTGCTCCTGGCGGAGACGCCGAACGACCGCGAGCGCTTCCTCACCGCGCGCCTCCACCCGCCCGATGGCCGCGGCGCCGACCCGGCGTACGGCGTGGGCGCGGGAACCTACACCGGCAAGGGCCTGCCAGTGGATGGACAGCCGTTCTGTCAGGCGCTCTTCTTCCTGCCGCGCGACGAGCAGATCCGGTTCACCATCAGCCGCCTGCCGGGCGAGGAGGCGCGCGATGCCAACAGCGGCGCCGCCGTCTCGCAGGTGTTCCTCTTCGCGTTGGTCGATCCGCCCTCCAGCCGGCCGAACCCGGTGCAGCCGCCGCTGACGGAAGAGCGCACCCTGGCGCTGGCCGTGCCCTCCGTGCGCGCACTGCTGCGGCAAAGCGGGGCTCCCCCCGATACACCTGCCGACCGGGCCACGGCCTACCGCGCCTTCCTGCACTCCCTGCGTTTTTTGGGGTTCAATGGGCTGGATCTGGGGATGCCGGAGGCCGAAGCCCCCGCCGAGGATGGTGCCAGCGGCCGGCCCGATCCTGACGAGTTGGCGGAGCTGCTGTCGCTGGCGGCAGAGGCAGGCGTGCGCGTGACCCCGGTACTGCCGGTGCCGCAGCCCCCGGAGGCGGCCAGCCTTGCCACGGCGGGCGTCTTGATCGACCGGGAGGGCTACCGGTGCCCGGCCCTGAACTTGCTGCAGCCGGCGGGGGCAGAATGGGCGCTGGAGCGACTGCGCGCGGTGTGCACGCGTGTGCCGGCAGGGGCGCTCCGTGAAGTGGCGCTGCGCGTGGAGGGCGACTCAGGCGGCTGCATCCCCTGCGTGGGTCCAGTGCCCGCCGAGGGCGTGGGCTACGGTCCGGCGGATTGGGCGCGCTTCGCCCGCGAGACCGGCATTGCCGTGTCGGCAGACTCGCCCGCCGCGGCCTACGCCTGGCTGAAGGCACACGCCTGGGAACGCTGGATCGACTGGCGCTGCGAGACCCTCTCCCGCTACTGGCTAGCCGCCCGCGACACGGTGCGCGCCGCCGCGCCCACGGCCCGGTTAGTGTTGAAGCTGTGCCTGCCAGACCGTCGGCTGGCCCGCCCCACCCTCTGGTTCGAGGAGAAGCGCGCGGCAATCGACCTGTTGCGCGCCCACGGCTTTGACCCCCGCCGCTTTGCCGGCGTGGAGGGCATCGTGCTGGAACGGGTGCTCGATCTGGGCTACGACCGGATGCATGCCTGCCAACACCGCGAGAACGCCGGCGCCCTGGCGACCTGGGACTACCAGCCCGGGCTGGCGGAGCTGTTCCGCTCGAAAGAGGCCAACGCCGTGGAGCTGTCTATCGTTCCCTGGGAGGAGTGGGGCCAGCACCTGGGCAGCGAGTTCTTTCCGAAGGACGGCGGGCACTGGGGCGCCTCGGTGGTGACGCCTTGGGGCCGCCACCTCTTCCAACCGCTGACCAATGCCCTGCGCCTCAGCGACCCACACCGGATCAGCGTGGCCAGCGCCGAGTTCGCTACCGCCGGCCGGGAGGCGGAATGGCGCCGTTTTGCCCGCGCCTACCGGGCGCTCCCGGCCTTGCCCGCCGCCGCCTTTGCCGGCACCGTGACGATGAAAAGCCCCGCCGGCCCTCTGCCCGCCGACCTGGTGGTACGCACCCATGGCGAGCGGATCGCGGTGCTGAACGACAGCGGGCAGGCACGCCAGGTGGAACTGCGGCCCACCCGCCGCCTGCGCCGGGGCGAGCGCTGGGTGGACCTGGCCACCGGGCAAACCCTGGCCCAAGGCCACCGCGACGCCACCCCGACACTGGTGATTGAGCTGGAAGCCTTCGACCTGCGCACCCTGGCGGTGCTACCGGACGTGCCGGTGGCGCGGGGTAACGACCGGCTCAGGTAGCTAACGGCACCTGATCCCAGTCCGGCGAGCTGCCGCACAGCCAGTTGAGGGCGCGGTGCCGTTCGACGGCGATGGCGTAGGCATGGTAACGCTCATCCAGCGAGAGGGCGCCATACGGCTTGCCGAACACCGGCAAATCATCGCCAATCGGCTCCGGCGCCCAACCCCGACGGCAGGCGGTCGCGGCGGCGTCGCTGATGATCTCCGCCCAGGAGCGTCCATCGGCCGGGGTGGTGCCCGCCTCCTGCAGACGCGCCACGTTCGCCCGCCAGTGCCACAGCGCGGCGGCCTCGCGGGCGACCTGCACCTCGCTCGCGGCGCGCAGGCGGGCATCTTCCAGGAAGCCGTCTATCGGCGCGAAGCGGTAGAGGCCAAGCGTCTCCATCACCTCAACGTCATCGAACTCGGTATCGTAGGGAAGCAGCCGGTCAACAAACGTCAGGGCCCAGAGGAGCACCCCGAGCGCCTCGATCCGCCAGCTCACGCTCCGGCGCTCCGGCTGGGTCCACTTCCCCAACGGCGCCTGGAGCAGGAGCCGCTCCGCCGCGCTGAGGTGCGGCTGCACCCCCTCGGTCGCCAGCCATTGCCCCAGGCGAGTGATGAGCTGCTGGAGCCGCTCAGGGGTAGCCTCCGGCTCGTCCTCCAGGAACGCCTCGAACTCACCGCGGGCAATCACCGCTCCCAGGCAGAGCGCCCGAAACGCCACCTGGTGCTCATCCGGCGGACTGACCGAGCCACCCGCCCTCGCATCGTTCACCATCGCAGGCTCCTCCCTGCAGATCCTAGCACCCACCCGTCGCCAGCATCGCGGGCATCGACAGGCCGGATCGCCGGCGTCCCGCCGGCCATCGTACGCGGTCGGATCGCCGGCGTCCCGCCGGCCGCCCCCGGTGGTGGAGGCGCCTCCAACGCCGAGGGCACCCGCACCGCCCCGGCAATGGCTACTGGAAGCGCAGGAGGCGCTCCAGGTGTCGCGACCAGCGGGCGAGAGCGGCGCGCTCGCAAACCAGGAACAGATCGTTGCGGCGAGCGGCCGGAATGCGCAGACCCTTCGCCGGGTCGGCCGCCGTCGTCGCCAGGGCGACCCAGGCGCCGCGGCGGAACTCGCCCGCCTGGGCAATTGGCTCCCGCCAACCGGTGGAGCCGGGCAGGCGCACCGTGCCGGGGCCGATCGGCAGCACCAGCAGCGCGCGCGACTCGGCCAACGGCCGGTCGTCCAACGCCGCCACCATAGCGTGGCCGGTCACGTCAAGCAGCGGCTCGCCGCCAGCGGAGACCGTTCCCTGAGCCTCCGCCGCCACCAGGCGGCCGGCGGCATCCAGGCGAACGAAGCCGGGCTTGCCGGGCGCCAACTCCAGGCGCACCCCGGCTACGCTCACCGCCGTCGGCCCGCCCTGCTCCTCCCGCGCGTTGAAGAGGACCCACGATGACCCGGGCTCCTCCATCTCCACGCGGAAGGCATGAACACCGGCGGGCGCCTCCACCGGCTCCGGCTTCACGCCGACCGCGTCGAGGAAACGCTGATAGAGCGCCGCGGCCGGCGCGGCGCCCGCCATCTCCACCGGCTCTGGGCAGTAGAACGCTCGCCCCTTGCCCAGCCGCCGGGCAAAGAGAAGCGGTGCCTCATCGCTGGTAACCTCGGCCTGCACTGCCGCCACGGGGGTGGGCGCATGCAGGTCGGGAGCGCCCTCGCCGGCGTCCGGCCGCAGGCGCACGCCGCACAGCGCCTCCAGGCGCGCGGCGCGGGTGCGCTGCCGGTCGGCATTGTAAGAGAGGTCACCGGTCACCAGGAGGGTGCCGCCGCCGTCCACGAACGCCCGCACGCGGGCATAGGTGGCATCGTCAGGGCAGTAGGGCACCGGCCAGATGATCGTTCGGGCGGCCACCGGCAGCCGCGCCAGGTCGTACTCGTTGATCACGTTGAACGGCACGCGCTGATCGATCAACGCCTGAATGGCGTTCAGGAGGGCGCCGTTGGCCGTGGCCGCGCCGCCGCCCAGGCGATGGCTATCAGGCACCAGCAGGTAGAGGCCTGGGTCGCGGTAAGCGGGGCGGAAGAGGCGGAAGAAGAGGCTCATATTGCGGTAGGCGGGCAGGACCTCCTTCGGCACGCCATCCCCCGGGTGCTCGATGCCCCAGGGGAAGACGCAATCGATCATATCCTTCCAGCTCCAATTGGCGATCTGGGAGGCGCCGAGGCCGAGGGCATAATGGCCGACGCGCAGGAAGTAGTCAGCGCCCTGCTCCTCGGTGCAGCCAACGAAGGCGGCGGGGCTCCAGGCGGGGTGGCACTTGGCGCCAAACTCCCCCAGGCTGAAGCTCTTACCATCGAAGCGGCGGTCGATCAGCTTCAGGTTGCGCGGCAGGTCTGCCGGCGCCAGGTAGGAGTGCATGTTGCTGAAGTCGGTATCGCGCGTGCCCAGCAGCTTCTCGGCATGCTCCAGCGTTTGCAGGTAGCCGACGGTGCAGAGCGCGTCCGGGTCGCCGGCGCGGATGCCTTCCACGTTGGCGCGGATCCAGCGGTTGAGCACCGCGACGCGGAAGAGAGCGTAGTCGTGCACGCGCACGCTCGACCAATCCCCACGCGGCTCCGCCAACGGGATCGCGCCCAGGGGTTGCTCCGGGGGCGCGGTGGCCCAGGCGGCGCGCAGGCTGGCATCGTTTCCGTACCGCTGCCTCAAGAAGGCGTTCCACTCGCGGCGCAGGTCGGGGTGGTCCGGCAGGTCCACCGTGGGCTCGTTCTGCACGTCGTAGAAGATGCCGGGCACCTCGCGGTAGCGGTTCGCCCAGAACTGGGCCCACTCGCGCTGTGCCGCCAACTCCTCGTCGCTGAGACCGACGTTCATCCAGTCGTGCAGGCTGAGGAAGAGCGCCACGCCATGCTTCTGGCAAAGCTGCACCAGGGCATCGGTCTGGCGTACCAACCGCTCCGGGCGCTGCTTGAGGTCCAACGGCGAGAACGGAAACGCGGGATCCGCCCCTTTGGCGAAGGGCGAGAAGTGCAACACGCGCATCACGTTGACGCCGTGGTCGCGCATCTGGGCGAGGTCTCGGTCCCACACCAGCGGGTTCTCGAAGGAGGAGTAGAAGAGCATTCCGGTCTGGTTGGTGCCGCAGAGGAACGCCGGGCGGCCATCGACGCTGAAGGTGTTGCCGCGCAACGTCAGCTTCGGGCCGGCGGCGACCACCGCCGGGTTCCAGACGGCGAAGCCGCTCTCCAGGGTGTCCACCAGCTTGCCGTCCACCAGCAGCGTGGCGGTAACCCGGTAGAGGTCACTCACGAAGGGGAACACCGGCCAGGTTGCCTCCAGCGTGACGCTCTCGCCGGCGGCCAGCTCACGAGCCGGGAGGACTACGGGGGAAGGCCCCCCCTTCCCCCCCGAAACCGGGGGGGCTACCGGTTCTGGCTCCCCCCGATCTCGGGGGGCCGGGGGGGCTACCGGATCGGACTCCCCCCGTTCTCGGGGGGCTGGGGGG
>JAAZEB010000265.1 GCA_012512505.1 Armatimonadota bacterium | reverse complement strand
GGCATCTCCCTTTGCCTTCGGCTGCATCATCACCAGGCTGTAGGCGTTGGCGGCCAGGTACTTGCGGGCCACCCGCTGCACGTCGGCGGCGGTCACCTTCGCGATCCGGTCCACGTACTCCAACGCGAACTGGTAGGTATCCTTGGCCTCGTAGAAGCCGAGGGTGCCGGCCTGGCCGTCGTAGGTCTCGTTGTCGAGGGTATAGACGCCGAGGAGGAGCTGCTTGGCGCGCTGGATCTCGTCATCAGGCACCAGCGTCTCGCGCACCCGGGCGATCTGCGCGAGGAGGGCGTCGCGCGCCTGCTCCAGCTTGTCAGGGTCGGTTTCGGCGTAGAACGAGACCAGGCCTGGGTCGCGCAGGGTGACGTAGTCGCTCCAGACGGCGGAGACGAGGTTGCGTTTCTCGCGCAGTTCGCGATTGAGGCGTCCGGACTGGGCGCGCCTTTCGCCCAGGACGTAGAGGAGCACGTCCATGGCGCAGACGTCGTCCTTGTCGGCCATCCCCGGCGAGCGGAAACCAACCATCAGGAAGCCGCGCTGCACCGGCCCTTGCAGGGTCGTGTGCTGCACCTTGGCGGGGGCTGGCTCGGGCGCGGCGGCTCGTTTGGGGGCCGGGCCGGGCCGCAGCCCGCCGAAGGCTGCCTCAATCTGCGGCAGGATCTCCGCCGGCTTTACTGCCCCCACAACGACCAGCGACATGTTGTCGGCGGTGTAGTGCTTCTCGTAGAACTCGGCCACCATCGCGCGCGTGATGCGCCGCACCGACTCGGGCGTGCCGGCGGTTGGCAGGCGGTAAGAGTGCTTCTGGAAGGAGAGGCGCCCCAGCCAATCGGCCAGCACCTGCTCCGGGTTCTCGGCGGCGCGCGCCAGCTCTGCCAGGATGATCCGCTGTTCCTCGCGCACGGCCGCCTCCGGGAAGGTGGGGTTGCACAAGACATCGCCGAGCGCTGCCAGCGCCTGCTCGGCGTACTGCTTGGCCACCACCACCAGATACTGGGTGGCGTCTTCCATCGTCACTGCTTGATGCACGCCGCCCAGGCCCTCAATCTCGCGGTCAAACTCGCCGGGGCCGCGCGTTTTGCTCCCCTTGAACATCAGGTGCTCAAGGAAGTGCGAGACGCCGTTGTTCGCCTCGGTTTCGTCGGCCGACCCGGCGCGCACCCACACATTCAGGGCCACCAGGTTGATGGCGGGCGCTTCCTTGATAACGACCCGCAGGCCGTTTGGGAGGGTGTGGACACTCACCGCCGCCGGGTCAAGCACGGCGGCGCGGGCGGCGGGAGCGGTGGCCGCCAGCCACAGCAGGGGGATAAGCGCAACGCGGCAGAGACGATGAATGCGTAAGGTCACCGCTGTCTCCTCTTCCTGAAAGTGTGTGGGTTGCCACCGGGGCATCGCAAGAGGACGGCCGCCGGTAGCGCAGCCGGCGGCTCCAGCGTGAACCGTAGAGCTGCCGAAGCCATTATACCATCTTTGTTGGGGTGCGTCTAGCAACGCCTGTCGGCGTCGGAGGCGCCTCCTACGTCGGGCGGTGCCAGCCGTACCTGGCGTCGGAGGGGTCTCCGGCCACGATACCGACAACCTGTCGGCGTCAGAGGCGTCTCCTACGGCGGGAGGGTGCCGGCGGGACGCCGGCGCTCCGACCGGACGCGCCCCTACCACCGCCCGGAGGTCTATGAACGGCCTGCATAAGGGCGCTCGGTCCGATGGTGGAGGGGGATGCCGGCGAGACGCCGGCGCTCCGACCATCGGCGTCGGAGACGCCTTTCTACGGCGGGGGATGCCGGCGATCCGACCGGACCCCAGGGCCGAACGTTTCCCTAGCGGCTGGTTGGCGAAGCCTTCGGCTGGATGCCGCCCAGGCGCTGCAAGGCTGCCCAGGACTCGTTGACCCAGGCGTCGGGCACGAAGGCATCAGCGCCGATGTTGATCACGCGCAGGTAGCAGCGGCCGGCTTCCGCACGCTCCCCGCGGGCCTCGTGGAGGCGACCAAGCCCGAGCCAGGCGCGCGCCGCGGTCATCCCCAGTTTGGTGGCCTGGCGGTAGGCGCGGAGGGCCTCCTGGTCTCGCCCCAAGAGGCGGTAAGCATCGCCCAACAGCGCCGGGGCATCGGCGTCCTTGGGCCGCAGGGCGGCGGCCTCCTTCAGCAGGGGAAGGGCCGCGGCCGCTTGGCGCGCCCGCAACAGCGCGTCGGCGCGCGCGAGGAGCGCGGTGTAGAGCGCCTCGACCCCCGCCTGCCGATCCAACCGTGCCGCCCGGCGTGCCGCCTCGACCGCCTCTGCCGGATGGTTCTGCGCCTCCAGCGCCTCGGCCAGCGCGATCCACGCCGGGGCACTGTTGGGCTGCTCCCGCGCGCGCGCCCGTGCCTGCGCCAGGCGCTCCTGGGGCGTGGGAGGACGCCGCCGTTTCGCCGTGGCGGGGCGGTCGGGCAAGCCACTGTCATCGATCGTGTGTGGCTGGCCGTCGGGGGAGAGGGGCCGCGCGGTGATCGTGTACGTATCGGTGCCCGCGGCGCTGTGGTAGACAAACCCCTGGTGCCGGTCCCCTTCGCCCACCGGGCTGAGGCCGGCGGCCTGGAGTTGATCCAGACGGGCGTAGCGGTGGTGCTGCCGGTGGAACTCCAGTTGGGCTTGGTGCAGGCGCAGCAAGAGGCGGCGGGCGGCCCGATCCTGTGCCTCGCGCCGGGCCTGCTGGTAAGGCGGCACGGCCACCGCCGCGAAAAGCGCCACCAACAGCACTAACCACCCGGCGCGCCGGCGCCGCAACGCCCGGCCGGCAGCGTCCGCGTCGCCGGTGGCCGCTACTACCGTGCTGAGGAGCAGAAGACCAATCAATGAGAGCATCGTTCCAACGGATTATTCGCCATTCGTGAGGTGCCTCCTGCCTTGACGAGGGGAGAGAGGCGTGCTATACTAAACACCGCCGGTTCTCAAGGAGGGCCGGAGGATGGATGCCGACCTCAAGCCCCCTGTTGCCCGGATCCTGCAGGAGTTGCTCGGCCGCCCGAAAGGCACCAAGAAGATGTCGGCGCGCCGCCTGCTGCGCAGCTTCGGTTACGAGCGGCGCAGCCAGGAGAACGTGCGCGAGATCTGCGAGCAGTTCCGCCGGGCGCACATCCACGTAGACCTCGCGCTGGCTCACCCACCAAGCCTCGACGAGCCGGTCACCCTCATTCTGGACGAGTCGGCCCGTCCGGCGGCCACCCCCGCCCCAAGCGGTCCGGTGGTAGAGGGGCCGCCACCCCTCCCGCGCAGAGGCAAGCTGGCGCGGCGCGGCCGGGCCAGCATCGCCGACATCATCGCCGCGGTGCAGGAGGCGACCGTCCAGGTCTTCACCGAGGTGGGGGGTGGCTCCGGGGTGATCGTGGACCCCGATGGGCTGATCCTCACCAGTCGGCACGTCGTCGATTCCGAAACCGGCCTCTCGGAGCGGGAGGTGCGGGTGGACCTGTGGGATGGCAGCCACGAAACCGCCACGGTGGTGCGCTCGCACCGCGTCCTCGACTACGCGCTGCTGGTGATCCCCCGGCGGAAGCTGCTGGCCGTGCCGATTGGCGACTCGCTGCGCCTGCGCGAGGCGGAAACCGTGTACGTCGTTGGCAGTCCGGGTGGCCTGACGAACAGCGTCAGCCGCGGCATCGTCAGCGCCGCCCGCCGCCGCTGCACCACGAACGTGGAGTACATTCAGACGGACGCGGCGATCAACCCCGGCAACTCCGGCGGCCCGGTCGTCACCGAGCAAGGCGACCTGATCGGGATCAGCACCTGGACCTACGTGGGCGACCAGCCGCGCGCCGCCCACGGCCTGAACTTTGTCATTCCGGTGGATTACGTGGTAGACGACATCCAGTTTCTGCGCCGCATCGGGCTGACAGAGGCCTGCCGTCGTCCTTACTGCCGTCACTGCGGCTGGCTGCACGCGGCGGCGCCGCGCTACTGCGAGTGTTGCGGGGCACTGCTGGCGGGGGCTGGCCCGGAAGGAAGCGCGCCATGAGGCCCCCTGCTGCTCACGACCGCCTGGCAGCCACGCTGGCGCGCGAACATGGCGCTTGCCAGCCGCGCCAATACCCCCGGCGCGTGCTCACGCCGGAGGAGCGCCTGGCACTCCGCGAGCAGAGTATTCGCGCTATCAACGAGGGCATGGCATGCCTCGGCATGGGAGACCCGGCCGCCCTGCAGGACGAGAACGGGTTTTTCCACTTCCCCTGCGGTTCCATCCAGTGTACCCTCGGCCTGATCGCCGTCGAAGAGCGTGACCTGCTGCTGGTCTACGCCCCGATCATGGATCTGCCCTCGGATCGCGACCTGATTCTTCCTCTATACCGCCTGCTTCTGGAGCTGAACAACCGCTTCGAGCTCTCGATCGCCAAGTTTGGGCTGCATGGCGACACGGTGTTCCTCAGTGCAATGCGCCCGCTGGAGGGGCTCGATCCGGCCGAGGTGGAGGACATCGTCTGTTGGGTCTCCCGGCTGGCCGACGAGGTAGATGAGCGCCTCCTCAGCGAGTTTGGCGGCACCTCCCGGCAGCGCGGGGGCCCGCAGCGCTCCGGCTGAGTGGCCCGGCGGCCGGCGAGACGCCGACGCTCCGACCGGGTTCCTCCCATCCTTGAACTCCTGCGGGCCGGCGCCTACCGGCCGACCGCGGCGAGGTGGTCTGCCGCTTGGGCGGCCTCTTCCTTGGCGGCGCGGATAACGTCGTCGGTACAGACATCGTAGCGGTTGAGCGCGGCCTGTACCTCGTCGAGCGCCTGCTGCAAGTGGCGCAGCCCCTCGCGCTCCGCCGCGTCGTCGGTGGTACCAGACTCGATGCGCAGCCGGGCCTCCTTGCCGAGGTCCAGGGCGCCAGCCAGCGCGTCACGCCGCTCGCGGGGGTCGGGCGTTGCCAGCGCGTGCTCGATCCGTGCCGCCATCCGCCGCGCGAAGTGCGCGGCCCAATGCTCCTGGAACGCGATACCGTCGCTCACGAAGGGGCCATACCCGGCCGGCTTCCCCCCGAAACCACTGGTGGGCGCGGGACCGGCTCTCTCAAGGGATCTCCACGATCACCACCTCGTGCAGGCCGATGGACGGCACGGTGAGGCGCGTTCGGCCTTCCGCGCGGTGCAGCGGCAGAGCCTCGCCGGTGAGGAGCCGGCGGGCGCGCCGGGCTGGGAAGTCGAGCGCCAGGGTGACCGCCGGACCAACCGGCTGTTTCCACTCCGCGGGCGTGCCCTGGCGGTTGTGCAGGTGCAGGATTACCTGCCGGCCCTGCCGGAACGCGCCAAGGCGAACGCTCGCCGGAGCCTCAACGGCGATGACCGGCGGCGCGTAGCGGGCGGCCAGCATCGTGAGTACGCCCGCCAGTGGCGGCAGGGCGGCCCGCGGCTGGGTGCCGCCCACCGGAATCGCCTCAAAGTCGTCAGCCAGGGCCACGGTGTGCCGGCCGGCGGCATCCACGCGCTCGAGGCGCAGGTTGTCCACGTAGAAGGTGGCGCTCTCCTCGCCGGCGCCGAATAGCACCGCCCAGTTGCAGCCGTTGAAGTTGGAGTGGATGCAGGGCAGGTCGGTGTAGCGCCCAAGGGGGCCTTCTTCCCCTTCCAGGGTGAGGTCGTACACGGCGCCAGTCGTCTCGGCAAAGCGCACGGCGATCTCGACGTGGACCCACTGTGCCGCGGGAACGGCGCCCAGCTCGCCCGCGTGCGTTTTCACCTTGCCGCCGGCAAAGTGGAGAGAGGGGCCCAGGCGCACGCCGTTGTGCCGCTGGCGCAGCTCGATGCTCACCGCGGCCCGCGGCTCCATCCACAGGTCGCAGGCGAAGCGCAAGCCGGGGTAGCGGGGCAGGGCAACGCGGGAGAAGTTCATCTCCACGTCCGGGAAGAAGGAGTGCTCCGCCCGAGGGCCGTCCACCAGCTTCAGTGCCTGCCGGCCCTGGCGCGCGCGCTCATCGGTGACGGCGATGCGCGTATCGCCGCCGTAGACGGCCTGCCAGCCCGCCGGCGCGGCGCCCAGGTCGGTGTCGATGAGGAGAACCCGCCCCTTGCCAAAGGAGCGCGTGGCGATGGCGGGCGCGGCATCCGGCGTGGTGCCGTGCCGGTAGAGCACCTGCCACTCGTCTCCCCGCAGCCGGAACGGCGCGTGCAGCCCCAGCACGTTCAGCGCCTCGCCACCCTCCGCCGGCACCAGGGTCACGGCTTCGATCTCATCCGCCTCCGGCGACGGAATGCGTTCCCAGGCGAAACCGAACGCCTCGCCCAGCGGGTTTGTCGGGCGCGGCTCGCCCCATTCGTCGCAGTGGCCGACGCCGATGCCGAGGAGCAGCGTGCCGCCGCCTTGCACGAACGCGATCACCGTGCGCGCCTGCGCCTCGGAGAGGGCCAGCGACATCGGCATCAGCAGCAGGCGGTAGCCAGCCAGCCCCTGGCGGGTGAGCGTGCGGTCATACAGGTAGTCGGGCGGGCGGTGCGCGCCGCCGAAGCCGTCGGTCCAGCTTTCCACCGAGGCCCAAAACGGCTCCACGTCCCAGCCAAGCCCCTTGGGGGCGCGGCTGAAGTAGAACGTCTCTGCCTGCTGCGACAGGTGCAAGACGGCGTCTTTCACCGAGGAGCCGCCCACGTACGGGAGCAGCGTGTCGATCACCTGGGAGACGGTTTGGACGGCGGCCACGGCTTCGGGAGCGGTGAGGACGCCCCCGCCGAAGGAGGGCATGCCGCCGGCAGTGATGCAGTCGAGGGCGTGGTGAACTAGGTCGTTGGTGGCAGCAACGTTTGAGCCGTCGGTGAAGGGGCGCCACACCTCCGACTGCTTGCGGCCGTAGGCGCGGCAAAGGCGCATCGTCAGGTCTACGCGGGCGGGGCCGGTGGCCTCGGAGCCGGTGATGATATCGGCCTCGAAGGGGTTCAGGGGAATGGCGCTGTGCCACGGGATCGTCGGCCGGTGGTAGTGGTTGACGACGATGGCGGCATGCGGGTGCCGCTGGCGGATCGCCCTGGCCAGGCGGCCGATGTAGCGCGCGAAGGCATCGTAGCGCCATGCCACCCAGCGCCGGAAGGTGGGGTCGGACCAGTCCACGCGCGTCGGCAGGTCGAGGCCGGTTTCCTGGTGGAAGAGGGCGCGGCAGGCATCGCACGCGCAGGAAAGCGGCAGCGGGCGATCCCAGATCTGGGTCCAGGCCGAGCCATCAAACCAGAAGCCGTCGAGGCCGAAGCGCTCAATCGCCTCGTTGCAGAAGCGGATCAGGGCCTCGCCAAACCCGGTGTGGAAGCAGGCGGTGATCCCTTTGGTGTGCCCCTCCGGTTCCGGGATGAGGAACCGCTGCCGCCACTCCGGGTGGGCCGCCACGCCCGACTTGGAGAAGATGAGCGGGTACCAGGAGACCACCGGCAGCTTGTTCTCGTGCAAGACGCGCACCCACTCCTGGAACAGCGCCTCGTTCGCCGCGGCATCCGGCACGTCGGTCGGGATGAACGCCGAGGGGTAGTAGGGCGCGGCGAGGGGATCGACGACGGCGATCCAGCGGGCGCTAATCCCGGCCCGGGCGTGGGTGCCCTCCACCGTGGCGAAGGAGCCGTGGGCCAGCAATCCCTTGGGGTCCGGCCGGATCTCCAGGCGCAGCCCAGAGCGGCCGTAGGCGGTCTCCTCCACCGGCACTGCCCCGGCACCGGTGACAACAACGGCTGTGCTCAACATGGCAATCACCGACTTCCTGCAAGGCATGGTGGTGCCCTCCATCGTCTGGCCGGGCGCGTTCTGGCGGCCGCGGTCGGAGCGCCGACAAGCCCTGGCCGCCGGCGGCCCTCTCGCTTCAGGCGGGAGCCGGCGGGACGCCGGCGATCCGACCTGTCGGCGTCAGGACGCCTCCTACGGCGGCCGGCGGGACGCCGGCGATCCGGCCAATCGGTGTTGGAGGCGCTTCCGACGCCGGCCTACTGCACGATGCGGCCGGTGAGATCGAGGAACAGGTCCTCCAGGTCGCCCTCGCTGCCGAACTGCTGCTTGAGTTCGGTGACGGTGCCGAGGGCCACGAGACGCCCCTTAAGGATGATGCCGACGCGGTCGCAAACGTCCTCGGCCAGGGAGAGGGTGTGCGTCGACATGAACACGGAGACGCCCTGCCGGCACTGCTCGCGCAGGATCGTCTTCACCAGGTGCGCGCTTTGCGGGTCGAGGCCGACCATCGGCTCGTCGATGATGATCACCCGTGGCTCGTGGAGGAGACAGGCGGCCATCACCGCTTTCTGGCGCATCCCGTGCGAGTAGTCCTCGATCAGGCGGTCGGCTACTGGCGTCAGCCCGAAAAGGTCGAGCAGCTCCGGGATGCGCTGCTTGAGCGCCGCTTCCGGCAGTTCATAGAGGTCACCGACGAACCTCAGGAACTCGCGCGCGGTGAGCTTCTCGTAGAGATAAGGGGTGTCGGGCACGTAGCCGATCAGGCGCTTGGCGGCCAGGTGCTCCTGCTGGATGTCATGCCCGCCGATGAGGGCTCGCCCGCGGGTGGGGCGCAGCAGTCCGGTGAGCAGCTTGATCGTGGTCGTCTTCCCGGAGCCGTTCGGCCCCAGGAAGCCGAAGAACTCGCCGGGCGGGATCCGCAGCGACAGGTCCTCCACGGCCACCACGTCGCCGAACTCTTTGCGCAGGTGCTCGGTCTCGATCATTCCTCTGCCTTGATGACGCGCACGCGCAGGCGGCCCACCAGGCGGAGGATCTCCGCCTGGCGGTCGAGGCCGCCATGGGTCAGCTCGATGTGCGCGGCGTCGGCGATCTCCTGGCCGAAGGTGGGGTCCATGCTCACCCAGCGGCCCACCCACACCCGCGGCCAGGCGTGGTAGTAGAAGCTGTTGTTTTGCTCCAGGTAGACGATGCCGGCAGCGATCTCGGCGGGGATGCCGGCTGCCCGCGCCAACGCCACGAAGAGGATGGTGTGCTCGTTGCAGTCGCCCCGCCGCGAGCGCAGCACGTCCACCGCCGAGGGCACGCTCACCGTCGGGCTCTTTTCGAGGGCGTCGTGAACCCACCGCCCGATGCGCTTCGCCGCTTCCCAGGCGTTCGGCTCGCCGGCCACCACCTCCTTCGCCGTGGCGCGAATCTCCGGGTCGTCCGATTGAACCATCACGTCGGCGGCCAGATACGGTTTCATCCGGGGCAGGGAGACCGGCCGCCGGGGCACCGCCGCGGGGTCGATCGTCTCCGTGCGAATCTCCAGGATGCCGGAGTCTGGCCGCTCCACCCGCTGGCGCTCTGTTGCCAGGGAGAGCGTCGAGAAGTCGGCGCCGGTGAGCTCCACGCGCAGGAAGCGCAGCCGGCGGGGGTTGCGCAGCGGGATGTTGCTCGGGATCGCTGCCGAGGCGATCAGGTCGACGTCCGGCTTTGCCTCGGGCGGCGCCAAGGCCGTTTCGCGGCGTTGGCGGACCGTCGTCCAGCCGAGGGCAGACTCTTCCTTCAGCGTTTCGCCTTCGGGGGTGACCCAGGCGACGGTGCGGAAGCCGCGGTAAGAGAGCTCGGTGCGCAGCGCCTCAATCGGGCCGTCCACCCCCGCCACGCGTTCCAGCTCGCCCACCTCGATGGTGGCGGTGGCGGGCGCCAGCGCCACGGGGTCGAAGAGCTCCACGGTGTGCGTGGTGTTGGGGCGGAGGCGGCCGGTGCGCGCCAGCAAGGGCGTCAATGCGTCTGGGATGAGGATCGGCTTCTGCAGCGGCAGCCGCCGTCGGGTGGTGGTGCCGCCGGTGTGGATGGTCAGGTGCAGTGCCCGTGGCTCGGCCGTGCCTTGCACGCGCATCGTCTGCACGTCAGAGCGCATCTGGAAGTCGAAGGTGCGCAGGCGGTTGGCGGCGTCGATCTCCACCGTGGCGTCGGTTTGCACGTCGCGGAGCTGGCCTTGTAGCGGCAGTTGAAGGCGGCTGGTGGTCTGGATGCGGTAGCCGTCGCCATGACGGCCGCGGCGGTTATGGGCATAGCCGAGCTTGGTGCCGTTCAGGTAGATGCCCAGCCACTCCTCGGTCTGCGAGTGGCCATCGGCGGGCGGCGACTGGGCCTGCCACTCCACCGGCGGCGCCTCGCGCGGCTGCTGGGCGGCGCGCTCCCGATGCGCCAAGAGCACCATCATCACTCCCCAGAACGCCACCACGAGGACGCCCCGTGTTCCCCTCAGCCGCCTGCTTCGCATCGATCCGCCCCCGGTCCGAGTTCGTTAGGCTGATTGTACGGGCAGCGGCCGCCTGGCGTCAAGTGGCAGCCTTGGCGCCCCCCGGAGGAGGCCGGCGGGACGCGGCGATCCGACCGCCGGCGGTTGCTGCTGATGCGGGATTGGGTGGCGCGGCCTGACCTCGGGGTTCCAGGGATTGCCCCCAGGGCGCGTTGACAGAGGGCCGCCGGGGGTGATACAGTGGGGCGGCGGCGCGGGCTGACTCGCGCTGCCGCAAGGAGGAACGGATGCCGGTTCGGCTCATCGCGCTTGACCTTGATTACACCCTGTTGGACAGCACGCACCAGATCCCGGCGGCCAACCTCTCGGCGATCCGCGAAGCACAGGCGGCCGGCCTGCTGGTGGTGCTGGCCTCCGCGCGCCCGCCGCGCAGCATGCGCCGCTACCACGAGCAGATCGGGCTGCAGACGCCGGTGGTGGCCTACAATGGGGCGCTGATCTACGACTTGCTGACGTGCCGCGCCCTCCACCACCTCCCGATCCCATTGCCGGCCGCCCGCAGCGTGGTCGCCTACCTGCGCGCTGTTGACCCAGAGCTGAACATCTCGCTGGAGTGCGCCGACGTCTGGCACATCGATCAGTACGGCGATGACCTGCGCCAGGTGGTCGTGGAGTACGGGATCGATCCGCCGCACGGCGTGGGAACGGTGGACACGGTGCTGGCTACCGGCAGCGAGGCGATCACTAAGATCCTGTTCACTGCCGCCAACCTGGGCGAAGCGGAGCTAGCGGAGCTGGACCAGCGGCTCGGACCGGAGGTGTGCGCCGTGCGCACCAGCGACCGCCTCGTGGAGGTGATGGCCGCCGGGGCGACGAAGGCCAACGCGATGGCCTGGGTGGCGGAGAGCCTGGGGGTGGCGGCGGCGGAGACGCTGGCGCTGGGCGACAACTACAACGACATCCCGCTGCTGCAGTGGGCCGGGATCGGCGTGGCGATGGGCAACGCCCCGGATACGGTGAAACGCGCCGCCGACGCGGTCACCCTCACGCACGACGAGGCCGGCGTCGCCGCCGCCATCCAGCAATACGCGCTCTGAGACCTCGGCTCGCGAGTGGCGAATCGCGGGCTGCGGGCCTGGCG
>JAAZEB010000264.1 GCA_012512505.1 Armatimonadota bacterium | reverse complement strand
GGCGCGGCTGGTGAACCTGGGTTCACCCTTTGCGCCCCTAGCAGCCTGCCCCCCGCCGGGTCTTTCACCCGGCACTGGCTCCCCGCCTGCCCTCGCGCCTTCCCCCCGCACGCCAAGCTGCTGCCACCGCCAGACCGCACTCGCTGCACCGTGGCTTCCAGGCCCTGCTGCCGCCCATTGAACACGCCAGGAAGGTCGGAATGCCTACTTCGCAGATGGCAAACTGATGTGTGCGCACCGCGCATGTATATAGCGATAACTACTATGCACTCTGTCTTGCTGCCACTGCTTGAACCCGCGGCGGGGCGCGGCACGCCGGTCGGCGGCGTTTGACCGGGAGCCCACCCGCGCGCGCCCCGCGGCTCCCCTTTCCGGGGCGCTTTGGGCGCTCAAAGAGGGGTGGAAGGCCGGGAGTCGGCACCGTTTCACGTGGAACGAGCGCCGCGCACAAACCCGGGCGTGCCCCCAGGATCGGCCCGGCCGCCCTGTGGTCCGCGGCTCGAAGTGCGAGGCTGAATTGGTATGGGCGCCTGAGCATAGGAATGGCTGGATAATGCCCGCCTGGTGCGCCGGGTGCAGTGGCCTGAGCGGCGCTGCGGATAGAGAGAGGGTTGGGGCCGACCCACTGGCGGTCGCGCACGGTCGCTGAGGCCGTCCGGATAAGAGTTCAGGAGTGGGAGTGCGACCTCCAGAACGTGGGCCGGGACGGAGAGCGGCCACTACAGCTTGTGGTGGGTTGAGCGAGACCCACTACCTGTAGGGGGTGCATTTGTGTCCGCGCCCGCCGGTGGCCCGGCGCACTCCCATCCCGGAACTCTTATCGGTCCAGGCGGGAACCAGCCCTCGCCGGGTGCTTGCCAAGCATGGGCGCTGACAGCGGGATCGCGGCCGTGCGCGTGGTGTGGTTCCGCCGGCGATAGGCATCACGCCTCTGGCGGCGTGACCTGACGGCGGGAGCAGAGCCACGCGGTGAGGACCGTCAGGCGCAGGGCAAGGCGGTGGCGGGGTGAGAAGCGGCGGCCGGAGGCGTCAGGGGCAGGCTGGGGGTTGCGGGAGGCGCGCGAGCAGCGAGGGTGCTGCCGCGATGAGGGCGTCGAGTTCGTGCGGCAGGCGGGCAGCCAGCGCGTCGTCGATGGCGGACTCCGGGCAGGCGGCAAGGGCGCGACGCGTATCGGCGATGGCGGCCAGCAGGGGCTCCGGGTCGCTGTCGGCGGCCGCGGGCGGCGCCGGGGCGGGCGCGGGGGCAGCGCCGGCTGGTTCCAACAGCGGCAGGACGAGGGCGGAGAGGCGCTGGCGCAGCTCGTCGGCGTCGGGGCACTCCTCCCCGGCGCGCTCCGGGCGAGTGAACCCGGGTTCACCCCCAAGCCGCTTGACGACCTCCGCGGTCTGCCGGGCGTTCAGCCGCAGCTCGGCGATCAGCTCGGCGAGAGCTACCTGTACCGCGGGATCCTTCACGTAGGCCAGCAGCCGGCCGTGCTTGGCAGAGAGCTGCCCGCTGCGCACGCGCGACTGCACCTCCTCAGGCAGGCGGGTGAGAGAGACCAGGTGCAGCACGTGCCGCCGGCTGATCCCTAGGAGGCGGCCGACCTCTTCCCAAGTCTGCCGGGTGAGCTCCTTGAGCGCCACCAGACCCTCGGCGCGCTCCACCTCGTTCAGGTCGTCGCGCTGGATGTTCTCCATCAGGCCGATCACCCGGGCGCCAACGTCGTCGATCTCCAGCACGCGCGCGGGGATGGTGGGCAGCCCCGCCTCGCAAGCCGCCCGATAGCGGCGCTCCCCGGCGATGATCTGGTAGCGCCCCGCCTCCGCGGCCCGCACCAGGATCGGCTCCAGCACCCCTTGCGCGCGCACGCTCTCCACCAACTCCGCCATCTTTGCTGGGTGGAAGTCGCGGCGCACCTGCCAGGGACCGGGCTCAACGCGGTCGAGGGCCAGCACGCGGGCATCGGCCAGGTCGGCGGCACCCAGCGCGCGCGTATCCTGGGCCACCTCCGCCCAGTCCTGGCGCTCGCGGACGCGCGGCGCCTGCTCCAGCTTGAAGTCAAAGACCGGCTTCTTGGCCATGGAGTACCTCCCGCGCGAGCTGGCGATAGGCCTGTGCCGGGGGTGAGGTGCGTGCGGTCTCCAGCACCGGACGCCCCGTGGCCGAGGCCTCAATCACCTTGGTATTCTGGCGGATCATCGCCCGAAACACTTTGTCACCGAACATGTCGCGCAGCGCCGCCACCGCCTGGTTGGAAACGCGGGTGCGCACGTCCACCATCGTGATCAGGATTCCGAGGATCCCCAGCCCGGGGTTCAGCTTCTCCCGCACCAGCTCGATCGTCTCCATCAGCAGTTGCATCCCCTTCATGCTGAGGTAATGCGCCTGCACCGGGATGATCACCGACTCGGAAGCGGTGAGGGCGTTGACCGTCAACACGCCGAGGCTGGGTGGGCAGTCGATCAGGATGTAGTCGTAATCGGCCTGGACAGCGCGCAGCTTGTCGCGCAGCACCTGCTCGCGGCCGATGGTGCCCCCCAGCCGCTGTTCGGCGACGGAAAGGTTGATGTCGGCCGGCGCCAACGTCAGTCCGTCGCCCACTGGGATGGTGATCGCCCCGATCTCGAAGCGGGGGTTGGTGAGGACGTCGAAGGTGCTGGCGGTGAGGTCGTCCGGGTTGACGCCTAGGCTGAGCGCCAGGTGGGCCTGCGGGTCGAGGTCGATGAGGAGAACGCGTTGCCGTGCCTCTGCCAGGGCGGCTCCGAGATTCACGGTAGTGGTGGTCTTTGCGACGCCGCCCTTCTGGTTCGCCACGGAGATGATCTTTGCCATGGTTGCTTGCACCCGCACCGGTTGGAGTGCCGCCGGGAGCGGGAACACCAGCCGGAGACCCCCGCAGCCGTCTGGGGTGCTTCCAGTATAGCATATCGCCGCGAGCCCCGGCAACCCCCGGCAGGGCGGAACGCCGGGGGCTGCCGCGCTAGCGTTGGCTTGCGGCCTGCGGCTCCGCTAGATGTCGAAGTAGAGGACAAACTCGTGCGGGTGGGGGCGCAGCGCCACCGGTTCCAACTCGCGCGTGCGCTTGAACTCGATCCAGGCCTCGATCGTATCCTCGGTGAACACGTCTCCCTTGAGCAAGAAGTCGTGGTCGTTCTCCAACGCGTCGAGAACCTCCGCCAGGCTACCGGGGGTGCTCTTCACCGCCCGCTTCTCCTCTGCCGGCAGGTCGTAGAGGTCTTTGTCAATCGGCTCGGGCGGCAGGATCCGGTTCTGCACCCCGTCGAGGCCAGCCATCAGCAGCGCCGCGAAGCACAGGTAAGGGTTGCTCGATGGATCCGGCGGGCGAAACTCGATGCGCTTCGCCTTCGGACTCTTGCTGTAGACCGGAATACGCACGCAGGCGGAGCGGTTGCGCTGGCTGTAGATCAGGTTGATGGGCGCCTCGTAGCCGGGCACCAGGCGGCGGTAGGAGTTGGTGGTCGGCGCGGCAAACGCCAGGATCGCCGGGGCGTGCTTCAGCAAGCCGCCGATGTAATAGATCGCCATCTCGCTCAGCCCGGCATAGCCCCGCTCGTCCCAGAACAGGTTCTGGCCCCCCTTCCACAGCGACTGGTGCACGTGCATCCCGGAGCCGTTATCCATGAAGATCGGCTTCGGCATGAAGGTGACCGTCCGGTTGTGGCGGCGCGCCACATTCTTGATGATGTACTTAAACTTCATCACCTTATCGGCCATCGCCAGGAGGGTATCGAACCGCATGTCGATCTCCGCCTGGCCGGCGGTGGCTACCTCGTGGTGATGGACCTCGATCGGGATCCCGGCCCGCTCCATCTCCAGCATCATCTCGGTGCGCAGGTCCTGGAACTGGTCGGTGGGCGGCACCGGGAAGTAGCCTTCCTTATAGCGCACCTTGTAGCCGAGGTTCGGCTCCTCGCGCCGGCCGGTATTCCACGCCGCCTCGCTGGAATCTAGCGCGTAGAAGGCGGAGTGCGTGTTGGTGTCATAACGCACGTCATCTAAAATGTAGAACTCCGCCTCCGGACCGAAGTAGGCCATGTCGGCGATGCCGGTGCTCACCAGGTAATCCTCGGCGCGCCGGGCGATGTAGCGTGGGTCGCGCGCATACGGTTCGCGCGTCAGTGGGTCATGCACATCGCAGAGGATATCCAGCGTGGGCTCCGCCGTAAAGGGGTCGAGGAAGGCGGTTTGCGGGTCTGGCAGCAGGATCATGTCCGACTCGTGGATCTGCTTGAACCCGCGAATCGAGGAGCCGTCGAACCCCAGCCCGTCCTCAAACAGCTCCTCGGTCAGATCCCGCACCGGGATGGAGAAGTGCTGCCAGATTCCCGGCAGGTCAATGAAGCGGAAATCAATAACGCGAACGTCGTTCTCCTTTGCGAACGCGATCACCTCGCCTGGTGTCTTCACTTTGGGTGGCCTCCTCAAATCCGGTTGACGCAACGCGCCGTGGCCCCGCCAGCGTGGCAGAGGCCGGCGCCCCCTCTCAGGACGATCGTCTCTCAACCGCCTCCTGGCAAGGTCGATGCCGACCGCCCTCGCGGCAGCCATCCCAATAATACCAGGGCTGTGTTTCCGCCATGTTACGCGAGGGTAACAACTGTGTTACCCTCGCGCCTGGTTCTTTCCCTCAGTTCCCACTTGCCGTCTCAGTAGTGCGTGCGGACCACCATCGGCCCGGGGCCAGGGCGCAGGGTGATGCACTCTCGCCGCGCGTCGAACTGGCGGTGCGGCCGGCCGTTGACCACCACCGAACGGATCGGTTTGCCCTCCGGATGGCGCAGGCGCAGCACCAGGGCGCGCGGCGCCGTGCGCGTCGGGGGAGCGATCGTCGCTTCGACATAGCCCTGGGCGACGTGCGACACAATCTGGAAGCTCACCGTGCCGAAGCGCGTTGGCGCGTTCGTCACTGCCACGCGGCTGCCGTCTTTCAGCCAGGCGTTGGTGACGAAGGGAGCCAGCCACAGCTCGCGCCCACGCTCCATCACCAGCATCAGGCGCGTCTGCTCCAGGAGCCAGGCGGTCTCGTGCGTCTTGTTCCAGGCGCCGATCTGATTGAAGTGCTCCCACAGCGCCAGCGTCTCGCTGCTGAGCATCGGGAAGAAGGTGTTGAAGTAGTGGCGCAGGAACGGCTTCACCTCGTCGCGCAGGGCCAGCACGTCGGCGTAGCGCGTGTAGTAGGGCTGCAGCTTGGAGAAGCCGCCGTAGGTGAACCAGTCCTCCTGCATTGCCTCGCGCGGATAGCTTGCCAGCCCGGGGTGCAGGTAGAACCAGACGTCCTCCATGTAGTTGGTGATCCAATCGCCATCGCGGCTGGTCGGATCGAGGATGCCCAGCTCCAGCAGGTGGTTGGCGCCCACCTCTACGTCGTGGCCGATGGAGCTGACGCCGCCGTAGAAGTCACGGGTTTGCCCGAAGCAGTAGAGGCTGGAGGGATAGGCGGGCACCCAGGTGCCATCAGCCAGCGGGAGCACCGGCATGCGTGCCTGGTTCCACCGGTAGGCCCGGAGGATATCCTGCCGGTAGTCGCGGGCCGCCCGCCGCAGCGCGGCCGCCGCCGGGTGATCGATGCGCGCCAGCAGCTCGGCGCCCGCACGCAGGCCGGCGCAGTAGTAGCCCTGCGCGTAGAAGTAGTAGGCGTAGCGCTCCCAGTCGGCCAGCACGCCCGGGGGCACCATCCCGGCCTCGGGGACTCCCGATGGCCCCCGCGTTTTCTCCCGTTGGGCGAGGATCCAGCGGCAGGCCTGTTCGATGCGCGACGCCACCTTTCGCAGCCACTCGCGATCCTCGGTGAGCGCGCCATGCTCGCCCAGGGTCCACAGGTTCTGGCCGGTGCCCATCAGAGTGTAGCCATTGGCTAGGCAGCCGCGCTCGTTGTAGCGGGTGAAGAAGTACTCCAGGCCCCGGCGCGTGAACTGGTGGTGGCCCAGCAGATCCATCGCCAGAATGACCGCCTGTGCCTCGGTGTCGAGGGCGCCGTAGGTCATCGAGGCGATCCAGGGCACCGTCAGCGCCCCCTCCTGCTCGTTGCGGGCGGCAATTAGAATGTGCACCTGCGAGGCGCGGTAGACATCCTCCAGCAGCGGCTCCGGCACTGACACCTGCATCGCTGGCGCCAGCAGGCCGCGCCAGTACTCCTTCGTCGCCGCGCGCAGCCGGTCGGCGTCGGGGATGCTCGCCTCTTCCCCGGGCTTTGCCTCCCAGCGCGGCAGGTACAGCACACAGCGCGCGCTTGCCCCCGCCGGCAGTTGACCGGACAGCGTGACCGTGCCCTCGGTCACCGTTGCCGCCAGGGCACCGTCCGCTTCCAGGCGCACCAGGGCGAGGAGGCGGCCCTCGGCCACCGCGGTGATCCCCTCCGGCCCAGCCTGCAGCGTGGTGAGCGGCTCCTTCATCACCTCCTGGCTGCCCGGTTGGGGCCGCTTGCGCGTGAACGCCAGCGACATTGCCGCCGTGGCAGCCTCCGCCCCCCGGTTCTCGACGAGCAGCTCCACCACGCCCAGCGCCTTCTCATAAAGCCACGGCGCGCCGGCCGGCAGCGGGGCCTCTCCCAGCGGGGCAACGAAGGTGCGTTGCTGGTAAACGAGGTCCCCCTCCTGCCGGCGGATCACCGGGATCGGGAACCAGCGCTCCTCCAGGTGGCGGGCGAAGCCCTCCGTGGTGCCGTGGCCGACGCTGGGCGTTACGTCGAGGTCGTCCATCTCCAGCGCGCCCTCCCGCTGGACGACGATCTTGCGGTTGTCACACGCCAGCGACAGCAGGATCGGGTCGCGCGCCGACCGTGGGTTCAGCAGGACCTCCTGCGCACGCGCGAAGCTCTGGTCCGGCATCTGCCGCACCCGCGCCAGCACCGTCTGCCGGCCGGCGATCTGGCGCTTGTAGGCGGCCAGGCTCAGAGGGGAAGCCGCGGGCACGACAAAGACGCCCCCATGAGGCACGTAGACGCAGCCGTGCGCGAGCACGTCCTCGACGGCCACGCCGAAGGCCGCTTCCGGGGTGCGGAGACGGATCACGGTGCGGTCGGGCAGGCGCGGAACGGTGGTGTAGCGCAGCGCCAGGTGCAGCGGCTCGCCCAGGTTCCAGCGGCGGCGCGTGCCGGCTGGCTTGCCGGCAGCATCCAGGAGGTAGCCGTTGTAAAGCTCGATCTCCCCCTGCCGGCCGGGCAGCGGGCGCTCCAGCTCGATCCGGAAGCGGCCCTCCTGCCAGCACCCCCGGGTGCGCGCCGAGAGGCGCTGCACCCGCGGCGGCACCGTCGACCCGGGGAGCACCCAGCGGATCTTGTGGACGCCGGCGCGCGTCTCGAACTCCGGCACCGTCGGATCGATGCGGTAGACCCACTCGCGCTCACCCACCTCCAGCGTGCCGGGAAGCGGTTCCCACTTTCCCTGCCACCAGGTCTGCCCGATGGCGCCCCAGTCATCCATCCGGCCCTGTGACGACCAGTACTCGACACGCACACCTTCGGCGGAGGGCACCGGGCCCCTGGCGGGGAAATGCAGCGCCAGCTCGGTGAGGACGCGGCGCTCGGCCCACACCAGGCCGATGCAGCCCTGGTCGCCTTGCCACACCGGCACCACGTAGCCGCCGCCTCGGGTTGGGGCCAGCTCCTGCTCCAGGAACACGTCTTCCGCCGGGAACTCCTCCAGGCGGCCGGCACGGCAGCCGTCGCGGCGTTCCGGGTCGCAGGTGACGACGCGGGCAAACGGCGCGATGTCCAGCGGCGTCTGCGCTGCCTCCGCCGGGCGTGGCTTACTGGGGTCGCGTACCAGGCGCGCTTCCGCCCAGTGGGCACCGTCACAGGCGATCCCGTCGCCGGCATCGGTGACCACCAGCGCCAGTTGCCGCGCCCCGGCCACCGAAACGTGCACCGGCCGGGGCGGATCGTCGCGGCGCAGGATGCCGCTGTCGAAGCGCTTCTCGCCGTCAACATACACCTGGAAGACCACCGAGCCGGCCGTGTTCTCCTCCCAGTGCAGGCCCACCTCCGCCTCGAAACGCAGGTACTCACCGCCCAGGTAGACCTGGATCTCGCTGTGGGCGTGCGTGCCCAGGCCCTTGGCGTACTCCCGGTGCCCGATCCGGATCGGCACCGGCGCCCGGCCGGCCACGCGCACCGCCGAGTCGTAACCGAGGATGCCGAACGATTGCTCAACATGTTCGATCCGCTCGCGCTGATCACTGAGGTACTCGGCGGCAGCGGGGTTGGCAAGGCAGGACATGAGCAACACTCCCAGCAAACAAGACAGCACGCTGACAAGGCGGCAGGGGCACCGGCGCGTGCGTGGAGCGCGCGCCGGCCGCCGGGTTTTCCCGCTCACCTGGCGGCAGCGGGAGACGGGGAAACGGTGGTGCATTGACACCGGGGTGGCGCCATCCTTCCGGTAGAGGCTCATCGTGGGGACGACGCGCTCACCTCGCCGCCCAGCGTTCCGTGGCGCCGATGGTTGCCGCATGCGTCGTTCCCACGCGCGGATATGTGGCGAACGACCGATCTGATGGCTACAGCGCCAGGGTTACCTCGATGGTCTGACCCTCGGTGACGGTGACCGGCGCTGCCAGGCGCAGGCGCACCTCGGTGCCGGCGCGGGCGGCCGTCACCTTGGCGGCGCGACCGGCGATTGTCACCGTCGGGCGCACCGTCTCGGTGCCTTCCGGCACGGCGAAGACCAGCTCCTGCACCTTCAGGCGGCCGTGCCGCACCTCGATGCGGTCGAGCTGGCGCTCCTCGTTGCGCTGCTGCAGGAAGAGGCCCCAACCCTCCGGGGCGGTGAAGAAGGAGCGGTGGTTCTCCGGCTGCCAGTTCGGCTGGAAGCCGATCCGGCCTGCCGGCCCCTCCAGGATCAGGCCCTGGCTGGCGATCAGCAGCCCCCACGAGCTCATGGCGCGGGCGTAGAACTTGCCACACTCCAGCTCGTTGAATGGGTTGCCGCCCGGCCCTGAGTTGAGGCCGTCGCGCCGACGGCCGTCGTAGCGCCCGCGCGCGGTGCGCACGATCTGCCGCGCCTCCTCGATCATCCCCTCGTAGATCATCTGGCCGGCCGTGGCGTACTCGATGCCGGTCCACACCTCGTCGGCGTAGATTATGAACGGATCCGGGCGCCCTCCCTTCGGCCAGGTGCACATCAGCAGGCCGCCCTCGTCATCCAGCACGTAGCGGCGGGGTGCCTGCTGGAAGCCGGCGAACTGCTCGCGGAAGTTGTGGCGCAGGATTGCCTCCAGTGCCTGACGCACTCGCTCGCGCGGGTAGAGGTAGCCCAGGCCAAGTTGATGTGCCCACCACTGGCCCAGCAACTGGTCGCTGTGGCAGCCGGTGTTGTAGTCGTGGGCTGGCTGCGGGTCGGGGATCTGGATGTAGTACTCCCCGTTCCAGAGGCGCTCGTTTTGGTTCTTCATCCCCGCTTCGCGGAGGGCGCGCCAGCGGGCCGCGGTCTCCTCCTCGCCCATCACCTGCGCCATGCGCTCGCCGGCGGCCAGCGCCGAGAGATACTGCGAGCCGATGAAGGTGTTGGCGCCGGAAACCGCGCAGTCGTAGGTGTTCCACTGGTGCCCGGACGGCACACCGTCGCCGTCCTTGTCGATTGCCTGGATCAACCAGTCGACCGCCTTCTTCACCGCCGGCCAAACACGCTCCAGGAACTGGCGGTCGGGGCTGAGCTGATACTCGCGGTAGGCCGCCTCGATGGTGGCCGCGTGGCCGTCAATGACGGCGTTGTGTGGCGCGTGCTGCCGGTGCGAGGTCTCGCCGCTCTCGTGCAGGAAGACGAGCAGGTCGGACTCGCGCATGTTGCGGCCCACCTCCGGGAAGAGGCGCGCGTGCGTTTGCGCGTAGTTCCAGACGTGGGTGCAGTTGAGCGGGCAGCAGCCGTAGCAGCCCTCATAGCCGGCGAAGTAGCCGTCTTCCGCCCACCACGCCGCCGGGCCGCGGAAGACCACGCTCTGCGAGCTGATGGCATCGAGGAACTCCTCCGGCAGGTTCGACTGGTAGAGCGTGGCGTGGTAGAGCCGGGTGCGCTCCCAGAGCGGCTGGGCGTTGGCACAGGCGTAGTCGGCAACGGCGAGGGCGTCGCGGAAGCGCCGGTTGTAGAGGTTGCCGGGGTGGCCGTGGCGCTCGGCGTTCGGGAAGTGCCAGGTGATCACGAAGGTGGCGGTGCGCTCTTCGCCCGGCGGCACGGTCATCGGCACCGAGAGCGCGCCGTTTACCGTTTGCCCGGGTGGCGTCTCGGCGGAGTCGCCGTTGCCGCCCAGCGCCCCCGAGCGCGCGAACTCCTCGGCCAGGGCGGCGCTTTCGGTCCAGTTCCGGGCGGTGACAAAGCGGTTGGGCGAAGCCAGCGCCATGCTGCCGAACTGCGGCGCGCCGGCCACCAGACGCTGCCCCTTCTCCAGCGCCCGCCCCCGCGCCGCCAGCAGGAGGCGCTCCGCCCACTCCCGCGGCAGGTCCGGCGCCAGGCAGAGGACCAGGGTCGCCTTGCCGGCCGGCCCCATCAGGATCAGTGGGTCGCCGTTGGGCAGTGAGGCGAGCACCCGGTAGCCCGCGGCCCCCGGCCGGAAGCCGGTCAACCGGGTGTAGGCCCGAACTGCCCACTGCGACTCCAGACCGTGCAACACGGCCGGATCGGTAACCTGGGCGATGCCGATCGCCGCGGCGCCGCCGGGGGCCGCGCCGGTGAAGGAGAGGGGGATCGCCGCCGCCAGCGCCTCAACCGTGCTCTCCAGGCGCATCAGGCTGTCCGGCGGCACGTCGGCGAAGACGATGTGATCCACGTTGATGTGGCCCCACCCGCCGGAGTGGTGGTCGACGATCTCCAGCACCGCTTCCTTGCCGATCAGGTCGGAGACCTCCCAGGAGGTGGCCTCCAGCAGCTCCGCGTTTTTGCCGGTGGCAGTGCGGACCACCTGCCCAGCCACCCGTAGGTTGATGCAGGTCTCCCCGGCGTACTCACCGCCGCCGATCAGGAAGCCGATGTAGCGCTTGCGGATGGTGAACGGCCGAGAGACCAGCTCGCCTTGCGGGCCGTCATCCGGCCGGTAGGTGTTCACCAGGCCCCGCCCGAAGAAGCCGCTGACCGGCTGCTGGCCGGGGGAGGTGCCGGTGTGCGGCCGGTCGCCAAAGGCGGTGCCGCGCACGCTCCATCCCTCATAGCTGTCCTTCTCGAAGTCCTCGAACACCTCCAGGGTATCTTGCCAGCGGCTGACCTTCTGTTGGACCGCCTTCACCGCCTCAAAGAACTGCGGGGTGACCCCGGCCGCGACGATCACGCCGCCCTCGCGGGTCAGCCTGGCCATCAGCTCCACCTGCTCGGTGGCCTGGGGGCCGGCGGCGGCGGTCTCCACCGGCCCGCCGAGGCGGTCCACCCACAGCAGGTCAGGGCCCTCCGCGCGGGCGCCGGTGTCATCGCGCACCTGCTGCAATCCTGGCACCAGGTGGCCCAGCCCCTGGTGCATCAGCAGCGCCGTGCGCCCCCGCTGTCGCAGAAACTGGTTGCGGTTGCCACCATAGCGGGCGGAGCGCACGCCATGGATGCCGGGGCCACCGCTGCTGCCAACGGCGTTCTGCAGCGTGCCCAGGGCATGCACGCGCACCGGGGTGGCGCCCTCATTGCGGGCGGTGATCCGGAAGAAGGCGCAAGGCAGCGCCGAGTTCGCCGTGTCGGTGGGGATCAGCGGGTTGAACGCCTCCAGGCGCACCTTGACCGGAAGCGTCGGGTCGTCGAAGTAGAGGCGGGCAATCGGATAGCCGCCCTCATACTCCAGGGCCGGCATTGGCTGGAAGCCTTCCTCCGGCACCGTCTGCAGCAGGCGCACCACCGCCGGCTTCCCCTCGGCCTGGGCACGAATGGCAAAGAAGCTGTCGGGGATGCGGTTCTCCTCGTGGTTGTTGAAGATCTGCCATACGGCCAGCCGCCCCTGCCCGTCCAGCCAGATCGTGCCGGTGCCGATACCCCCGATCGGCATCAACACGTGCTCCAGGTTGCGCCCCCGGTAGGTGCGCGGCTTGGCGACCGGGTAAGCCTCCAACCAGCGGGGATCCGGCGGCGTGAGCACCGGCTCGCGCGCGCCACGCCCCCAAGGCGCCGTCCACACCGTTTCGCTCCTTCCGGCCGCCCCCGCGGCGCCGGTCTCGCCGGCACACGAACACTCCTGCACGTACCAGCCTCCCGCCGCCAGCGCGACCAGCACCAGCGGCAGCACCCAACACACGGCCCGGTAGCCTGACATGACGGAACCCCCCGGCAACTTCCTGGCTCCCCGCCGACGGCAGGGAGTCCCCCTCTCCTTCTCGACCGGGGATGGGGGATCCTGCGGTGGTGGCCCCCCTGGCCCCCCGAGAACGGGGGGAACGAACTCTGTGGTGAGTAGGCGCCCCCCCCACATTGGGGGGGAAGGGAGGCTGCGGCGGCCCCCCTGGTCCCCCCGAGAACGGGGGAGGAACGAACTCAGTGGCGAGTGGAGACCCCCCCAGCATTGGGGGGAAGGGGGGGCCGATAGCCCCCAACATTGGGGGGGGAAGGGGGGCCACCACCCCCCAGGATTGGGGGGCAAGGGGGGGGGCAAATGGCGCCAGGAATCAGAGCAGCGCCGCCCGCCCCGGTGGGCGTGGCGGCGCTGCCTCAGCCGTTGCCGTTCAGCGGGTGACTGGCCGTGGGGTTACGCCGGGCGGTCGGGATCGCCGAAGTGGCCCCACAGCTCGTTGCCCCTGCCGCGCCGGCCCTTGATCTGCTCTGGCCGCAACCATTTGGCGTGCCCGTCCACGAAGCCATAGTTGCCGCCGTCGGTGTGCCGGCGTGCCAGTCCGCTCCACTTGGCGGAGGGGGTACACGGTCCACCAGTTGGCCAGCACTCCGTGCAGTAGAGCGCCGGCGGATTGTTGGCGCCGCAACTGTTGTCGTCGTACTCCCCGTCACCGATCATCAGCGTCTCGGCCGGGCGCTCAATGGAGGCCATCGCCCGCGGCGTCATACAGTTGACTTCATCGCCCCTCCAGCAGCGCAGCACGTGGCGGTAGTTCACCGCGTAGCCGCTGCAGCGGTAGCTGAGGGTACCGGCCTGGACCCCATGTCCGGGGCACACGAACACTTTCTCGTTCTTCACGTACGGCTGGAGCGAGTAGGGCCAGTGCGACTGCGGCAGGCACTGGTTGCCCGGCGAGAAGTAGTCGCAGTAGAACAAGAGCTTCTCGTCGTGATCCTGAGCGTACATCAGCATCGAGGAGGTAAGCTGCTTGACGTTGGACAGACAGGACGCTTTCCGGGCATTCTCCCTGGCGCGCGCGAACACTGGGAACAGGATCGCAGCCAAGATCGCGATGATCGCGATAACCACAAGCAACTCGATGAGGGTGAATCCTCTTCGTGACCGCATCGGCAACCTCCATTCCGCAGGCATCCCGCGGGGAACATGCCCCGGTGGCGGAGGCGTCTCCACCACCGAGCGCCCTCACACCCGTCGCCTGTAACGGCCCGCTTCCGCGCCGGCCCTTACGGGCGGCCCACACGGGTCGCTCTTATCATGGCAATCGGCGTGACGGATGACCCGTTAGCTGCCTATTGTACATGATGAACATTAGAGGGAGATTAGAACTTCATTAGAAAGCTTTAATGCTACGCACGGTTGCGCGGGGATGCCGCCCCCCTGGCCCCCCGAAATCGGGGGGAACGAACTCTGTGGTGAGTAGGCGCCCCCCCAGGATTGGGGGGGAAGGGGGGCAGAGGCGATCTCACACCTCGTGCTGGTCGCCGGGGAAGGGCACGGTGACGCTGGGGATGCCGGTGGTCAGGAGGGTATCGGCGAACGCCAGTGACTGCCGCTCCTCGCCGTGGACCACGAACACCTGACGCAGGGAGGGACCGGCCGAGCGC
>JAAZEB010000033.1 GCA_012512505.1 Armatimonadota bacterium | reverse complement strand
CCTCCCACCCCCCCAGTTTTTGGGGGGGCAGGGGGGGCTTTCTGTGCTCCTGCTACCCGGCCACCAGTTCCACGGTGACGATCTTGCGGGCGCCGGCCGGCACGCGCAAGACGCCCTCGTTCAGCGCCAGGGGGGAGAGGCGCTCTTCATCGAGGTTGGTAAGGTAGGCCTCCCGCAGCGGGGCGAAGCAGCGCACCTCGGCCTCCACGGCGTGGTCGCTCGGGTTGTAGAAGCGCAGGATGAACGTGTCGCGGTCCTCCGCCTGCTTCAGCGCCGAGAGGATGAGCGGTGCCGGCGCCAGCGACAGGAAGCTCTGTGCCGGCGGGAGCGTGCGCTTGGGCTGCGGGAGCGCCACGCCGCGCCAGACGGTGCGCGTGCGGGTGACGATCGGCGGCAGGCGGAACGCCTGCGCCACGGCGGGGAGGTGGGCCGCCTGCCAGTCGCCGGTGTGGGGATAGAGCGCGTAGTGGAAGTGGTGGGTGCCCAGCGATTGCGCGTCCGGATCGCCGGGGCGGCCGACGACATTGTGGAAGCCGCGTACCAGGAGCAGCGAGAGGGTGCGGCAGATGTCGTCCTGGATGTCATATTGGTAGAGGCCCTCGCTCAGGATTGCCAGGCCCCGGGTGCCATCGCTGATATCCACCAGGCTGTGGCGCGGCCAGCTTGAGTAGGCCGGTTCCGGCCAGCCGCTGGTGTCGGGCAGCCGAATCTCGCGCTCGACCACGTCGAACGCGGTATCCGCCGCGCTGACGCGCGCCTCGGTAAGGCCCGTGGGAAAGAGCACGTGCAGGGCATGGTCGCGCGTGTTGTTCTCCACGGTCGTCTCCACGTCGAGGTAGGGGCAGCCGGCGACCAGGGTCAACCGCGTGCGGATCGTGTTGACGCCGGTTTCGGGGGTGCGGTGCTCGCCATCGAGGCAGGCGGCAGGCACCTCCATCCGCTGCTCGATCTCCACCTGGGCGGCGAGGGGGCCGTCGGCCAGGCGCCGGATGCTGGCAGGCAGGCCGACGCTGGAGTAGACCGCTCCGTGGCGTGGGGGCACGTAGTTCCAGCCATCGCCGACGTCGCCCTCATCGGCGAACGCCAGCAGGCCCTCGGTCTGGTAGCCGCTGGTGAGGTGCCGCAGGGTGAGGGTGCCGTTGGGGGCAATCGTCACGCGCAGGTGTTCGTTCTCCAGCGTTTGGGGGCCGGTAAAGAGGGAGCCGGGCTGGTCCACGCGGGTGGGACTTTGCGTGGCGATCAGCGTGCAATAGCCCAGGGGCGGGATCGGCTCCGGGAGGGAGGCGACCAGATCGACGCGAGTGCCGCCGCGGTAGATCGGCACGGCGTGATGCTCCTTGTAGAGGCCACCCTCGGCTTGTCGCTCCAGCACCTGGCAGGGCACGGGCCGGCCATCCGGCATCTGCAGCAGGAGGTGCTCCGGCATGAAGCCGTTCTCCAGCAGTAGCGAGAGGCGCACGACGCGCGGGCTGGGGTGGGTGTCCGGGTTGAACAAGACGTAGCCCACCTGACCCTCGGGGGCACCTTCCAGGTTCTCCGCGTCGGTGTAACGGATGCGCGCGGCGAGGTACTCCAGGCGCTCCTGAAGCTGGATCTCGCCAATCATTCGTGCCTGGTCGAAGCGGTAGCGCATGTCGCGGTGGACCTGGTCGATGCTGCAGCCGCAGATGCTGTCGTGCGGGTGGTTGAGCAGGAGGTAATGCCAGGCCAGGTTGAGGTAGCCGGTCGGGTAGGGCTTGCCCAGGAGGGCGGCGGCGACGGAGAACGGCTCGCACAAAAGCGCCAGCAGCTTCTCGCAGGCGGCGTTTGCCTGCTTGAGGCGCACGTGTGAGGTCATCGTGCCCATGAAGAGGCGGTTCATGCCCTCGCGCGAGGTCTGGCGCAGTTCGCCGGTGCGCTGCTGCAGCTCGCGACCGGCGAGGGCACGGCTCAGCTCCGCGAGGTAGTCACCCAGGCGCGACTGCTGGATCGTGAAGCCGGGCAGGTCGGCGTTGGCGTCGCGGAGGGCGCGGCCCAGGTCTCGCCAGACGGGCGAGTGGTCCACGCCATCCATGAAGAGGAGGAGGTTGGTGTTGGCGCGGGCGGCATGCTTGTCGCGCAGGGCGGCGATGCGGCGCACGACCTCGGCCCGGTCGTAGGGGAGGGCGCCCTCGCAGAAGTCGCGGAGGGCATACCACAGGGAGCTGTAGGCCCACTCGGACTCCATCAGCACGCCAAGGATGCTAGTGCCGTCCGGGGCGTTCCACTGGAACTCGTGCCGGGTGAGCGACGAGGCGAGGCCGCGGAAGAGGGTGGCGTTGCCGATGCCGAACCCGGCGAGGATCTGGGGAAGCTGCGAGACGTGCCCGAAGCAGTCCGGCACGTGGCCCACCTTCATCGGCTCCACGCCGTAGGCCCGCGCCTGGCGGAAGCCAAGCAGCAGGTTGCGCACCAGCGACTCGCCGCTCACCAGGAACTCATCCGGCGAGACGAACCACGGGCCGATCTCGATCTCCCCGGAGCGAATGTGGCTCACC
This sequence comes from Armatimonadota bacterium, assembly GCA_012512505.1. Taxonomy (GTDB): domain Bacteria; phylum Armatimonadota; class JAAZEB01; order JAAZEB01; family JAAZEB01; genus JAAZEB01. The sequence continues at coordinate 6,261 of JAAZEB010000033.1, read as the reverse complement.
AGGCGCTCGCGCTGTTCCGGGCGGATCTGCAGGTAATCCTCCAGGGGTGCCGTCTGGCCGTCCAGCGTGAAGCAGCGGTAGGATGGATCGCTCTCCAGCACATCCATCAACTCGTCCATCACATCGACCAGGTGCTTGCGGAACCCCTGGAACGGCTTGAACCACTCCCGGTCCCAATGGGTGTGTGAAACCACGTAGGCTTGGTAGCTATTCTCCATTTGCTTGTCCTTCTACAGCCCGCCGATGCCGGAGTCTGCCGGGAGGTAAAGCCCGAGGGAGAGGTCCAGGATCGTGCGGAGGAGGCCGGTGCTGAACTCGCCGAGCACCAGCCCGATGAAGAAGGGCAGTGCCGTGCGGTAGCCTTGGAGGCCGCCATAGCGGAGGATGATCGTCTTGGCCAGCCAGCTTACCATCAGCGGCACCCAGAGGCGCTGAAGAGCAAAGCTGCTGGAGACAACGTAGCCGGCGGGGTGGAGCGGCCACCAGAGGTAGCGCGCGCGCAGCCAGACGAGCAGAAAAGTGAAGCCCAGGCCAAAGAAGTAGGCCCAGTTGGGGCCGGCTTTTGCCGGCGCGGGGGTGGTGACCCACCGCGTCATGCGCTGCCAGGGCTCGTCGCCGAAGGCCCAGCCGGCGGGCCCGGTGAAACGGGCGGTCATGAGCCCGGTCTGATAGGTGACGTGCAGCAGTGCCCAGAAGGCGCACACGGCGCCGAGGAGCGTGGCGGCACCGATGGCCAGCGCGAAGCGGCGCTGATCGAGGTGCGCGCGCTCTGCCAGGCGCAGGGTGTCGGCGTGGTGCTGCATCGGGAACTGGCGGTGGGTGCGCGTCAGGAAGAAGAGGAGCGAGAACGCGCCCAACTCGCGGGGGGCCAGGGCACCGGCGCCCAGCCCTCGCACCAGGATGTCGTCCGCCCCGCGCTGGTACAGCTCAATGGTGGGAGTGCCGATCTCGGCGCGCAGGCGGGTGACGGTGAGCACGATCAGGAAAAGCAGCAGCAGGTAGCTGCCGGCCACCCAGGGGCGCATCCCCACGGCCACCAGGCAGACGAACAGCAGCAGCAGCCCGGCACCGAAGCCGAAGAACGCCGCTCGGTAGGAGAGCGGCTCCTCGCGGTCGTCGGTGCCCTTCCCCCGGAACGCCTGCCGCCAGGCGGCGGCGAGGTGGCCGCGGGCGGTCCAGAGGACGAACAGCGCGAAGGCAAGGTAGGCGCCGCCGCTCTGCTGGTCGATGTAAGGGAAATCCTCGTAGGGGTTGTAGCCGGCGGCGGCAGCGACGACGCGCTGCAGGCGGGAGACGAAGAAGAAGAACCACACCGAGAAGCTGAGCTGCACCGGCAGCAGGAACGTCAGGCCGACGGCAAACGGGTAGTAGCAGACCGGGATCGGCCCGAAAGCGTGCCAGGGGGTGCCGCTGAAGTAGTAGTAGCGCGGGGTGAGGCGGATCTGGGGCAGCGTCGGCAGGAAGACGGAGGCGAGCTGCACCAACTGCAGTCCGGCGGCCAGCGTGAAGCCGATCCAGAAGCGCGGGTTGCGGAACATGCTCTGCCCCGGCTGCACGATCCCGAGCGGCACCTCCGTCAGCGGGTAGGTGAGGCGCTCGTGGTCCCACTGCCGACGCAGCAGCGTCAGCAAGCAGAACATGGTGCCCGCCAGAACGCAAACGAACGCAACCCAGATCGCGATGGGCACCAGCCAGGCCTGCCAATGGCCGTCGGCATAGAGCGAGGAATGGCCGGAGAAGAGCGCCGGCAGCGCCGAGCGCGCCGGCAGGAGGTAGGGCGGCACGTGCTCCAGGAGCAGCTCCTCCCAGCGGTTCTCCGGGGTGGCGCGGGCGCCGGGCCAGGCGATGGTGGTGAAGAGGATCTGCAGTTGGTCGTGCCCGGCCAGGTTGCTGCCGATCACCTGGAGGGAGTAGACGACGATCAGCTCCTCACGGCGCAGGGCCCACCGCGGCCGGAGGCGGGCAAGGACGGCGTTGGCCGCGGTCAGGAGCAGCAGCAGCGCCACGCAGTGAAAGAAGAGCGCCGGGATCGTGGGGGTATCGGAATAGCGAACGTACTCGACCTGGGCCAACCACCAAGCCGTGGGTGGGATGAGCGCCAGACCCAGAACGATGGAGCGCCCACTAACGGCTGCCCGGGACGAGCCGGGCCGGGGGGGCGGGTGCCCCGCAGACACGGATCCACCTGCGTGCGCTGAGTCCATAAGGCCGTCGCCGTGGGTCTTTCCGCGTATGCAGTTCGGCGGGCGAGCGCATTCTCCTACGGCGGCCCGAGCGGGGGCCGCCTTCAGGTGCGGCGGTTGCGGACCAGGATGCTGACGCGGCGGTTAGAGAAGTGCGCCGGCTCCTTGGGGCGGAGCGGTCGGCGGTCGGCGTAGCCGCGCACCTCCACCACCTGGGTGGGAGGCAGCCCGAAGGCGATCAGGGCGCGCCGGGCGGCGTTGGCCCGGTCGGTGGAGAGCTCCCAGTTGGTGTAGTTGTCGTCGCGGCGCAGGGGACGGCTGTCGGTGTGGCCCTCAAGGACGAGTGGGCGGCCGAGGGCGCGCAGTTCGGTGGCGATCACCTTCAGCAGGGCGTAGGTGCGCGGCTTGAGGGCGGCGCTGCCGCTATCGAAGAAGAGGTCCGACGAGCGCTCGATCAGCTCAATGCGCAGCCCTTCGTTATCCAGCCGCACGCGGACGCTGTCGCGCAGCGTGCGCAGCTCCGGCGTCTGCTCGAGCTGGGTGACGATGGCGCGCCGGGCCGCCTCCAACCGCCGGGCGTCGGGTGGTTCCGCCTCGCCGGCGTTCGGCCTGGTGAAGGTGGCGATCACGGTCTCGCCCTGGCCGAGGGGACTTTGGCCGGCGCGCACCGCCTCGGAGAACCCGACGGGATCCCGGAAGTAGGCCTGGATCGCCTCGCGCACCGGCTCGCTCAGGCCGACGATCCACATCACGAGGAAGAAGGCCATCATTGCCGTCACGAAGTCGGCGTAGGCGACTTTCCAGGCGCCGCCGTGGTGGGCGGCGTGCCCCTTCCTGCGCACGATGCGGATGACGGGGGGAGCCCCCCCGCCCGTCGAGCCTTCTACCACGAGCAATCCTCCGGTGAATGCGGTCGATCCGGCGGCGCCAGGCGCCGCCCTGGGGTGGCCGGCGTGCCCTCGCGGCACGCGGTCAGGTTTCGGGTTGGCTCAGGCGGCCGCGCTCAGCCGGCTGCTGCCCTTGAGCGCCTCTTCCATCTCGGTGAAGGAGGGGCGCGCATCCGGCTCGATGTGCCGGCGGGCGAACTCCGCGGCCGTCAGCGGGGCATCGCCCCGGGCGAAGCTGAGCAGAGCACACTTGATGCACCCCAGGTAGTTGGCCTCGGCGGCGTTGTGGCTCTCCAGCGCCGCGGCGATTGGCGCGAAGACGCCGTAGGCCAGCAGCACGCCCAGGAAGGTGCCGACCAGTGCCGCGCCCACCTTCTCGCCCACCTGCTCTGGCGGGCCGCCGATGGCGCCCATCGTGATCACCACCCCCAGCACGGCGGCGACGATGCCGAAGCCGGGCATCGCGTCGGCTACCTTGGCGATGATCTGCGCCGGCTTCCCCGCCTCCTCGTGCGTCTTCTCCAGGTCGATCTCCATCATCTCCGCCAGGTCGTGGCTGGCGACACCGCCGGAGATCATCACCTTCATCGTGTCGGCCAGGAAGGAGAGGGCGTGGGGGTGACGGTGGAAGAACGGGTAGTTGGCGAAGAACTGGCTGTCGTGGGGGCGTTCGACATGCTCGTCGAGGGCGACCACGCCCTCTCTGCGGGCGAGCATGAACAGGTCGTAGAGCAGGCGCAGCAGCTCCAGGTAGCAGGCCTTGGAGTAGGGGTTGCCCTTGAGGAGGGCGAGTACGCTCTTGAAGGTGCGCGCCACCAGCGCCGGCGGGTTGGCCACCAACACACTGCCCAACGCCGTGCCGCCGATGATGATGAACTCGCTGACCTGGTTGAGGGCGGCGACCTTGCCTCCGTGCATCGTGAAGCCAAGCAAGATGCTGCCGAACACCACCCCAAGGCCCACCAACAAGAACATGACGCGCCCTTTCCCAGTCGCCGCGCGCGGCCGGCAGACAGCGGTTGGCACTCCGGGCCGGCGGCGCTGTTATTGGTATCGGCGGGTGTGCCCGCCAAACTTAAAGCGGCCCCCACCGCGCAGGTGGGTGACGGGGCTCCGCGAACAATGCTGCTGAACGGTTGCGGCTCTGGCCAGCGGGCGCCGAGGCGTGGCGATGCCCGGCTGCTGCCCTGCCGTTGGGCGGAGCGCAGGCACGGAGGTGACAAATGGAGGATCACATCCGCGGGACAGGGGTGCTGCTGGCGCTGCTGCTGCTGCTGCTGGGGGTGCCAGCATGCAAGCGGGCCGCGCCGCCGGAGCCGGCGGCCAGAACGGGGGCCGCCGCGAACCGCCCGGCGCCGGCCGCGCCGCCGGGCGCCCAAGGGATGCCGATGGCCAAAGGCAAGGCGGGGGTAGGCATGCCGCCGCTGATGGCCGGCACGGCGACTGATAGCGAGTTGGTGGGCCAGGAAGCCCCCGAGTTTACCTTGCCTGGCTCAGACGGCCGCGAGTTTGCCCTGGCCGATTCCCGGGGCAAGGAGCATGTGCTCCTCTACTTCTATAAGGGGATGTGGTGACCGAACTGCGTGCAGCACCTGCTGCAGTTGCAGCAGCTCAGCAAGGAGATCGAGGCGCTGGGAATCCGCGCGGCCGCCATCTCGGTGGAGCCGGTCAGGGGCAAGGGCGGCGCGGTGGCAGGGCAGGAACTCCGCTATCCCCTCCTCAGTGATGCCAAACTCACGGTGAGCGACGCCTACCGGGTGACGGCCAAAGGCGAGGGCTTCTCGCGGCCGGCGGTCTTCTTGATCGACCCGGAGGGGCGCATCCGGTTCGGGCGGGTGGGGGTTCCCCACGGCCCCTTCGATGCCCAGGCGCTGGAGAACGCGGTGGCGCTGGTGCGCGAGGGCAAAAGATAGGGGGAGGGCCGGGCGCGAACGCTCTCGATCAGCGGGCGCCAAAAGAGCTGTCGAGAGGAGCGCCCGGCCGCACTCTTTTTTATCGGCAGAACACCACCCCAGCTTCAGGGCTCACCCGGGCAAGCCACCGCGCCGCCACGCGCGCCCGGAGGCAGGGAGCCGTGCCGCAAGGGCCGAATCATTCGCCAAACCCCAGAACGGAGTGCCACCATGGGTAATCTGGCGCGCTATCTCGCCCCCGGGCCCGCAGCGCTGCTGCTGCTTGTGCTCGCGGCCACCAGCGGTTCGGCAGCGGTCTCAGAGAACCTGCTGCGCAACCCTTCCTTTGAGGCGGGGGCGGATGCCTACGGCGTGCCGGAGGGCTGGAGCCTCTACGCCGGGGGTGGCGCCGACCAGAGCCTTTCCTTCGTCTCCGTGGCGAACGCGGGCAAGCAGGCCCTGCGCCTGGAGGATGGCGACCCAACCTCCGAGATCGGCATCACCCAGACGGTAGACGCGACGCCCGGCCTCGCCTACCAGGCTACCGCGCACGTCCGGGGAATCGAGGGGGAGTCTTCGGCCGGTGCCTACCTGCAACTGCGCTTCTTGCCCTCCAACGAGTACGTGCAGACAGCCCTCGCCGCGCCCTGCAGCAAAGAGTTCACCCCCGTCTCCGTGAAGGGCGTGGCCCCCGCCGATACCAAGCAGATCATTCTTTATCTCTATACGCACCGCGACCCGACGCCGCGCCTGCTGATCGACAGCGTTGCCCTGGTCTCCGGGGTCGAGCCACCGCCGCCGCCGCCCCCGGCACCGGTGCCGCCTCAGTATTCAAAGCTGAAGGACCTCCACCGGAACACTGCCCTGGTGAAGGGGGGCAAGCCGGCCATTGCCCTCGTCGTGCCGGCATCTGGACTCTACCGCGCCCAGGCGGTCTACCTGCGGCAGGTGATCCGGAGCGTTACCGGCGTCAACGTGCCGATCTTGCCGGACACCTCGCCCCAGGCCGCCGTGCCGATTCGGCGCTCGCTCATCCTGTTCGGCAACCGCTCTACCAATCGCGTCTACGAGGAGTTGTACAACCGCTTCTTCATGCTGACCGACCTGCGCTATCCTGGTCCGGGGGGCTACGAGGTGCGCAGCGTCCACAACCCGTTCGGGGGTGGGCACAACGTGATCCTGGTCGGCGGCAGCGACGCGTCGGGCGTGGCCGCCGCCACGCGGGTGCTGGCCGCCCGGGTGCGGCAGTCACGCGGCACACTCGGCTGGCTGATGGAGATCCGCCTGGGCCAGGGGGTG